>UQHW01000012.1 GCA_900540935.1 uncultured Collinsella sp. | reverse complement strand
TGCAATCGCAAGAAGATGACAGGGCGGAATGTCAATCCTGGTCTAACAGAGCCTTTGATAACGTGTTGACGACGAATTACACGGGGCTTTCGGATTTTTTGTTTCCTAAGTTGATTGGAAATTCATGTGTGTATCTATCAGGGGCTCTCTGGCTGTTCGAATCGCTTGGGTCTCTCACTTCAAGAGATGTGCGTAAAGAACCCATAGCTGCGGATGAATTTGTCTTTCCGTTTCTTATGACACAAGTGCCGATTAAGCCAATTATCGATACGACCCAGCTGAGATCCTTTTCCAAGGCTATTGAGATCCTCGACAACACGGTCCTTCTCGTTGTCTTGGGCTATTCATTTTGCGAAAGTGATTCTCACATTTCGGCTATGGTGCGAGATTTCATGCAGCATTCGAATAGTCGTCTTATCTATCTCGACCACAGCAGAGATGAGACACCCAGCACCATCAAGAAAAAGCTGAGGCTTAATCCTGAGCATAGTTACAATATCGATATTTTAGGCACTGGAGACAGCGATATAAACCGTCTGATTGACATTTTAAATCACGCCTGAGCGGCTGAATAACACTAGAAATTGCTCGGTGTTGAACCAAGTCAAGGTCTCCAAGCTATTCCCGCATATAACGAAAAAGAAAGCTTGTCTCAAGCATTTCAATCTGTCGTTTCATGTCAAATCGCATCTTTATATTCCTATCGTAAGTTATATCGAGATTTATCGGCTTATATAAACTTGTATAAGCTTATCGTGGAATATCGTTAGTTTCGACCTGCTAAATCCAACATATCGAGACAGGCAATTACCGCAGGATAGAAAGCTGTTACACCTGTAAAAGTCATCGGTTCGTTCTAACAGACATGTTGATTGACCCGTTACCCACTGCTTGAGGAAAATCGACCCCAACATGGTAAAGTAGTCGCAACAGGCAACCATGGAGGAACAATGCTCAGCATTCACTACGGCGACAGAGACGATGTGATTTATGACACGTCGACATTCTTTGATTACAGCTATTCTCCCTCTTGGCTGCAAGATCCCCTGTCACAACGCATTATCAAATCTATTGATAATGGCACTGTTCTTGGCGCAAACGCAATTGACACCAAGGTGCTTGGCGTTATTCCGCCAGAGAAACTATCAACGGGCACCAAAACACTTCTACTGATGCTCTTTATGCCTCAAAACCTCTACAACGCCTCAACCTGCGGAGATAATTGCGCCTATTGGATCTTGCGCATCGCCTCCAAACATGACATCACCATCAACCTCTACCATATGATGGATTTTGGCAAAGCGCGTTTTACAGCCCGTGTCATCAATTCCGGACAGATTGTTCATACCATGGATGAGCTTGTCCTTATCTCGGCAAAATGTCTGAGGGAGGCTCGAGCATGAGAGGGGAATACCAGCTGACCGTAAGGACCAATAAAGTTCAGGTCAAACTCACCATTCGCCGAAACCTCACCATCATCCAAGGCAAAAGCGCAACAGGCAAAACCACCCTGTTGGACAGCCTCCGTGCATACGAAAACCTAGGAGCCCAAAGCGGGATAATCGTTAATTGCGCAGCCCCCTGCCGCGTCATCGGCGGCAAAGATTGGGAAGCGCAACTCGGCCGCATCGATAACAGCATCGTGTTTGTGGACGATACGCAAAAATTCGTAAGGAGCCATGCATTCCAGCATGCAGCTCGACACAGTTCCAACTACTACGTCATCGTTGCGAGGGACGAATTGCCCCAGCTCCCCTATAGCGTGGATGAGACCTATGGCCTCAAAAACACCAACAGGGCAACAACAAAATATCCCGTCTACACACGCACGTACACTTCTACCTACCGCATTTACGGAGACGAGCTCTACGATGGAGATCGACCAGAAGAAGTCATCGTCGAAGACAGCAATGCCGGCTATGAGTTCTTTAAAGTCCTGTGCGCCAAAAGTAATATTCGCTGCGTAAGTGCCGGTGGCAAATCAAACATATACGAAACCGCTCTGAGCTCCCCAGCCCAAAAGTTGCTCGTAATTGCAGATGGGGCCGCTTTTGGGCCCGAGATGCCCTATGTCTATTCGCTCAGGAGATTTAAGGAGATCGAGCTCTTTTTGCCGGAATCGTTTGAATGGCTTGTGCTGAAATCGGGACTCTTCAACGATGTCGAAACGCAAGATATGCTCCTTCATCCTGCCGATTTCATCGACTGCGAGAAGTTCTTCAGTTGGGAACAGTTCTTTACTAAACAGCTTAGGGAACTGACCAGAGACAGCTACCTAGCCTATAGAAAAGAAGCTCTCAATCCCGCCTACCTACAGCAACATGAGCTCAACACGATTGCTGAATCGCTACCCAAACTCGGAATCACTTCGCGCTAGATCGAGAAATACTCGCTCTCAGCGGATAAGTTCGGCCCCAACCATGGATCGCCCGTCAAGAAGAACTCAGGCCAGCGCTGAATGAACAGCGCTTGCTCGCGCTCCCAGCGGCGCAGTTTTTCCTCGTTGGCCTCTTCCCTGCCGCGCGAGGTGAACTCGTAGTGATACAGCTCGGCATAGGGCGTAAAGATGGTGCGGTAGCCGACCTCCCACACGCGAAGGCAAAAGTCAGCGTCGTTAAAACCGACGGCGAATTCCTCGTTATAACCGCCAACCTGCTCAAATACGTCGCGTCGGACCATCTGGCAGGCACCCGTTACGGCGCTAAAGTTGCCCGGGCGCACAGCGCGGGCAAGATAGCCCTCGCGCTTTGCCGAGAAGTCCTGGTTGGCATGGGCAAGTGCGCCACGCACGCCAACCAAAATGCCGGCATGCTGCACCAGATGATCGGCAAAGTAGAGTTTGGCGCCCACCACGCCCGCATCGGGACGCTGCAGATAGCCCATCATCTCTTCGATAAAGTCGGGGCTTATGACCTCGGTATCGTTGTTGAGCAGCAGCAGATAATCGCCCTTGGCGTGCTCAACGCCAAAGTTGATGATCTGGGAGTAATTGAACTCACCCGGCCAGTACACAACGCGCGCGATGCCCTTGCCTTCGGATGCTGCAGCCACGCGCTCTGGCAGGGTTTCGTAATACGCAAACGTCTCCGGGGCTTCGCTGTTGTTCTCCACCAAGACGATCTCGTAATTGGCATACGTTGCCTTCTGAGCGATCGACATCACGCAGGCATCGAGCGTCTCAACGTGATCCTTGGTGGGAATCACAATGCTCACCAGCGGCGCAGACTCCGGCAGCGCATAACGCATGTGATAGACAAACGGCGTCTCGGTCTCCTCGACCGTTCCGCAAATGCCCAGCGCGTTAAAGTGGCGCTGAAGCGCAAGGCGCCCGGCTTCAATAGCATACGGCTTACTATCGGCAGAACCGTCGGCGGTCGATCCCGGATGCACGCGCCAGTGATACAGCACATGCGCAACGTGCTCAAAGCGCGCGCCGGCCGCAAGGCAGCGAAGCGTCAAGTCGTAGTCCTGGGCGCCCGCAACGTCTTCTGGGGACATACCAATGTGATCGATGAGCGCCTTCTCCACCATCAGGAAATGCGTCACGCAGTTATGGCTATAGAGCAGGTCGACGTTGAGCTTGGTCTTAAAGACCGGCTGGCCCCACTCCCCCGTTTTCTGAAACATGTCCTCGTCGCAGAACAAGACCTGGGGACGCTCGTCCTCGGCAGCCTTGTTCAGCGCGGCAACATAGTGGAACAACGCGTCCGGTTCCAGGATGTCGTCATGGTCCAAGAACGCGATGTAGTCGCCCGTCGCTTGCTCGATACCTGCGTTGGTGTTGACCACAATGCCGCCGTTGCCGGGAAGCTCGATGCGACGGATGCGCTCGTCGTTGGCACCTGCCGCAAGGGCGGCCACCGCATCCCATTCAGGCGAGGCATCCATAAGGAGCAGTTCCCAGTTGTCATAGCTCTGGGCCAGCACCGAGTTCAGCAGCTCGCGCAGGTATTCCCGATCAGTCTTGTAGCACGGCACCACAATGCTCACGAGCGGTCTATAGGCAAAGGCCGCCGAAGCGACACGTTGGCACGCCAAATCGCCCGGCTTTGCGCGATGTTGCTCAAACCAACGTCGATAAGCTGCGTCGTCCGCACGCGCGTCCTTCATGCGGTTCCAACTGTCATCGACCATGCCGTTGTACAGGCGACCATCCATGGCGCAAAACCCGCTTTGGATCCGCTCTGTGGGATCGCTCACAATCGCGACAAAATCCCGTATATCCCGAGGCATCTCTACGCTCAGATACGTTTTATTGACGCGGCAACCGTTGCGCTGCGGCACATCGACCTGCGACTCAAACACATGCACGGTGGCATCGATGGCATTCATATGCGTATCGAAGATCTGGAGCTCAGGTGCGCACTGGGGATCTCCCGCCCAGGTAACCTCATAGCGCCACACCGCGCCGGCGTCTGTCGGCAAATAGCGAATGGCATCGATCTCGTAGCGACCGCAGCATTCGCCACGCTGCGCATCGCGGATAAGCGCGCACAGCGCAGGCTTTGCTTTGTAGTTAATCTTAGATTCCAGCTTGTCCACGCGGCTATCGAGGCGAATGGCGCCAAGCTTTTGGCCACCGGACACAAATGCAGCGTCGATCGCAGAGCCATCCAAAAACGGAAGCACCAAGACGGCGAGCTCGCGCTCGTAATCGGAAACGGAAGGGCAAAGCGCCAACACACGGCCATGATCGACTGGGAGCACCAGCGACGGCACACAAGAACCGCTCGTTGTCGCGTGGGCAAACGCTTGAGAACCCTCCCGTTCAATAAGCGCGGCGACATCCTGACCGGCAAAACGAAGCAGCACAAACAGACGGCCCTGACTGCGGCAAAGTGCCAAACGCTTGATACTCATCTACACTTCTCGCTTTCCCAGGGCGTTCGCTGCCATGCGTTTGCAGGCACCCAGGCGCCCAAACCTCAAGACGTCGTAATCGAACATGAGCTTTTTGCACAAACGAGCAGCAGGGGCCTTACCGATAAGTGCCGCGCGCACCATGGCGGCAACCGAAGGAGCACATTGTGCGAGCGCAGCATCGTTGTCCACGGCAGAACCGTTAAGCGCCGCGGCAACTGCAGCAAACACTTTGCCGCAGTCCGAACCCAGCAGCCTGAGCGCGTCGTACAGCACCAGATCACACAGGAAGTACGCCAGGTCATCAGCATGCTGTGCGTCGAGACCGTCGCGCTGCCAGTCAGCCAGCATAGCGGAGTAAATCTTCACGTGCTCCAGCAGACGTGTCTCGTCGTCGTAGCGCATGGTGTCCATGAGCGAACCCTTGCGAGCCACGCGATAGTCGTACAACTTGTTCGAGATAAGCGCGGTCTTGTGCGAACGACCGTACACGGCAAAGTCGAAGACCTGGTCCTCGCCATACTTAACGGTTTCGTCGAACACGATCCCGTTGCCCAGCAAGAAGTCGCGCTTGCAGGCGGTGCGCCATGCAAAGGGACGAGACGCTTCCTTAAACAGCAGGTCGGAGCTATAGCCCTCAAACGACACATCGCGCGGGCTAAGCACATAGTTAAGCCACGGATACCCCGCCTCCAGCGGATACGGATTCGCGCCAAAGGTCAAAACGTCGCAGTCCTCGCGCTCAAAGGTATCGACGATCACGCGGCATGCATCGGGCGTAAAGCGGTCGTCGGAATCCAAAAACGCGACGATAGACGCCGTGGACGCAGCGATGCCTGCATTACGTGCACTCGACAGGCCGCCGTTCTCCTTATCAACCAGCCTAAAGCGCGCGTCCTTATCGCAATAGGCAGCCGCAATATCGCGCGAACCGTCCGGCGAGCCATCGTTGACCAGCACACCTTCCCAATCGGGCATGTCCTGCGCAAGCAGGGAGTCCAAGCACCAGGCCAGGCACTCCTCCACCTTATAGACGGGAACGACAACAGAAATCTTGGGGTTAGCCATAGTCACTCGCTCCTACTGTGCGGCCGGAACGTCATCAGGGTGCGGGTTGTCGCCGTAGGTGCGCTGATACGTCAGCACGCGCCACACCAGCGGCAGGCCGCCAATCTTAAAGTAATGCTTAAACGTATTGAGCTTGCCCGGCTTCTTAAAGCCAAAGCGCGAATCGATATAGGCGCGGGACGACTTGACCATCAGGCGCAAGTCGGTCTCGCCACGCGGGTCGAACAGCGACAGATCAAAGCGACCGGCATCCCAATCGGCCTTGAGCTCAGACGAGGCTTTCTTCCAAAACTGCTCACGCAGTTCATCGACCAAACGCTCGTCATTCCAGCGGTACGTATCGACCTTCATGCGCATTAAAATCCCCTGGAGCTGAGCCTTGAGCTCGGGGCGCTCATCCAAAAAGCGCTGCATCTCGGCATATTCGTCGCATACGCAAAACACCTTGTTGGGCGAATTAACGGAGCTCTTCTCGTTATCCTGGCGATAGCACAAAATGGGGTCCGTAATAAACGCGGCACGCTCGGCGCAAGCCCAAACCTTAAAGTTAAAGCCTGCGTCCTGATACGAGGCGCCCGGCGTGGGAAGGAACCGAACCTGATTGTCGTTGAGGAACTCGCGTCGATAAATAGCCGACCATATGGAAGGTTTGCGGTAGAAAATTCCCGGGCGATCGACGGGGCGATACGCGGCGCCCGTCATATGCTCGTCGATAATCCCAAACAGCTCACGGCGTTCGCTGGGCGTGGACCAATACAGGTAAAAGTCGCCCTTTACCACATCGGCATGCTCAGCATCGGCCTTGGCGACCAGCTTTTGGAGTGAATCCTCAAACATAAAGTCGTCGGACTCAAGGATGCCCACGTACTCGCCACGCGCCATCTCCAGGCCGCGGTTCATCGAGTCGCCGTAGCCGCTGTTGGCTTTGTCGATCATCTTTACACGGGGATCGCGCTCCATGTACTCGCGGATGATATCTGGCGAGCTATCGGTGGAGCCGTCGTTGATGCAGATGATCTCGATGTCCTTGAGCGTCTGCGCCACGGCGGAATCGAGGCACTCGCGCAGATAGCGCTCGACATTGCAAATGGGGACAAGCAGCGAAACTTTAGGGGTATCAGAGTTCTGCAAGAGAACCTCCTGTTGAGTAGCGTGTAACAGGGTTATTTTAACAGCCGAGTTGCGGCGGGCGGCAGCGCTTGGAATTAGATAAAGCGCTCCAGGCAGGCTTTGAGACCGCGAGTCGAAAGATAGAACAGCGTGGCGTCTGCCATCGAAACGCCCGAGGTCGCCACAACGAGCTTGTGGGCAACACGGCGAACGGCGCCCTTAGCAGGCATATCCGTCCACTCCCTTCCCAAAAACGTCGTGAGGTCCATGTTGACGCGAGCCGCCACGCGATGGAAGTCATCGGCATCCAAGCGCGCCAGGTCGAACACAATGAGGTCCAAAAACCAAGTTATCAGCTCGCCGGGGCACAGGTCCAAAAGACCGTAGGCCGCCCAGTCCTTCAAGACCTCCTCGAGCATCCTCATGTGGGCGTCAAGCTTTTTGGCGCGAGCCTCGGCACTGTTGAACTCGTGCGTCGCCGATTCGCTCTCCATCACGTAGTGGTAGAACTTGTCTGGCATGACGACGGTCTTGTGGGCAAGCGCATAAGCCGCAAATTGGAAGACGACGTCCTCGCCCAAAGCCAAACCGGGGGCGAAGCGAATGCCTTCGCGATTGAGCAGCTCGCGCGAAAAAGCCGCGCGGCAGGCATAGGGCTGCGCATTCGAATGGAACAGCAGTTGGGGATCACGGGCGCCGAAGGTACCAGCTTTGGGGCTCATGAGTTGCTGGACTCGTTTGGGGGCAGCATCGGCAGGTTCACAGACGCCGCCAAAAACGACGGCCTCGGCATCTGCAGACTTCATGGCATGCAGCACGCGCTCGACCGTCTGGGCATCGATGTAATCGTCGGCATCAACAAAAAAGACGGTCTCGCCCTCGGCGGTATCGATACCGGCATTTCGAGCACACGAGACGCCCGCGTTTTCCTGGTCAATCACCAGTACGCGATTGTCGGCCTGCGCGATCTGGCGCAACACGTTCAACGAATCATCGGTCGAACCGTCGTTGACGCAGACAACCTGAATCGAGCGCTCGGACTGGGCCAACAGCGAATCGAGGCATCGCTGAATGGAGCGCGCAGAGTTGTAAACGGGGACGACAATGGTAGCTTTAGGACACGAGGCCTCTCCCATGCCGACCTACCCCCTCAGCGATTCGATGAGGAAGGCGGCGACCACGCCTGGGCCTCCAACCGAGGCGTAATACTTAGCACGCCCCAAGGCACCATCCGTCGCAAAACTCGGATGCTCGTCAACCCAGCCCTCAGGATCTTTGAGGATGGCAGCGAGATTCGCGCGCTTCCACGGCTTGAGGTCGTCAAGCGAAAACTCCCCCGCGTCCAAGGCCGCTTGGAACTCCTTGGCCATCTGAACCAGGAACTCCTTATAGAACTTAGGCGCCAGGCGCACGTAGTTCCACATGTATGAATCGTACTTAATGAGCTGGTTGAACTTGAGCATGCGCGCGACATCGCCGCTTGCATGGTCGCAGGCATAATCCTCTCGAATCCAACGCTCAATCTCGGCATACTCGGTATTGACGCAAAAGACCTTAGCCGAAGAATTGACCGAGGAATTCTCGTTGTCCTGGCGATACGACAACACGGCATCATGCAGGTAAACAGCCTTATCGGCGCACGCGATCACCTTAAAGGCGAATGACGTGTCCTGAAAGGATGCCCCCGGAGTCGGCAGGAACTTAATGCCGTTGCGCTCAAGAAAATCGCGACGGTACACGGCCGACCAAATCGACGGCTTTTGCTTAAAGAACTGAGTCGTATCGCTCGGGTGCACCGGCTTGCCGCAATCCCGAGGTCTAAACATCTCGTGCAGCGAGCGGCGCTCCTCGGGCTTAGACCAGTAGAAATCAAAGTTCGCCTTCGCAAAGTCGGCATTATTGCTATCGGCGGCCGAGACAAGCTTTTCGAGTGCGTCGGACGCCATAAAGTCATCGGACTCCAAGATGCCCACGTACTTGCCACGCGCCATCTCCAGCCCGCGGTTCATCGAGTCGCCGTAGCCGCTGTTGGCCTTGTCGATCATCTTGACGCGCCTATCGCGCTCCATATACTCGCGAATAATCGCCGGCGAGTTGTCGGTCGACCCGTCGTTAATGCAGATGATCTCAATATCCTTGAGCGTCTGCGCCAGGGCGGAATCGAGGCACTCGCGCAGGTAGCGCTGAACATTGTAAATGGGAATAAGCAGCGACAGAACAGGGCTGCCAGAGGCGTTAGTAGACAAATGTGCTCCTTAGGAAATACCTGTCGTTTCATGGTATCAAAGGGTCAGCGCGCCAGCAGGCGTTTATATAATCTATGGAGCCTCTTGCGGGCAAAGCAGCCCCACGTCATGCGGCGGGCCCATGGCAGGTTCCTGCGTTTTATTCAAAGCTTGCCGCCAAGGTGCGCCGAGCCTTTACAATAGGACAGTCCCAAGGACGTATTCGATAGCTTCCGTGCAGCGCTCGCCCGCCGCGCGTGAAAGGATATATTGCCCCATGCCTTCAACCCTTCCCGCTCCCATCGACAAGCTCGCCATCGTCGTCGTTACGTACAAGCGCCAGGAACTCCTGGCCAACTTGTTCGACTCCATGACCGAGCTCACGGCAACGCCCTGGCGCATCGTGATTGTCGATAACGAGAATTCGCGCGAGACCGAGGCCATGTGCACCGCATTCAACGAGCGCCTGGCCAACCTGTGGGGCATCGACACCGAGCAGCCCGACGCGCAGGGCGGCACCGACCGTGTCATCTACGCCCCGCAGCTCAAAAACGGCGGCGGTGCGGGCGGCTTCTCCGCCGGCACTAAATGCGCCTACGACCTGGGCGCTCAGTGGTTCTGGGTGATGGACGACGATGTGCTCGTCATCCCCGAAGGCATCGAGCGTCTTGCCAAGTGGACCGACCGCTACGATGTCATCCAGGGTTCGCGCCTGGACTTTGACGGCGGCGCCTTCTTTTGGCAGTACCAGCTCATCCTTTCGCTCGGCATCCCTAACCCCATCGCCAAGTGGGATCTGGGTCCCGAGGGCTACCGCGCCATGAACCAGCTGTGCTTTGAGGGCGGCATGTTCTCGCGACGCGTGGTCGACAAAATCGGCCTGCCCGACGCGCGCTTCTTTATCTACGGCGACGATGCCTGCTACGGCTACGTAGCCAGCCAGCACTTCCCCGCCGCCGTTGTGGCCGACGTGGTGCTCAAGCGCGCCCGCGCCGTCTCTAACTGGGACATCGCCGGCAAGCGCCAGCTCAACTCTACGAGCGACACCAACCGCTACTACATCATGCGCAACCGAGGCTTCCTCGCTCGCTATATGCAGATCTACGGTGACTACCACCCCATGCTGTTCCGCCTGGGCAATGCCGCGACCTTCTGCAAGGAATTCATTCGCCTGGCTGCGGTCGATAAGTGCTTTAAGACCGGTATTCCGGCGCTGCGCCGTGGCATGAAAGACGCCCGCAAGATCATCAAGGATCCCAACTGGAAGCCCATGCCGCCCATGAAGGACACCGAGTAACGGAAGCCGGAAACACCTCAGCGCTTAAAGCCTCTGGTACACCGTAGCCACATGCTGCCCATCAAAACCGAACCCCCAGCGCATGCGGCCAACGCCGGGTCGCGGCACACGGATTTCGTCGATGCCGTCGCGCTCTATGTCGAGCAGCGCCTGCACGGCCAGCAATTCCAGGCCCAGCGCATCCACACCGGGGTCATACATCATGTTGATCGTTATCAGCGGACGTTCATCGAGCATACCGATCGTATCGGCTATGTCGAACACGGCGCCCGTAGGAAAAACCTGGATGTCCCAGCGATTCGCGCCACACTTTCGCCTCGAAGCAGGATTGGCATAGCCCGGCAATCCAAAGCAGAGTCCTTGCAAGAGTAGGTGATATGGCAGCGGTGTATCTGGGTCGGTCACACCGATTCCCGCATCTCCCAAGATGCGGCTTAGCGCCCGCCTCACGGTATCCTCGTTCCCATGGCACAGCCCGTCGCGAAACGCATCGACGTCTCGAATGTCTTCTGCAGCGCACTCAAACCACTCAATAATCACTAGACGCAAGGCCTGGCGAAGCTCGTTATTGGGCAATCGCAAAGCACAGAGGCGATCGCCATACTCTGGCTCCTCAGTCATATCTGTCGTCAGGAAACCTGACAGATACAGCGCCGTCCACAAGCCATCATCAGGCGAGGCCTCTAGCCCCGCAGCGCCCAAACAAAGCGGGACCCCAACGCATCCATGGGCCTCGAGCAAATCAAACAAGACCGAAAGGCGGTCGAGATTCCAGTCACTAACTACCCTACTCAGGCAATCCGCATACCCATACAGATCGGCACGCACGGGCGCCGTGCAGCCTCGGTCCAGAAAACCGATCACACGCGCTGGACTCGAGCAATAGGCCCTACCAAACCGATATCCCTCGAGCCATTCACGCGCATCATCCAGGTATTCCTCGCGCCCAGCATGATTCAACAGAGCCTGGACCTCGGCATCCGAAAAGCCGAAACAACGGTCACACCAGGTCGAAAGCGGCGTCGTCAGACAATACGAGCAGCCATGCAAAGAAAGCGCCGCTTCGGCAGGGCCGGGATACTCCCCCATCAGACACGTCAGCCGCAACGAATCGCGCGCAGCGGCAATGGCGTCGAAAAGCACGCGATCGAATAGCCCTGCCGGATCAGCACCGGAAGCGCCCCTCGCGCTTGCACGGCCCAACCATGCCGCATCGTACCCATCAACGAGCAATACAACCTGCTCATCGCAGGCCATCTCCAGCAGCTCAATGAGCACACCGAGCACCGAGTCAACCTCGTCCGCGCTCGCCACGCCGCGCGCGACGCGTTCGATGTGACGCACCTTATCTCGAGCTAAATCCGGAGCCCCCAAGAGCGCCAACAAGCGAGCGCACTCGCCCGAAAGGACATCGCGCACGACGCCGGCAACAGCGGGGCCACGCCTCGTAGCGCCAGAAAAGTCCAGCGATATCACCGGATAGCAAGCATACTCATCCCGATAACGCCCGCCGTCTGCATCCCAAATCTGAGCATCGGCAAACGAGCTCCGACCGGCGCGACCGACCGCAGGACGCTCCAGAAAAGCCCTGAGCATCGACAAGTTCATGCTCTTGCCAAAACCCTCGGGTCGACAGCACACCACAACGGACGCGTCGCAGTCCAACGCATCGGCAATAAACATGGTCTTGTCGACCAGCGTGCAGCAACCAAGAGCCTCCGCATAGTCGTGCATGCCAATGGGCAAAACTGCATCGTCGACACAGCCAATCAAACGCACGTCAAAGCCGGCAGCACAACCATTATTTGCCTGTTCAGACACCAAAACGTTCCCCCTAAATCGCAGCACGACGCCAATTGTAATGACCGCCTCGCGCGTACCGACGACGCCGCGCGAACATATCGGGCAACGGTAGCAACAAGAGGTATGAGGGGGCATAACTAATCGTTGCACAACAAAACGGGGCCCAATGTATTCGCACCGGACCCCGTCCCAACTCTTTAGTTATCTAGCAACCGAGAGGCTACTCCTCCGAGCCGTCCTCCCCAGAAGCTTTCTTCTGCTGATCGAGCTTATGCTTACCACTTACGATAGACGTAGCGCCCAGTGTGGCCAAGCTTGCACTGGCAAGGCTCGCCATCACAATCAGATCGCCCGTCTTGGGCATATTGCCGCCAGATGACTTGGTAGTTGTAGTCGTCGTGGTTGTAGTGGTCACCGCCTTGGAGTCATTTTGCTCTTGACTCTTGTTGTCGGTGTTGCCCTTACCGCCGTCCTCGCCCTGCTGCTTTCCGTCCTCGGTCTTGTCCTTGCTCTCGTCCTTCTTCTCAGATTCAGACTTCTTATCCTCGTCCTTCTTCTGAGCAGATTTGTCGTCCTTCTCCTCAGAGCTAGAACCCTTATCGGATTCAACCTTCTCGGAAGCCTTATCCTTGGAGTCGCCCTTTGCGGCTTCGGTCTTTTCCGTGGAAGCCTGATCAGAGTTGTCCTTGTTCTGGGCCGAGCCGTTATTGACGCCAGCCATCAGCGAAGAACCCAGCGTAGAACCAAGCTGCTCGGAGAAAGAAGGCTTCTTGTCCGGCGAAGCAACGGGAGCGTCCGGCGCCTTATTCGAGTCGTCCTTGGAAGCATCGGAATCAGGGGTTGCGTCAGAGCCAGAGCCGTTGTTAGAGCCGGTGTCAACGGACGAATCGCTCGAGCCGGTGGATGAGTTAGAGGTGTCAGCGTCGGTCGAACCAGAAGCGTCGCTGTCCGTATTGCCGGCAGAGCTTGAAGACGAATCGCCCGCAGCAGAGCCGTTCGAATTGGAGCCGTTCGAGGTAGAGCCGTCGTTGGTAGTGCCACCAGCAGAGCCATTACCGTCAGCATCGGTCGAGGGCGCATCCATCCTGTCATCGTTGGCATCGTCACTCGAGTCGTCATTCGAATCAGGTGTCGGCGAGGGCGCCGGTGTGGGCTCGGGCTGCACGGGCGTCGCAGCGGCAGCCTCATCCTCGGCGATAAAAACCAAGCAGTCCTTCAGCTCATTTTTATAACGATTCTTCCAGCCCTCATGATACTGGGGCTGACTCGAAAACTTAGTGGCGACATTGTTGACCACGCTATTGGAGAGCGCCGTCACAAACTCGCGGTCGGACATATCGTTGGAAAGATTCGCCCAGCGGAAAAAGTCCCTGCAGCCACCGGTGCCGCACATGTTGGTGATGCTCCACACCATGCCCTTGACGCAATCGGCGCGGCCGGAGATGTCAATGCCAAGAGCGCTCTTGAGCCACGCCTCGGTCACCGCATAGTACGAGTTGTACGCATAAGCGTCCTGAAGCGCCGAGAACTCGACAGGATCGGTGTTATAAGCGCCCTGGAAGGCCTCCTGCGCAATACGGCCCAGCTCGGTAAGTTGGCCGTTCTCGTACATGGCATTCCTCGCGTTGGAAATCTCGCCGCCGCGATCAATCGCATCCTTGAGCATGCTGTATTTTTCGGGGTTGTAGTTGTAGGCCTGCTTCATAAACGGAATGAGCGACCAACGACGGTCGAACTGGTAATAACCCAGCGCGTTATAGCCGTCACCGTACGAAAAGCCCTGGTTGTAGTTGCCATGGCTCTCGTACTTGGTAAAGTACTTTATCTCGGGAGTCACGTTGACAAACGAAACGCCCTGGACCGACCTCAGCACGCCCGAGAAGGACTGCTGGGTGTAAAGGCCCTTATCGATATCGGTGGCATCCGAGGCAACGCCCGGCGTGGGCTCCTCGGCAGCGGCGGGCGCGGGCGCGGTAACGGCGCCAAACGAAAGCGCCAGCGTCAGGCCCGCGACAATAGCAGAATGCTTGGGCTGCATAAGATCCTCCCTGCATTGGTATAGTTAAAGTGCAGTTTGCAAAGATAGAAATAAGTATTGCAGCTCGCCCGTTGTTGCACAACAACCCCTCGGTAAACGGCAACAACCCTCCGCGAAATCTTAAGGAATTAGACAAACTGGTCGTCGGGCGCCAACAGAAGCTCGCCGTAACGTTTCGTCAGCCCGTCTCTCAACTGACAGAAAGCGGGAATATAGACGTTCAAGATGCGCTGAATCAAATCTTGAGCGAGCTTGTTGTCGTAGATATGGACGTTCGTATTGCGGTCTCTGAGCATATCCAGCCAGGCTGCCTCATCAATAAAGTCGTAGAATCGGTAGGACTCCTTCAAGATGGCACGAGGAGACCCCGACGCGGCAAGCGTGGCGCCCTCATACTCGAGCAGACGCTTAAGGAGCTTCCAGCTCAGTTCAAATTGAAGATTGAACTTATTAATCAATCCACTCTGAACAAAATCATTGTTGAGATCCTGATTGGGCGCATCCTCAAGATTCGCCAAGGCGCTAACAAAGTTCTCATATTTTTTCATACAGAATCACACCATCCTTGGCAATCTCATCGAGCAATTGCTGCGATAGGGACTCGTCGAGATTGACGACATCTACATCTAAAAGAGTATCAAGATGTTCCTCGATCAAATATGAGAAACGGCCGAAATCCCGGCAACCTGCTACGGCGATGTCAATATCGCTCTTGGGCAAGTTGTCGCCTCGAGCACGAGAACCAAACAACACGACCTTCTCGGCGTCACATTCCCGAGCAAAAACTTCGATTTGCTTGTACACCTTGTCGAGAGATGCCATTTGCACCCCTACAGCTTAATGTCAAAGTTGATTTCGGGGACGGCGGCCAGGTCGGCCAACGTCACGCCGTCGACGTACTTTTCGATCACGTCGTCCAGGCCGCGCCAGAACTTGACGGTCGAGCACAAATCGCTGCGGGTGCAGCTGTTGTCGATGCCGTCGCACGCCACGGGCGCCGTGCTGCCCTCGACGGCGCGCAGGATGTCGCCGGCACGCACCTCGGCTGGATCCTTGGCCATCATGTAGCCGCCGCCCTTGCCGCGCACGCTCTTAAGCAGGCCCGCCTTCATAAGCGGACGAACCAGCTGCTCCAAATACTTTTGTGAGATATGCTCACGGTCGGCAACCTCGCGCAAGGCAATCTTGCCCTCGGCGTCGCCCAGCGCCGCGATATAGATCATCAGCCGGAGGGCATAGCGGCCCTTGGAAGAAATGAGCATACCTACCCTCCCATCGCATCTGGGACAACATAACCAGGTCTGTTTGTCCCAAATCTTAAGTAAGTGGGACAAACAAACCTTGTTATTTTGTCCCACATCTAGAAAAGTCGAGTGGATTAGTCGGGTTTTCCCTTGACTAACGCCGAACCCATAGTAACTTTATTCCGAGAAGATTCCTAGGGTTTAGTACACCTATGAGTACACCATATACAGAGAGGGACAGCATGAGCGCAAATCCGCTGCTTTCCATCGATGGTCTCACCGCCTCCGTGGACGAGAAGACCATCCTCCACAATGTCAACCTCAACGTCGCCGCCGGTGAGACCCACGTGCTGATGGGCCCCAACGGCGCCGGCAAGTCCACCCTCGGCCACCTGGTCATGGGCGACTCCGTCTATACCGTCAACGACGGCCGCATCGTCTTTGACGGCCAGGACATCACCGAGCTCACCACCGACAAGCGTTCGCGCGCCGGCCTGTTTCTGAGCTTCCAGGCCCCGGTCGAGATCCCGGGCGTGCCGCTGTCGAGCTTTTTGCGTGCCAGCATCGCTGGCCGCCCCGGCCTGGAGATGAAGGGCAAGGAGTTCCGCCGTCGCGTCAAGGAGCTCGCGGCCGAGCTCAACATGGACACCGCCTACCTCAACCGTGAGCTGGGCGTGGGCTTCTCGGGCGGCGAGAAAAAGAAGGTCGAGATGCTCCAGCTTCTGCTGCTGCAGCCCAAGCTCGCCATCCTGGACGAAACCGACTCCGGCCTGGACGTCGACGCCCTGTCCACCGTCAGCCACGGCATGGACGCCTACCGCAAGAGCTGCGACGGCTCCATGCTCATCATCACGCACAACACGCGTATCCTGGAGCACCTGGATGTCGACCGCGTCCACGTTATGGTCAAGGGCCACATCGTACGCGAGGACGACGCCTCGCTGATCCCCTGGATCGACAAGAACGGCTTTGAGACCTTCGAGCGCGAGGCCGCCGAGCAGCGCGCCCAGGCCGAGTCCGCCGTTGCCGAGCAGCAGGCGTAAAGGGGCGACGCAATGACCAAGAACCGCACCGAGGTCGCGGACATCGACCGCAGCCTCTACGACTTCACCTATGGCGAGGAGGGATTCGAGCGCCTCGACGCCGGCATCACGCCCGACATCGTGCGCGAGATCAGCGCCAGGAAGGACGAGCCGCAGTGGATGCTCGACCTGCGCTTAAAGTCCCTCGAGATCTTCAATCGTTTTCCCGACCCGACGTGGGGCCCCTCCATCGAGGGCCTGGACATGGACAACATCGTCACCTACGTCAAGCCCAACACCGACCAAAAGCACGACTGGGAGTCGGTGCCCGACGACATCAAGAGCACCTTTGAGCGCTTGGGCATCCCCGAGGCCGAGCGCAGCTACTTGGCGGGCGTCGGCGCGCAGTACGACTCCGAGCTCGTCTACCACAACATGCAGGACACCGCGTCCAAGATGGGCATCGTCTACTCCGGCATCGAGGAGGCCCTGCACGACCCGCAGTGGGAGCCGCTCATTCACGAGAAGTTTATGACGCTCATCCCGCCCACCGACCACAAGTTTGCGGCCCTGCACGGCGCCGTGTGGTCGGGCGGCTCGTTTGTCTACGTGCCCAAGGGCACCAAGCTCGATTTCCCGCTGCAGAGCTACTTCCGCCTCAACGCCAAGGGCGCCGGCCAGTTTGAGCACACGCTCATCATTGTCGAGGACGATGCCGACCTGCACTTTATCGAGGGCTGCTCCGCACCCAAGTACAACGTGGCCAACCTCCACGCCGGTGCTGTCGAGCTCTTTGTGGGCAAGCGTGCACACCTGCGCTACTCGACCATCGAGAACTGGTCCAAGAACATGTACAACCTCAACACCAAGCGTGCGCGCGTGGACGAGGACGGCGACATCGAGTGGATCAGTGGCTCCTTCGGCAGCCATGTGGGTTATCTCTACCCCATGAGCGTGCTCAACGGCCGCGGCGCCCGCTCGAGCTTTACCGGCATCACCTTTGCCGGCGCCGGCCAGAACCTCGATACCGGCTGTAAGGTCGTACTCAACGCGCCCGAGACCTCGGCAACCGTCGAGACCAAGGGCATCTCCAAGAGCGGCGGCATCCAGACCTTCCGTAGCTCTATCGTGGCCACGCCCAAGGCCGAGGGCTCCAAGGCAACCGTGAGCTGCCAGTCGCTCATGCTCGACGACCAGAGCCGCTCCGACACTATTCCGGCCATGGACATCCGCGCCAAGAACGTCGACATCGGCCACGAGGCCACCATCGGCCGCATCGGCGACGACAAGGTGTTCTACCTGATGAGCCGCGGCATCTCGGAGGAAGAGGCCCGCACCATGATCGTCAACGGCTTTGCCAACCCGGTCTCCAAGGAGCTGCCGCTTGAGTACGCCGTCGAGATGAACAACCTGATCAAGCTGGAGATGGAAGGAGCGATCGGATAATGAAACAGGAAACCAACACCGCTGCTACCACGCTCGAGCAGGTTAATGCGATGCCGGCAGCAACTTGGGGCTGGCTCAAAATGAACCAGACCAAGCTCGAGCTTTCGGACGAGCTTTCCGCCGCTCCCGCCGAGGCCGTTGAGGTTGAGGGCTTGGAAGAGCAGTTTGCTGGCACGGCCGACGCCTTCGATACCGCCATGGACGCCATGGCCGAGCGCTTCCCCGAGCGCCGTGCCTCCGCCCCCGGCGACGCCGCCGACCGCGCCCGCATCACGCCCGAGACCGAGCTCGACGTGCCCGCCACCTCCGTCTACCAGGCCGGCGCTATCAAGCTCGAGGAGGAGCTCTCCCCTGCCGAAGCCTTCGAGACCGGCATGGGCGAGGCTGCCTGCACCTATCTGATCGACCACGCCACCAAGTGCATCGTCATCGATGTGCCCGCATACCAGCACGCCACGGTTACCGTGCGCGTGAGTGGCGCCGACGCGGCGGCGGCCATCGCCGCTATCGATGTCGTCGCCCGTCCGCAGGCAACGCTCGACCTCGCTCTAGCCCTGGACTCCCCCGTCAGCGGCCAAGGCGTCGTGGGCTCCGTGCTGCGCGTGTGCGCTCACGAGTACGCCACCGTCAACGTGACCTGCACACAGACGCTCGATGACAGCTGGATCGCACTCGATGACACCGGTCTATTCCTAGACGAGGGCGCGCGCGTCAACGTGCAGCACACCGTCCTGGGTGCCGGTGCCAGCGCCACCGGCCTCGCCGGCGATCTGCTGGGCGACACCGCCAAGGTGACCATCGATACCGATTACCTAGGTGCCCGCGAACAGGTGCGCGACTTTAACTACGAGCTGCGCCACCGCGGTCGTAAGACCGAGTGCGAGATCGACGCCAACGGCGTGCTGACTGGCACGTCCAAGAAGGTCTACCGCGGCACCATCGACCTCGTGCACGGCTGCAAGGGCGCAACCGGCACCGAGCGCGAGACCGTGCTGCTCGCCAACAAGGGCGTCGACAACAAAACCGTCCCCGTCATCCTCTGCGACGAGGACGACGTCGCTGGCAACCACGGCGCCACCATCGGCCACGTCCGCGACGAGCAGCTGTTCTACCTCGCCTGCCGCGGCCTTGACCAAAACGCCGCCGAGGACCTGTTCATCCGCGCCAAGCTGGAGGACGCCGCGCTTTCCGCCACCGACGAG
Source organism: uncultured Collinsella sp. (assembly GCA_900540935.1). GTDB lineage: Bacteria > Actinomycetota > Coriobacteriia > Coriobacteriales > Coriobacteriaceae > Collinsella. The sequence continues at coordinate 38,268 of UQHW01000012.1, read as the reverse complement.
CGCACCCGCGCCGCCGTCGTCCGCCTGGGCAACAACCTGATCGATAACTTTGAAGAGGAGCTCGCATGATCGACACCGAGCACGTTAAATGCGATACCTGCACCGCCCCCGAGCCCATGGAGCTCGACGCCAGCGACGAGGCTTCGCGCGGCTGGCCCACTGTGGACATCGAGACCAACCCCTACAAGGGCCAGTTCCCGCTGTTCCAGCAGCACCCCGAGATCGCCTTCCTCGATAGCGCCGCCACCGCGCAGCGCCCTGCCTGTGTGCTCGACGCCGAACGCGACTTCTATCAGCGCATGAACGCCAACCCCCTGCGCGGCCTGTACTCGCTGTCCGTCGAGGCCACCGACGCCATCGCGAAGGTCCGCCAACAGATCGCCGACCTCATCGGCGCCGCCCAGGCCAACGAGGTCGTCTTCACCCGCAACACGAGCGAGTCGCTCAACCTGGTCGCCAAGAGCTTTGCACCCACGGTGCTCGAGCCCGGTGACGAGGTCGTCATCACCATCATGGAGCACCACTCCAACCTAATCCCGTGGCAGCAGGTCTGCCGCGAAACCGGCGCCAAGCTCGTCTACCTCTACCCCACCAAGACCGGTCAACTCACCACCGAGGAGGTTCTGTCCAAGGTGGGCCCCAAGACCAAAATCTTGGCCGTGGGTCAGGTGTCTAACGTGCTGGGCGTCGAGAACCCGGTCAAGAATCTCGGCAAGCTCGTGCACAAGTACGGCGGCTATCTGGTCGTCGACGGCGCGCAGTCGCTGCCGCACATGCCGGTCGATGTGGCCGATCTGGGCGCCGACTTCTTTGCCTTTAGCGCGCACAAGGCCATGGGCCCCATGGGCATCGGCGTGCTGTGGGGCAAAATGGACCTGCTCAACGCCATGCCGCCCATGCTCACCGGCGGCGAGATGATCGACTCGGTCACCGAGCAGGACGCCGTCTGGGCGCCCGTTCCCGAGAAATTCGAGGCCGGCACGCAGGACGCCGCCGGCATCTTCGCCACGGGTGCGGCACTCGACTACCTGGTCAACACGGTGGGTTACGAGAACATCCAGGCCCGCGAGCAGGCACTCGTCCACTACCTGATGGGTGAGCTCATGCAGCTCGACTTTGTCCAGATCATCGGCTCCATCTATTGGGACAACCACCACGGCGTTGTGAGCTTTAACGTCAAGGGCATCCACCCGCACGACGTCGCGAGCATCATGGACATGGACGGCGTCTGCATCCGCGCCGGTCACCACTGCGCGCAGCCGCTGCTTACCTGGCTGGGCGTCGAGAACCTTGCCTGCTGCCGCGCCAGCGTGGCCTTCTACAACGACAAGGCCGACATCGACAAGTTCATCGCCGGCCTGCATCACGTTTGGAGCACGTTCAATGGGTAATCTGTACACCTCCACCACATTTATGGAGCACAACTCGCACCCCGACTATAAATACGAGATGGATGCTCCCACGCACGAGCACGACGGCATCAACCCCAGCTGCGGCGACGAGCTCACCTTGCAGCTGTGCGTCGAGAACGGCGTGATCGAGGAGGCCTCCTTTACCGGCCACGGCTGCGCCATCAGCCAGGCCAGCGCCGACATCATGGCCGACCTCATCACCGGCGAGACCGTCGAGGAAGCTCACCGCCTGGCAGAGCTCTTCCTCGCCATGATCCGCGGCGAGCAGCTCTCCGAGGAAGACCTGGAAGACCTGGACGAAGCCGCCCAGCTCCAGGACATCTCGCACATGCCCGCCCGCGTCAAATGCGCCGAGCTCGCCTGGCGCACCCTCGACGGCATGCTCGAGGGGCAAGCTAACCAGTAGTTTATGCCCCGAATCCAAGGTTTTTGATTGCCGAGCCGCCCGATACGGGCGGCTCTGTTTTTACCTAATGAGCGCGAACGCACAAAGTCCGCGCGTCCGGCGCCCCGTCTGACATTTGCCACACAGCCAGACGCGAGCACGGGCGTTTTCCACAGCACCAAAGGCCTGCGGCAGGGCCCCGGGCCCGCCAAGCAATGCGCCAAGCCCCGTTCTGCGAAGCTCCGACTCGCTTCGCGCCTGCCGCAGACGGGTCCCATAGGGAGCGGCGTGCATTTTTGCGAGTATTCAGCACGCCAAGCTGTGTGTATACGCATCGAAAGCGTTAATCAACGTCTTTAGGCGCATATATATTGTGTTTTAGAACAAGCATCGCGGTCTGACGGGACGCAGGCACGCGCTTCGGGGGCGCAACGGCGGGAATCAATAGCTTCGGGACCCGTATGTTGCAAGATTGCGGCGGTGCCGACAGCAACACGATGCTGAAAACTCCGTTTTTTGCACGGCGCAGACGGGGGTAGGCACGGGCAAACCCGGACCGAGCCGTTATTTTATGCAAGATGGCGATTTTTCTATGCATATTAAGAAGTGCAGTTACCGTACCAAGCTTTTAGAACAATGGTTGTGGCATATGGGCGACCCCAGCTGCGGTGCACAGGCAGTCCTACGCCACGTTTCGGCCAGTCTGCACCACCGTTCGTGCACAGGCACGCACGATACGAGAAACGGTACTTTTGCCAATCCCCGTATATCGCTCAATCTGACGCACCGTAAAACCGGCATCGTGCAATCCAAGAATGACGATATTGCGCTGCGCCGACGGCGCGGCTTTAACCCCGTGGAGCGGAACCCCGAGGCTCTTCGCCAACTTGTCGGCAAAGGCGTGGTGTTCCCACTCTGTCTCTTTCATATCGCACAGCGCCGGCTCGCTGCCGTCGGGCGTCGAAAGCGAATAGGCAATAAAGCCCTCGGCAGAACCAAAAAGTTCAAGCACGCAAGAAGGATCAGAAAATCCCCTCGCGGCATCGGCCGCATCACAGTCGTAAGAGCGTAGATGTTCCGCAAAGCTGCTCCAGGGATAACGCTCAATGAGACCGATGCCCACCTCCTGCGGATCGGCGTGTACGGAGCGAATAGCCTCCATCACCTGCCAGTCGGTATCGAGCGAACGCCGGTCAAAACGGTTCTGGAACAGATGGCCTGTGCGCCCCGTGCGTTTATTGAACCGCCGCGCGTACGTCAAAAGCAACCGGTGCATCGCCGCGCTCATCCTGTCCTCGTAATCTGCAAGCACCAAATGCACGTGAGTGCCCATAAGGCACCAGGCGATAACCGTCACGCCCTCCTCGCGGCAGCACTCGCGCATCAGCTCCAAGAACTCCCACCGGTCTTCATCGCCCTCAAAGATGAGCTGCTTGCCCGTACCGCGGGCACAGACATGGTAAAAGCCGGTAACCGTTCTCCAAACGCGCTGCATGGCGCTCCCTTCGCCGGGATCTGCTTGCCATCCAATACAGCACGATTGAAGCGTGCCATCAAAACATTCACGCAAAACAATTCGCTCGCGCGGCCAAAGGCAGTAAACAGGCGGCGAACGGCACCGTTGCAACAGGTCAACCCCCGCAACGCTTACAAGAGCTGCCCAAAAGCTTGCCAAAGACGGACCCCCTCTACGGAAGTTCGCGACCACAGAACATAGAGTTAAACCGTTTCAATTAAAACTTCCGGACTTCTCGCTACGAAAACTGAGCCGTTCGCCGAATATTCCGTGCATTTCGCGGTATTATAGGGGCTGCATGTCATGTCCCTTTCGAAGGGTCGCCCGGCAATCGCCAGCCACGGCCCCCAGACGGGACGCCAACACGATAGAGAGGAGAGGCATGCAGTACTCACAGGAAGTGGAGAACATGTGCCCCGTTGCCAAGGGTGCATACCACGGCCCCGCACCCATCCCCGAGGAGGGCAAGTGGGTCCAGGCTAAGGAGATTTCCGACATCTCCGGTCTTACGCACGGTGTGGGTTGGTGCGCACCTCAGCAGGGCGCCTGCAAGCTCACGCTGAACGTCAAGGACGGCATCATCGAGGAGGCCCTCGTTGAGACCATCGGCTGCTCGGGCATGACCCACTCTGCCGCCATGGCTTCCGAGATCCTTCCCGGTAAGACCATCCTCGAGGCCCTCAACACCGACCTCGTCTGCGACGCCATCAACGTTGCTATGCGCGAGATCTTCCTGCAGATCGTTTACGGCCGCAGCCAGACCGCGTTCTCCGAGGGCGGCCTGCCCGTGGGCGCCTCCCTCGACGACCTCGGCAAGGGCCTTCGCTCTCAGGTCGGCACCATGTTCGGCACCAAGGCCAAGGGCGCTCGTTACCTCGAGCTCGCTCAGGGCTACGTCACCCGCATGGCTCTCAACGACAAGAACGAGATCATCGCGTTCGAGTTCCTGAACCTCGGCAAGTTCACCGACGCCGTCAAGGCCGGCAAGACCCCCGAGGAGGCCATCGCTGGCGCTATGGGCCACTATGGTCAGTGGGAGAACGCTGCCAAGTACATCGACCCGCGCACCGACGAGGAGACTCACTCCGTCGCCAGCGTGTTCCCGGTTCACGAGTAGAAAGGGAGGGAAATAACTATGACTGTTACGTTCGAAGGTTACGAGCGCCGCGCTGACAAGATCAACAAGTGCCTCGCCGACAACGGCATCGCCTCCCTCGAGGAAGCTCTGCAGATCTGCACCGACAAGGGCTTCAACCCGCGTGAGATCGTCAACAACACCCAGTCCATCGCCTTCCAGAACGCCGAGTGGGCCTACACCCTCGGTTGCGCTCTCGCTGTCAAGCGTGGCGCCAAGTCTGCTTCTGAGGCTGCCGCCATCATCGGCGAGGGCATCCAGGCCTTCACCGTTCCCGGCTCCGTCGCCGAGGACCGCAAGGTCGGTCTGGGCCACGGCAACCTGGGCGCTATGCTGCTCTCCGACGACACCGAGTGCTTCGCCTTCCTGGCCGGTCACGAGTCCTTCGCTGCCGCTGAGGGTGCTATCGGCCTGGCTCTGAACGCCAACAAGGCTCGCAAGAAGCCGCTGCGCGTTATTCTCAACGGTCTGGGCAAGGACGCCGCTCAGATCATCGCCCGCATCAACGGCTTCACCTACGTGAAGACCCAGTTCGACTACTTCACGGGCGAGCTCAAGGTCGTCGAGACCATCCCCTACTCCGATGGTCCCCGTGCCGCCGTCAACTGCTACGGCGCCGACGACGTCCGCGAGGGCGTTGCCATCATGTGGCACGAGAACGTCGACATCTCGATTACCGGTAACTCCACCAACCCCACGCGCTTCCAGCACCCCGTCGCTGGCACCTACAAGAAGGAGCGCCTCGAGGCTGGCAAGAAGTACTTCTCCGTCGCTTCTGGTGGCGGCACTGGCCGTACCCTGCACCCGGACAACATGGGCGCCGGCCCTGCCTCTTACGGCATGACCGACACCATGGGCCGTATGCACTCCGACGCCCAGTTCGCCGGTTCTTCCTCCGTGCCTGCGCACGTCGACATGATGGGTCTCATCGGCATGGGCAACAACCCCATGGTCGGTGCCACCGTCGCCTGCGCTGTCGCCGTCGAGGAGGCCCTCAAGGCCTAATCGCACCCGCGCGATGCTCATATAGTTGAGCTTTGGAGCCGCTACCCACCCGGGTAGCGGCTCTTTTTGCTTGCGCTGTCGCAGGGTAGCTAATGCCGATATATCAATTGGGGCGAAATACAAGATGTGATGAGATGGAGCGTCAGAGCGTCCATGACGCCCACCTGCCATATTTGCCCTTTACCGATTTGCCGGGTCTTTGCGGCCCCATTGCCGATCACCCGTGCGACAATGCGCCGGACGAGAAAGGAGTCCGATGGAATCGACTGATGTACTGGTAATTGGATCTGGCATTGCGGGCCTTTGCGCCGCCATCGAAGCGGCACGCACGGATGCAACCGTCACTGTGGCAAGCGCCGGCAAGACTATGAGTGGATCGAGCTTCTTCCCGGGTACCTGGGGCCTCGGCCTCATCGGTCCCGTCGACGAAGACGACGAGCAGGACCTCATCGACACCATCCTGGCCGTCGGCGGCGGCGTTGCCGACCCCGAACTCGTCCAAACGTTCGTCCACGGCATTCCCCAAGCGATTGACTGGCTCGAGCAAGACCTGGGCGTTGAGTTCCAGCGTCCGCAAAGCGCCAAGAGTGCTCAACAAAAGCAATTTATCCCCTGCTTTGACCACAAGACGCGCATGTGGCGCGGCCTCACCCGCAAGCCCCTTGAGGACGCTCTGACGACCTGGATCGAGTCGCTCGGCATTCGCCTGCTCCCCCGCCATGAGCTTATCGACCTTGTTGAGGACACGAACGGCAGAATAACCGGAACCGTACTCTACGACCTTACCGAAAATCGAATCGTGCCCTTTGCTGCCAAGGCCACGGTCATCGCAGCCGGTGGCACAGGCGGACTGTTCGAGCGCAGCCTTACGTCGGCTGATGTGCTCAGTTCCTCGCAGGCCATCGCGCTGGCGCACGGCGCAACACTTACTAATATAGAGTTCATGCAGATGATGCCCGGCTTCATCGAGCCCAGGCGTAACTTGGTCTTCAATGAGAAAACCTGGCGCTACGTGCACGTAGACCAGCCGGTAGATATTGCCGACGACAAGCTGGACGACCTGCTCGAGCAGCGCTCTGGATATGGTCCCTTCACGTCACGCTTGGCCTCCCGCTCTATCGATCTCGTCATCGATCAGGCAGGTGTCGAAGGTCTGGCACTCCACTACGACTTCCCCCGCGAGGATGTCCCAGAGTTTGTGCAGACCTTTGCCACCTGGCTGCAAGACGAGCACGGCATCGCGCCGACCGACGAGATGCGCGTTGCGATGTATGCCCACGCCGCTAACGGCGGCATTAAGATCGATAAGACCGCGCACACGGGCGTTGAGGGCCTCTACGCTTGCGGCGAGGCGACAGGCGGCATGCACGGCGCCGACCGCATTGGTGGCTTGTCAAGCGCCAACGGCATCGTGTTCGGACGCATCGCGGGCGCATCGGCAGCCCTTGCAGCGCAGAAAGAGCCTGAGACAGCCCTGAAGGCGGATATCGCCCTCCCCCGCTACGGCATTTCCACAACAGATGCCGAACGCCTGACACACGGCCTTAAGCACACGATGAGCACCTATTGCATGATCAACAGGACCGAAACAGGCCTATCCGAGGCCCTGCAACAGCTTGAAAGCCTGCAAGACAAGGCCATGGCGCTGAGCAAGCCGCATGCCGATGACAGCGAGATCGCAGCCCTCGCCCGCCTACAGTCGCAGATTCGACTAGCACAGGAAATGGTCAAAGCCATGCGCAAGCGAACTGAAAGCTTAGGTTCGCACTATCGAGCAGACTAAATCGATTCTCACTTTGAGTTTGATCACAACTTCTCAACATGCATCGAGCCCCGTAAGCATGATTCCCCTAAGGAGAACACGCCTACGGGGCTTTAGCCGTGTTTCCCTAAGGGAATCACGGTGCAGATTACTCAGCTCCGCGCCCTTTCGGGTTCGACCCCATGCGTGGTCAACAAAAAACGACCAGCCTGAGCCAGTCGCTTTAACAATCTTTGGGTGGGCCGTCAGGGGGTCAGCCTGCTGCGCAGGCGGTCGCTGCGGCGCTTCGCGCCTTGCGCGCTGCGCTGGCAAATGCTTACGCATTTCCTCAGCTCCGCACCCCGACGGGTTCGACCCCATGTGAGGTTAACAAAAAAAGCGACCAGTCTAAGCCAGTCGCTTTAACATGCTTTGGGTGGGCCGTCAGGGGGTCGAACCCTGGACCTTGGGATTAAGAGTCCCCTGCTCTACCAACTGAGCTAACGACCCGATATCAACACGAAGCAAGAACTGGGGTGGGTAAAGGGACTCGAACCCTCGACCTACGGGACCACAACCCGTCGCTCTAGCCAACTGAGCTACACCCACCGTGTCCTGTGCGCTTCGCGCTCGACTATTATTGCAAGGAACGCCACGCGATGCAAGCCCCAATTTTCAAGAATTTTGAAAAGAGTTTTTCGAGACCATTTCGAGCATTTCCCACCGGTTTCATAGGAGTAAACTTGCCCCACTGCAAATGCTCGAAAGGACCGGCATGAAAGAACTCTCCAACCGCACGGCAACGTTTACTGATTCCGTCATCCGCCGCATGACGCGCATCTCCAATAAGTACGGCGCCGTTAACCTGTCGCAGGGCTTCCCCGACTTTGATCCCCCAGCGCAGCTGCTCAATAGCCTCAGCACCATCGCCACCGACCCCAAGCCGCTCTACCACCAGTACTCCATCACCTGGGGCTCCCAGGCCATGCGCGAGGCGCTTGCCGCCAAGCAGGAGCATTTTATGGGCATGCCGGTGAACCCCAACGAGAATATCGTAGTCACCTGCGGCTCCACCGAGGCCATGATGGCCGCCATGATGACGGTCACCAACCCCGGCGACAAGGTCGTCATCTTCTCGCCGTTCTACGAGAACTACGACGCCGACACGATCCTTTCGGGTGCCGAGCCCATCTACGTGCCGCTCAACCCGCCCACATTCGACTTTGACCGCGAGACACTCGAGGCGGCCTTCCGCGACAACGACCCCAAGGCCATCGTCCTATGCAACCCTTCCAACCCCTGCGGCAAGGTCTTTACACGCGATGAGCTCGCCTTTATCGCCGACCTCTGCAAAAAGTACGACACCTACTGCATCACCGACGAGGTCTACGAGCACATCGTCTACGCGCCCCACGAGCACGTCTATATGGCCACGCTGCCCGGCATGTTTGAGCGCACCATCAGCTGCAGCTCGCTGTCCAAGACCTACTCCATCACCGGCTGGCGTCTGGGCTACACTATCGCCCCTGCCGAAATCACCGAGCGCATCAAAAAGGTCCACGACTTCCTCACCGTGGGCGCCGCCGCCCCCCCCTGCAGGAAGCCGTTGTCACCGCCCTCAAATTCGACGACAGCTATTACGATGAGGTCCTCGACCTCTACACCGCCAAGCGCGACCTGTTCTGCCAGGGACTCGACAGCATCGGTCTTGAGCATAACGTGCCGCAGGGCGCCTACTACGTCATGATGGACATCTCTGAGTTTGGCTATGACAGCGACCTCGAATTCTGCGAGGATCTCGCGTCTAAGGTGGGCGTGGGCGCCGTGCCCGGCTCGAGCTTCTTCCGCGAGCCCGTCAACCATCTGATTCGTTTCCACTTTGCCAAGCGAGACGAGACGCTTAACGCGGCGCTGGAGAACCTCAAGTCGCTACGTGATAAAATCAAGCCGCGCAGGTAAGGACGGCCCAGCAACTAAAGCAACCAAAGAAGCCTCGCACCGCCCGCCGCGTTGCGAGGCTTCTTTTTATAACGCTTTCTTAAATAGTTTAGAGCCCTATACTTTAGTCACGGAGCAACTCGTCCCAGAGAGAGGAATACTATGGCAGAACAGCAGCTTATCGGAGCGCTCGAGGCCGGCGGCACCAAGATGGTCTGCGCCACGGGCTATGCAGACGGCACGGTCCTGGAACGCGAGCAGATTGCGACCACGACCCCGCGGGAGACCGTTGAGGCCGTCAACGCATGGTTTGCCGACAAGGGCATCGCCGCGCTGGGCATCGGCGCCTTTGGCCCCACCGCAGTCAACCCCGCCTCGCCCCAATACGGCAAGATCCTGGAGACGCCCAAAACGGCATGGCGCTACTTCGACCTGCTGGGCACCATCCAAAACGAGCTCAATATTCCCTGCGGCTACGACACCGACGTCAACGTCGCCTGCCTGGGCGAGGTCACCTTTGGTTGCGCCCAGGGCCTCACTGACGTGGTGTATCTGACCATCGGTACCGGCGTGGGCGCCGGCGTGCTCTCGGGCGGTAAGCTCGTGCACGGCATGATGCATCCCGAGGCCGGTCACATCCTGGTCACGCGCGACCCGCGCGACACCATCGGCGAGCACAGCGGCTGCCCCTTCCACGACAACTGCCTCGAGGGCCTCATCGCCGGCCCCGGCGTTAAAAAGCGCTGGGGTGGCAAGAGCGCCGGAGAGATGGCCGATGACCCGGAGGCCATGGACCTTCTTGCCGGATACCTTGCGCAGGCGCTCATGACCTACATCCTGTGCTACGCACCGCAGAAGATCGTCATCGGTGGCGGCGTAGCCGACCACACCCCCATCGTGTCGCTCGCGCGCAAGAAGTGCGCCGAGATGCTCAACGGCTACATCGTCACGCCCGAGATGGCCGACATCGATAGCTATATCGTCAACAACAGCCTCGAGGGCAAACAGGGCATTATGGGCTGCTTGGCCCTGGGCGCTAAGGCGCTTCAGTAGCAGACGCACCCACAGGGCGTGGCGCGCCCGGCAAATCCGACCTACGGAACGACGCCACCACGCCTCATATAAGCCCTCAAATATAAAAAGCCGCCTAGGACCAAACAATACGTCCTAGGCGGCTTTTTTGGCGCACATCAGCGACCGTAAGAGATATCGGAGCACAACGCCCGTTGCCGCTCCGCAGCAGTCGATCATCACATCGGTGATCATGCCGGCGCGTCCCGGCACAAAGAGCTGAATCGTCTCGTCGATCGAAGGAATCAGCAGCAGGAACACCGCCGTGGGCAGCAGCACGTCAAAGGTGCGCCGCCCCTCATAATCAAAGGCATGCGTTGCCAGGATGCCGAGCACCATATACTCGGTAAAATGCGCGCACTTGCGAACAACAAAGTTGGTCACCCATGCATATGGAAGTCCCACGCCGTGCAGGAAACCGCGGATAGCTTCCATGACCGTTAGGCTCAGCGAGCCCGACCCCGAGCCGGGAACCAGCGAATTGCCCCAGATCAAGAGCGCCATCAGGCAAGTCACGACCGCCCATTTTCGATTGATCTTAACCATGCAGAAGTTATGCCTCCGCGCGGAGCGGCGCGAAGCTGGCGGTACCGCCCTCGATAACGCTCAGATAGGCACGGCCCGTACGCTTGGCGGTAGAGGACTGCAGGCGCTCGATCTCTTCCTCGAGGATCTGATTGACGCGCTCGTGACGACGATTTTCCATAATGCCGGCGGCAATAGCCTCGGCCCGCTCGATGCCCTCGCGCGAGATACGGGCGGTATCCTCGGGGAACACAGCGCTGTGACGGCCGACATAGGCGGGGGCAGCAGGCTGAGGGGCAGCGACGGGAGCGGGGGCTGCAACAGGAGCAGGCTCGTCAATCTCATCCAGAATCGCGGTGGCGGCGGCCCACATGTCCTCGTGGCCCGAGTAATCGGCCATGGGGACATCAACCTCGAGCGAGGCATCCGGAAGGTCGCCGGTGTCGATGCGATCTTGGGCATCAATCGATGCGGTGATGGCTGCAGGCTCATCGAGGTCATCGAGATCGATGTCCGCGGCACCGGAAATGATAGGCATGCTGGCGAGGTTTGCGCTGTACGGCGCAGCCTCAGCCGCCTGCTGCTGGGCAGGAGCGCCCCAAAGCGAGCTTTCGGCGGCACGGCGGGCGGCAACGGCCTCCTCGTCCGCGGTCATGTCTTCATCAACGTACGAATTATCGGCAGAAGCGTTCGCGTCCGCCGAGGTAGCGCCGTAGGCGTTATTGGCTGCCGCGTTGGCAACGAGTGCCACGAAAGCCGCCGTGCTGCCCGCAGGGGCGGCCTGGGAGCCCGACACGGCACGCGCCGCGGCGGCGATGTCGTCGCGATTGAAGGAGCCGGTCTGCCCGCCGTTGGTGAGCTCGTCGATGGCGACTTGATAGACGTCGCGCGAGCGTGCAGGGTCGCAGCTAACCGGCGAATCGTCGTCGAGCATACTGTCGATCATGGACCAAGCCTCGGCCTCGTCCATAGCATCTGCGGCTCGAGCGATGGTAGGGACACCATCATCGACATGACGGCGCTGGAACGCACCAGTCAGGCCGGAAAGGAATGCCGAGGTAGACTGCTCCGACTGAGCCTGAGAAGCAGAAGTCGCAGCGTAAGGAGTCGCATCCTGCTGCTGAGCTGGAATCGAGGCGGTCTTGAACTCGCTTTGATGCTGATTGAGATTGGCGGCACCGCCCATGGCATCGGGCTGGAACAGACGCTCTTCACGCTGCGCACGATACTCGGAGATACCCAGCGAGGCGGCATAGATGCCCACGCCCGCCACCGCGCCCACGGCGAAGGGAACCGCACCCGCCACGACCGTCTCGTTCACCGACGAAAACGGCAGCGTCGCGGCATACATAACCACGGGAGCGGCAAGGCCGATCCCGCACGAAAGTCCGGCAAGGACTGCTCGTTGTGTTGCATCAGAAGAAGCCATGAGCTCTCCCCATCTTCCAGCACCAAAATCGCATCATTCAGTTGGCTGCGCGAGAGAAGATGAAGCGGGGCTATGCCCCAAAGCAACGGTATATGGTTCGTTTCATCTGCGTTTTCCGTCGCGAAGCTTAAAAGCTATTATGCGAAACCGCCCTGCCGATTGCAAGCGACGATGTCGGATTGAAACGGGAAACCTGCTGCTCGTCGGTCTTACGGTCAAAAATAAGCGCGGAGCGGCGCTATGGAAAAGGGCCGAGGCTCAAAGCCCCGACCCTTTATCGCATTGATAACTATCGCTGCGCGTGGATGACAACCTAGAACGTCTGCTCGTAGTCGCTGTGTTTTTTGGCCGAACGCACCAGGAACTCCTGGTTGGTGTTGGTGCCCTTAAGACCCTTGATAAACGATGCGGCCGCGCGCTCGGTGTTGTTCATGCCGGCAAGAATGCGACGCAGGCCAAAGACAAACGGACGCATCTGCTCGTCGACCAACAGGTCCTCGTTACGCGTGCCGGAGGCAACGGGGTCGATAGCCGGGAAGATGCGGCGATCGGCTAGGTCGCGGTCAAGCTTGAGCTCCATGTTGCCGGTGCCCTTGAACTCCTCAAAGATGACCTCGTCCATCTTGGAACCGGTGTCGATGAGGGCAGAGGCCAGGATGGTGAGCGAGCCACCGTTCTCGATATTACGGGCTGCGCCCAGGAAGCGCTTGGGCGGATACAGGGCCGCCGAATCGACGCCGCCCGAAAGGATGCGGCCTGAGGCGGGCGCCGCCAAGTTGTAGGCGCGGGCAAGACGCGTGATGGAGTCGAGCACCACCACGACATCGCCGCCCAGCTCCACGATGCGCTTGGCGCGCTCGATGACGAGCTCTGCCACACGAGTGTGGTTGTCGGCGGGCATATCGAAGGTCGACGCAACAACCTCGCCCTTGATGGAACGCTGCATATCGGTAACCTCTTCGGGGCGCTCGTCGACGAGCAGGCAGATGAGGTGCACCTCGGGGTTGTTAATCGAGATAGACTGGCAGATCTTCTTGAGGATTGTGGTCTTGCCGGCCTTGGGCGGGGACACGATCAGGCCACGCTGACCCTTGCCGATCGGCGACACGATGTCGATGGCGCGACCGGTAATGGAGTCCTTGCCATGCTCCATGCGCAGCGGCTCATTGGGATAGACCGGGGTGAGGTCACCGAACTTGGGGCGGTTGCGAATCTGCTCGGGGTCTAGACCGTTGACGGTCGTGATTTTGGCGAGGCCGGCGCGCTTGTCGCCGCCGCGCGAAGGACGAAGCGAGCCCTCGATGACGTCGCCCGTGCGCAGACGCGCGGAGCGGATGAGGTAGGCGGGCACGAAGGCGTCGTCGTTGGACTTCATGTAGCCATGGGCGTGGATGATGCCGGAGCTGTCCGGGCGAATCTGCAGAATGCCCTTGATGTCGCGGAAGCCCTCGGCCTTCGCAGCGGTGACGTAGATCTCTTCGACGAGCTCGGCTTTCTTCTTGCCGGTCGTCTCGATCTCGAACTCCTTGGCCTTCTCGCGCAGTTCGGCGACCTTCATGGCAGCGAGCTCCTCGCGCGAAAGCGTGGGCTCGGTGGGGGCGGCGTTGCGCTCCTTGTTGCGCTGTTTGCGATCGCGCTGACGGTTGCGACGGTCGTTGTTGCGCTCGTCCTTGCGATCGTTGCGCTCCTCGTTGCGCTTGTGCTGGCGACGGTTGGGGCGAGCGCCGTCTTCGGCCTCGGCGGGCGCGGCGCCATCGGTTGCGGCGGCGCCGGCATTGGCCGCAGCGGCGTCATTGGCCTCGGCGCCGGAATCAATCTGCGCTTCGGCATCAGCCTGCTGCTCGGACGCCTTGGCCTTAGCGGACTTCTTACGACCGCGCTTGGGCTTCTCGGACGCAGGCTGTTCGACGTCCTGGGACTCAGCGGCATCAATCGATGCATCGGCGGTCGTCTCGGCGGAATCCTCGGACGCACCCTTCTTGGCAGCCTTGGCCTTGAACGTGCGCTTAGCAGCAGTACGATGGCTGCGACCAGGGCGGACGCCGGCGGGCTCGACATCAGCAGAAACGGCCTCGGAAGTCGTAGCATCCTGGACGGGTGCATCGGCAGCGGTTGCAGGCTCGGCGGTCGCCGCAGCATCCCGAGCGGCGGCGGCTGCGGCTGCGGCCTTCTCGGCCTCGACGAAAGCCTTGGGCTTGCGACCGCGACGGTGCGGGCGCAAAGCCGGATCGACAACGGGAACTTCGCTGGCCTCGGCAGGCGCAGCGGGCTCAACAGGCGATGTGCCCTCCCCTGCCGCGGAACGGACCGAAGCCTCAGCGAGCTCGGGGGTTACCTGATCGGCAACCTGCTCGGCCTTAGCAGCCGTGCGACGGCGTGTGCGCGGTACCGGCTTCTCGGTTGGCTGGTCGGCGGCAGGCGTCTCGGTGGCGGCAGGGGTCTCGGGCACAGACGGAGCTGCAAGCTCGGTCAGAGCCGCGGCCTCGCGCTCGGCAGCACGACGGCGGGCGCGCACCACCTGAGCCTCGCTAATCTGCGCCAACGCACGTGCCTGCGCGACCTCATCGGAAATCGGCGCCGAGGAGTCAGCTGCAACGGTGCGCTTGACGCGCGTCATGCGCGTGGTACGGCGCTTGGGCTTGGTGACCTCCTCGCCGTCAGCAGCAGGCTTGGCCGTGCGGCGCGTACGCTTGGGCTTTGCCGGAGCAGCCTCCTCACCAGTTGCAGGCACGGCCTTCTCAGCCGTTGCAGGCGTAGGCGTCGAAGCAGCCTTAGGCGTCTCAGGAGCCGAGGCATGCGCGGGCGCCGCGACCTGGTCCGACGCAACCGGTGCAGCGGGAGCGGCTTGCGTCGTCGTTATTTCGTTTTCTTGCTGTTGATCAGACACAGTGTTTGCTCAACTTTCTTTTCAAGCCCTGTGATCACATGCTCCCTGCATAAACCTTCAGGGCGGCTAAACAGTCTAGTTCCGTTCAAAACGACGGACATCATTGATCTGTATCGAGATGATTGCGTCATATACGCAGCGTTAGTGTAACACAACCGCCGCCACCTGCAACTTAGTCATTGGGAACGCTCTTAAACGACTAGTCAAAAGGGGCACTCTTTGGTTTAACACCCACAAATCTGACTGCCTCCGCCAAAACTATGGCGGTTTACTACGATGAATCGCTCAACCGCGACCACTCCGAAACTTGTTGAACTAAAACCGCAGGTAGATGCCCTGCACTTTTTTGCGAAAAGCTGGCGTGGTTGGAATTTCTCATATTCATCGTAGTAAACCGGCATAGTTTCGTATTTCCAGCAGTTCCAAATTCGTCAATACGTCGGCGTTTGCAAAAAGCCCGACCTCCGCATGGAGATCGGGCTTATAGGGCTCAGCAAAGCCGAACCTACACGGTTAAATGACCCGCAGCTTACATCTGCTCGGGAGCGGAGACACCAACAAGGGTGAGCACCAGGGCGAGCGTCACGCGGACGGCGTCGCAAGCGGCCAGACGGGCGCGCGAAAGCTCGGGGTCGACGGGACGGCCCTCGCTCGGCAGCACCTGGCAGGCAGCATAGAAGCTGTGGAAGTCGCCGGCGAGCTCCTCGGCAAAGTGCGTCAGACGGAACGGAGCGCGGTCGCGAGCGCAGCTGGCGATGAGGTCGGTGAGCTCGTTGAGCTTACGCGAAAGGGCGAGCTCGGTCGGGTCGGTCAGCAGCGAGTAATCGACGTTCTCACCGATGGCCTTCGCGGCGACGGCCTTCATGCCCATCTCGTCAGCCTGCTCGGGCGTAACGTCAGCGGCACGGCGCAGGATGGAGCACACGCGGGCGTGAGCATACTGCACGTAATAGACCGGGTTGGAATTGTCGCGCTTCTTAACAGCCTCGATATCGAAGTCGACCATCTGGTTAGAGCTCTTGGAAATGAGCGTGTAGCGAGCGGCATCGGAGCCGACCTCGTCGACGAGCTCCTGAAGGGTCACCATGGTGCCCTTACGCTTGGACATACGGACGGGCTTGCCGTTGCGCAGCAGGTTGACGAGCTGGCCCAGCAGAACCTCAAACTTGCCGGGATAGCCAAGAGCGTCGCAGACGCAGCGGACGCGCTCGATGTAGCCGTGGTGGTCGGCACCCCAGATGTCGATGACGTGGTCGACGCGCTGGAACTTATCCCAGTGATAGGCAACGTCGGAGGCGAAGTAGGTGTACTCGCCGTCGGACTTGATCAGGACGCGGTCCTTGTCATCGCCCAGGTCGGTGGAGCGGAACCACAGGGCGCCGTCCTTGGTGTAGAGGTAGCCCATCTTGTCGAGCTTCTCAAAAGCGCGGTCGACGGCAGAGGTGCCGGCGGTCTCGCCCTCGGTGTCCTTCACGTACAGCGAACGCTCGGAGTACCAACGATCGAAGTCGCAGTTAACGGCATGGCAGAGGTCGCGCATGTTGTCGACCATCTTCACGTAGCCGCGCTCACGGAAGCTCTCCATGCGCTCCTGCGGATCGGCCTCGACCCACTTGTCGCCGTCGGTGCGCCAGAACTCGGCAGCCTCGTCGATGATGTAGTCGCCGCCGTAGGAATCCTTGCCCAGGGTCTCGGCAAAGTTGTCCTGATACGGATGGGTCTCGGGGTGCTCGTCGTTCTCGTCGGCAACAAAGGCGTCGCGGTCGGCGATCAGCAGCTTGTGAGCCTCGTCGATATCCACGCCCTGCTTGGCGATGATGTCGGCAAGCTGCATATAGCGCGTGCTGATGGAGTTGCCGAAGGTGTTCATCTGAGAGCCGTGGTCGTTGATGTAGAACTCACGCTGGATGTCGTAACCGGCGTGGTCCATAACGCGGCAGAGCGAGTCGCCCAGCGCGGCCCAGCGGCCGTGGCCGATGTGCATGGGGCCGACGGGGTTGGCGGAAACGAACTCGACCTGGGTCTTCAGGCCACCACCGACGTTGGACTTAGCGAAGTCCATACCCTTCTCGCGAGCCTCGCCAAAGATGGCATTCTTGACGGCAACGGAGAGGTAGAAGTTGATGAAGCCGGGGCCTGCGATCTCGACCTTCTCGATCGCGGGGTCCTCGGGCATATGGGCAACGATGGCCTCGGCGATCTTGCGCGGGGCGCAGTGGGCCAGCTTGGCGGACTTCAGGGCCATGGTAGAGGTCCACTCGCCATGAGAAGTGTCAGCCGGTCGCTCGATAGCGCAATCGTCAAGTTCAAATGCGGAAAGGTCGCCGGCCTCCTGGGCCGCAGCAAGCGCAGCGCGTACCAGCTCTTCAATCTTCTCGGGCATAGATCCTCCTTGTGTTAAAGCCCCCGAGCTCTTGGTCACTCGTGGGGCAAAAGCCAGAGTTTGTAGCACTCTATCACAAGCGACGGGCACTGTCGCAGGGTAAAGCTAATAGATATTGCATATGCACAAAAATGACTACAGCTTGTATGGAGTCACTCAAAGATGCCGGTCTGCCTGCAGATTATGCAGGCGTTGAAAATGCATAAAGGTGTGAATGAGCTGCGTCTGTTATCGAATACTCTTACCTATCGGAGTTGTGTGCTTTTCCAGCATAAAGTAATGGTTTGCGCACGTCAGCGTGGTATTCTTAACATACGTAAATTCGTATAAGTTGGAGGTAGCATGTTCTCAATCGGTCAACACGTCATTCATCCGGGCCAGGGAGTCTGCACCGTCGTCGGTTTTAGGGACGACACACCGCAGCCCATGCTGCTGCTCGAGACCAAGCAGGGACATGCGCAGACGATCCTCATGTACCCCGTGGCGCAGGCCGACCGTTTGCACGCCGCCATCTCGCAGCAAGATGCCGAGCACTTGCTGAGCCACTATGACGAGCTGGAGTGCGACACCTTTACCGAGCGCAACAGCTCGCTTGAGGAGACACACTTTAAGCAGCAGCTCAAGCTGGGCGCGCCCGAGACGGTCCGCGTGGCAAAAACCATGATGCACCGCATTCGCCAGGCCGAGGAAGCTGATAAAAAACCCAGCTCCTACTACATGCGCGTACTCAAGGAGGCCAAGCGCCGCTCCATCGAGGAGTTCGCCGTGGCCCTTGGTGTCACCGAGGAGGCCGCCGAAGCCCGCCTAGCCCAAGCCGCCCTCAACTAACCCACCCGCGCCAAAAACCACCACAAAGGGGACAAGCACCTTTGTGGTGGTTTTCTTGTTCTAGTAGTATTCATTCTTAGCGATACCCACGAGCACAAGGAGTCTCTTATGGCAGAACCGCTTACCGCCGGAATCACCCGCGACCGCGCGTTCGAACTGCTCAACGAGCACAACAAGGACCCGTTCCACATCACCCATGGTGAGACGGTCGAGGGCACTATGCGCTACTTTGCGCGCGAGTTCGACCCCGAGAACGAGGAGTTTTGGGGCATCGTCGGTCTGCTGCACGACCTGGATTGGGAGGAGCATGAGGACGACCCCATGAACCACACCATCTATGCTGCCGAGATTCTTGAGGGCGAAGGTGCGTCTCCCGAGCTCATTCGCGCCATCCAGACGCACACGTCCGATTTCAATACCTCGCTGCCCAAGCCCGAGCTGCAGATGGAGAAGATCCTGTTTGCTTGCGACGAGCTCACCGGCCTGATCGGTGCTGCCGTGATCATGCGTCCGAGCAAGAGCGTCATGGACTTTACGACCAAGTCGCTCAAGAAGAAGTTCAAGGACAAGCGCTTTGCCGCCGGCTGCTCGCGCGACGTGATTTCGCAGGGCGCCGAGATGCTGGGTTGGGAGCTCCCCGAGCTCTTTGACCGCACCATCGCGGCCATGCAGTCCTTCGCGCCCGATCGCGATACCTTCCAGGCCTAACCGCCCGCGCCAGCTAAAACCGCCACAAAGGGGACAGGCACCTTTGTGGCGGTTTTTCTTGCGCGGTCGCTAGGGGCGGACCTGGCCGGTGCCTCGGAGCTTGTATTTGTAAGTGGTGAGGGCCTCGGCGGCAAAGGGGCCGCGGGCGTGGAGCTTTTGGGTCGAGATGCCGATCTCGGCGCCCAGGCCAAACTCGCCGCCGTCGGTAAAGCGCGTACTGGCGTTGGCATACACAGCCGAGGCATCGACCGCATCCAGGAAGTGCTCGCAAGCATCCGTGTCCTCGGCAACAATGGCCTCGGAGTGCATCGTGCCGTAGCGGTTGATGTGTGCGATGGCCTCGTCCTCGTTTGCCACGACCTTCACGCTCATCTCGAGCGCCAGGTACTCGCGACCCCAGTCCTCCTCAGTCGCGGCGACGTAGTCATCACCCTCGGCAAGCCCGGCATCGGCGCATGCGGCGTAGGTTGCCTCGTCGCCGTGAATGAGCACGCCGTGGTCATGCAGCACGGCCACGACCGCGGGCAAAAACGCATCGGCCACAGCATGGTCGACCAGCAGCGACTCGGCGGCATTGCACACGCCTACGCGCTGGGTCTTGGCATTAACGATAATGTTGAGTGCCTTATCAAAGTCGGCGGATTCATGCACGTAGATGTGGCAGTTGCCCGTACCCGTCTCGATCACCGGCACGAGCGACTCGCGCACGCAGCGCTGGATCAGGCCTGCACCGCCACGCGGAATGAGCACGTCGACAATACCGCGGAGCTTCATGAGCTCGCCAGTGGCCTCGCGGTCGGTGGACTCGATCATCGACACGGCCTCGCGCGGGAAGCCCTTGGCCTCGAGCGCATCGGCCAGCAGCTCGGCGATCATGGCACACGAGTGATAGGCCAGCGAACCGCCGCGCAGAATGCAGGCGTTGCCGGTGCGTATGCAGATGCCTGCGGCGTCGGCCGTCACGTTGGGGCGCGCCTCGTAGACCATGGCGACCAGGCCCAGCGGCACACTCACACGGGTCAAGTCCACGCCGCTTGCAAGCACGCGGTGGTCGAGCACGCGGCCCACGGGATCGGGCAGCTCGGCGAGCTTTTCCAGGCCGGCGGCCATGCCCTCGACGCGCTCGGGCGTCAGCAGCAGGCGATCGAGCAGTCCGGCCGAGGTGCCCGCATCGCGCGCGGCGGACATATCGAGCTCGTTGGCGGCGACGATGGAGTCGACACCGTTGCGCAGTGCTGCGGCCATGGCGCGCACGGCCTCCTGGCGCTGCTCATCGCTCGCCGTGGCAAGCGAGGCCGACGCTGCCTTGGCGGCAACGGCAAGATCGTGGACATACGTGGCTATATCGACCGACATGGGCGGCCCTTTCTCCTAGAAGTTTGCAACCATGGTAGCCGATTTGCGCATGGCCTCGCCCGCGGCGGTAGAATTGGTCAACCCGAAACACCGCAACGAACGGAAGACTCACATGGCCCTCATCACTTCGTACCACGTCCCCGGCCTTTACGTCGAGGACCACAGCATCGACGTCCCCCTTGACTGGCGCGGCCTGGAGCCGATGCTCCTGGCCGTCGGCAGTACCATGCGCCGCGGCGCCATGCCGGCACCCATCGCCGGCGCGCCCGAGAGCATCAAGCTCTTCTACCGCGTGGTTAGCGCGCCCGACCGCATCAACGACGATCTGCCGCTGCTCCTGTTTTTGCAGGGCGGCCCCGGCGGCGAGAGCCCACGTCCGCTGTCGCCCACAAGCGACGGCTGGATCGAGGAGGCCGTCAAGCACTTCCGCGTGGTCCTTCCCGACCAGCGCGGCACCGGACGCAGTAGCTGCGTGGACGGACGCACGATCAAGGCACTGGGTGATCGCGCAACGGCCGCCGGCGCCGATACAGCACGCTCGCAGGCGGACTTCCTCAAGCGCCACCTCGCCAGCTCCATCGTGCGCGATTTTGAGTACCTGCGCCTAGTGGGCTTTGGCGGCAAGCCGTGGGTCACGCTCGGCCAAAGCTACGGCGGTTTTTTGACGCTGAGCTACCTGTCGCTCTTCCCCGAGGGCGTGGCGGCGAGCTTTACCTGCGGCGGCATCCCCCACGTACCGGCGAGCGCAAGCGAGGTCTACGCGCACACCTTCCCACGCATGGCAGCCAAGACGCAGCAGTATTACGACCGCTACCCCGCCGACGTCGAGCGCGTGGCGACCCTGGCAGATACCCTCGAGGAGCAAAAGCCCGTGCTGCCCGACGGCTCGCCGATGACGGTCGAGCGCCTACAGCTCATGGGCAGCGACTTTGGCATGAAGCCGAGCTTTGAGCGCATGCATTGGATTATCGATCACGCTTTTGTTGACGGCGACGGCACGCTGGCCTGCGGCGCCTCGGTATCTGACAGCTTTTTGATGCGCGCCTTCGAGCGCACCAACACGCGCACAAACCCGCTGTACTGGACACTGCAGGAGTTCATCTACGCCGACGGCGATACCATGCCCATTCGCTGGGCCGCGGCAGAAGAGAAGGCACGCCGTGCCGAGTTCGACACCCTCGCGCGCCCGCTCATGTTTACCGGCGAGGCCATGTTCCCGTGGATGTTCGAGCAGATGCCCGAGCTTAAGCCGTTTAAACCCGCCATGGACCTGCTGATGGAAGACACCAGCTGGGACAAGATCTACGACCCGCAGCGCCTGGCTTGCAACGAGGTGCCGCTCCAGGCCGCGGTGTACTTCGATGACATGTACGTGGACTCGGGCATGCAGCTCGACACGCTCGACCGCGTGGGCAACTCGCACGCCTGGGTGACCAACGAGTTCGAGCACGACGGCCTGCACGGCAGCGTGGTATTCAAGCACCTCTTCGACGAGGCCCTCAACCGCGGAGACCTGCGCCGAATCTTCTAGCAAAGGAGTATCCCCACCTGCCGGCAAGGTAGGAACGTCCCCAAGTGCCGGCAAAAGCGAGGCAGCGCTGCTGGCAAAACGAACCGTAGCGCTGCCTCACTTTATGCAAATACAATCAAGTTGTCTCGATGGATCGCCGGCTTCTCGGCCAGGTCTGCCAGCAGACGGTTACCGGCAATCTGGTCCTGGCGGCGGCCGGCGGCAAGTTCCAGCACGTCCGAATCGGCCTCGGCGATACCGCGGGCGACGACCATACCGCTCGGATCGCACACATCGAGCACATCGCCCTCGGCAAACTGGCCATCGACCTCGCGAATACCCACCGCAAGCAAGGAAGAGCCACGGCTGACCAGCGCCTTCGCGGCACCGTCGTCAACCGTCACCGAGCCATGCGCCTTGTCTCCCAGTGCGATCCACAGCTTGCGGGGTGCGATGTCCAGACGCTCCGCCGGCGGATCGAACAGCGTGCCCACGCTCTCGCCGCGGGCGAGGCGCACGAGCGCATCGGGCTCCTCGCCCGAGCAAATCACGCTCTGAATACCCGCCGTCATCAGGATGCGGCTCGCGCGAATCTTGGTGATCATGCCGCCCGTGCCCACCGAAGTCGAAGAATCGCCTGCCGAGGCGATAATCTTGGCATCGATCTTATGCACGACCGGGACGAACTCGGCCGTGGGGTCCTCGTGCGGATTGGCGGTATAGAGGCCATCGATGTCCGAGAGCGTCACGCACAGATCGGCAGAAACCAGGCAGCTCACAAGCGCCGCCAGCGTGTCGTTGTCGCCAAACTTGATCTCGTCGACGGTGACGGTATCGTTCTCGTTGACGACCGGCACCACGCCCAGCTCCACCAGGCGCAGCAGGGCGTCGCGTGCATGCAGGTAGGACGTGCGGCGGGCCGTGTCGTGGCGCGTGAGCAGTACGAGCGAGGTGAGCAGGTCGCGCGCATGGAACTCCTCGTCGTAGGCCGACGAGATGATGCACTGACCAGCCGAGGCGCAGGCCTGCAGGCTCGGAAGGTCGCCGACCGGCTTGCGGTCGAAGCCCAACACGGGATAGCCACAGGCAATAGCGCCCGAGCTCACCACGACCAGACGCCAGCCGAGCTTGCGCAGCGCTGCGGCTTGATCGGCAAGTCCGCCGATAAAGGCGCGGTTGACCTTGCCATCGGCGCCCACCACCGTGGACGAACCGATCTTTACCACCATCGTTTTATAAGAAGTCGTCATACGTCAAACCAATCAACTGTTCAGCGAACGGCCGAGCTGGCGGCCAAGGGAGCGTGACTCGCCCCTACCGCCCAAAGAATTAGTGAGCCCAGGGGAAAGCCGAAGCCGCGGCCATGTTCTTGCGCACGAGCTCGTCGCGCACCTGAGCCAGGCCCTGCTCCATGCCCACCACCTCGGTCTGCGGGTACAGGAAGCGCTTGAAAGCTGCGTCCAGATGATCGAGCGCCCAAGCACAGCGCTCGCGCGCGTCCTGGATGCTCTCACGCGGAGCCACCGCACTGCCATCGCGCACGATCGGCACCAGCAGCTCGCGATACTCAAGTTCGGACACGTCGGTCACCAGGGCGGCATCATTCACGGCCACGAGGGTATTGCCGCGCGCGGAGCCCTCCCCCGCCAGATGGTCCTCGTCGTAGATCATGTCGCAGACCGGGCCGCCAAATCCGTCGTAATAACGGCGCACGCGTTGCACACCCGGGATCGTGCGCTTGTAGGGCTGCTCGGAGAGCTTGACCACCGGCGTCCATGGGTCTGCCTCGCTCGCACGGCGGGCGGAAAGCTTGTACACGCCGCCCAGCGCCGGCTGATCGTAGCAGGTCGCGAGCTTGGTGCCCACGCCAAAGCTGTCGATGGGCGCGCCCTGGTCGAGCAGCGACTGAATCGTATACTCGTCAAGATCGTTAGAAACCGAGATCCCCACATAAGGCAGGCCCTCGGCATCAAAACGGCCGCGCACATACTTGGAGAGCTTGGCGAGGTCGCCAGAGTCGATGCGAATGGCCGACAGGCGCTCGCCCACCGCCTCCATCTCCTTGGCAACCGTAATGGCATGTTCACAGCCCTCGCGCACGTCATAGGTGTCGATGAGCAGCGTACAGTTCTTGGGGCTCGACTTGGCAAAGGCGCGGAAGGCCTCGAGCTCGGAATCGAAGCTCATCACCCAGCTGTGCGCATGCGTGCCAAAGACGGGAATACCGTAGCGGCGGCCGGCGAGCACATTGGACGTAGAGGAGCAGCCGGCAACGTAGCTCGCGCGCGCAACGGCCAGGCCACCATCGGGACCCTGGGCTCGGCGCAGGCCAAACTCCGCCACGGGGCGACCGTCGGCGGCGAGCACCACGCGCGCCGTCTTGGTGGCGACAAGCGTCTGGAACCCGACGATGTTGAGCAGCGCCGTCTCGAGCAGCTGGCACTCCAGCGCGGGGCCGGTGACGCGCACCATGGGCTCGCGCGGAAAGACGAGCTCGCCCTCGGGCACGGCGTCGATGTTTACATGCGCACGAAAATCGCGCAGGTAGTCGAGGAATCCAGGCTTGAACATCGCGCCGCCGGCCGGGGCCTCAAGCGATGCGAGGTAGTCGATGTCCTCGGGCGTAAAGCGCAGGTTCTCGACAAGCTCGGGCAGCTCGGCGGTGCCGCACATGACGGCATAGGCGCTGCCAAAAGGATGGTCGCGGTAAAACGCGGTAAAACAACCCTGCTCATTGGCCTTGCCGCTCTCCCACAGGCCCTGGGCCATAGTGAGCTCGTACAGATCGGTGAGCATTGCGATGTCGGTGGGATGAGAGATGTCGGTCAAAGCCATGGGGCGACCTTTCGGATGTGTTGTGCAGAGGTTGAGGGTTGGGCGAGGCGGACGTGCGGGCATGGAGCCTGGAGCGAACAGGTTAGTGCAGGCCCATGCTGCCCGTGATCGTGTAGACCATAAAGACGATAAACGCGATAAGGGCGAGCACGATGATGATTTTTTGAGCGGGAGCCATGCCGGGGATCTCATTCTCGCCCGTAGGCTCCTTGGAGGTGACCATGCGCTGGGCAAAGGTCATCTCGTCACGGCTCGGTTTGGGCTCGACGGTCTTAGGGTGAGCGGCTTTTTTGGGCTGAGGCTTGGGTGCAGTGGGCACGGGCTTCGCGGCGGCGGGCTTGGGCACGGGCGCAGACTCGGATGCGACCTTCGCAGTGGCCTCCTCGGCCTTCTCGCGCTCGGCACGCAGGGCGGCCAGCTCCTCACGCTCGCGGCGTGCCTCTTCCTGGGCCTCGCGACGAGCCTTCTCGGCGCGGAGCTCTTCCAACTCGGCGCGCTCCTCGGCAGACAGTGGTTGGGACTCAAGCTCGGCCATGATGCAGCCCTTTCTTTTTAAAAAAAGCCGCCGACACAATGTCAGCGGCTTATAAAATCCAAGGGTGGAGACGAAGGGAGTCGAACCCTCGGCCTCTGCCATGCGACGGCAGCGCTCTCCCAACTGAGCTACGTCCCCAGGACAAGTTGATATTTTACCTACGGCTCGCCAACTGTCAACGCCCAATACCCAGTCTTTTTGGGACGGGGCTGTTTTGACTACTTTTCGAACGCCCGAGCCACCCGATGATTATTTATCCCCCGTCCCAGAAAAATCATCGGCGAACGCGCTACTTTGCGCTGGTGAGGACGCCGGTGGTGTCGAAGGCCGGGGTGAAGCTCTCGTCTACCGCGCCGCCTTCTTGCCAAAACATCGTCGTAAAGCCCAGGTCGTCGGCATGGTCGAGCACCTGCTCGTACTCCTCGCGCGTCACGGCGCGCGCCAGGTCGCCGCCTTGTTCGCGCATGAGTGCATTGGGCGTGTACTGGTTCATGACCGAGATCGGCACGTCGCCCACCGTCTGCCACACCAGGTCTAACACGCGGCACGAATCGTCGGCATGCCCTGGCAGCACCAGGTGACGCACGATCATGCCGCGCTTCATGAGCCCGTCCTCGTCCACCAGCTCTCCCCCGCGGCGCTCAATCTCGCGCGCCATCTGGGCCAGACCCGACACGGCCACGCGCGGGTAGTCCTTAATATGAGAAAGCGACTGCGCAAGCCCGGCATCGGCATATTTAAAGTCCGTAAGCCACACGTCGACCAGGTCGCCCAGCGCCGCCACGGCGCTCGCGCGCTCATAACCACTCGTGTTGTAGACGATGGGGATGACCAGCCCGCGCGTCCGTGCCGCGGCAATCGCGGCAGGCAACAGGTGCGCATAGTGCGTCGCCGTCACCAGGTTGATGTTATTGGCGCCCTGCTCCTGCAGCTCCAGCATAATCTCGACCAAGCGCTCGGGCGAAATCTCAAGGCCAAAATTGCCGGTCGAGATCTCGTGGTTTTGGCAGTAGATACATTTGAGCGAACAGCCGCTAAAGAAAATCGTACCCGAGCCGGCCTCGCCCGAAATGGGCGGCTCCTCCCACATATGAAGCGCCGCGCGGGCCACCTTGAGTGTGTCGTTAGCACCGCACACGCCGCGCGCGCCCTCATCGCGCGCCGCACCGCAACGGCGGGGACACAAATGGCAGGCGGGCGAAAAAAGTTCGGTCAACGACGTCGGCATAAAAACATGCTCCAAAACAACAATTCAGCAGCTCAAACATAAAGGGCCAGGCCGCGTAGACGGCTCAAGCCCCAAGGCGCCGTAATCGTCCGACACGATTTTTGTAATGTCAAGACTGGAATCGACAAAGTGCCGCTTTATGATGTAGGTATTCCGCCCCCCGCGGAGCAACTGGGTGAACCGTCGCGTTTATTTAGGGAGCCCACACAGTCGTACCTAGTACAGGTATCCTTCGTTGTTAAGGACGCTGGAACAGTCGATGAGGGCACCCACCTGTTTTAGGTGGGTTCATTTTCGTAACGTGGGGGGTGGTTTTCTTTTGCCAAAAATCACCATACAGTCCATATGGATCCCCGCCGGCATCCCGACAAGCCATCGACAACATCCCAATATCTGGTAAGCGCGTGATTATCGCTGCGTGCAATTACATGCACCCCCCTTGGTCGAGTATTATGGTCCGGCTATGCCCTTTGCGCATGGCGTTCTTCTGACCTTTTCCTTCGACGCTTGGCGGTTTTTAGATTCATGGCTTCATCCCCGAGCTACATACCGTACCTATGCGTGGCAGCGGCGGCTTTTATCACGACCTTCCTCGCGGTGCCCCTGGTCAAGCGCTTGGCAATTAAACTCGATGCCGTCGACTATCCTTCTAAGCGCCGCATCAACACCAAGCCCATCCCGCGTTTGGGCGGAACGGCGGTGTTTTTGGGCCTGGTCGTTGCCTGCATTGTGCAAATCCTAGGCACCTGGCACCTAGGCTGGCCACCCGTCCTGGTGCCGCACCCGCGCCTTCACATTAGCTATCCCATGCTGGCGCTCTCCTTTACTGTCATCTTTGCGACCGGCGCTATCGACGACGTCTTCCAGCTCAAGCCCAAGCAAAAGCTGGCCGGACAGGTCCTCGCCGCGCTCATCGCCTGTATCGGCGGCCTAAAAATCGGCGTCATCGTCAACCCGTTTGCCCCCGGCGAGATCATACTCGGATGGTTCGCCTACCCCATCACCGTAATCTATCTGGTGGCATTCACCAACATCATTAACCTCATCGACGGCCTCGACGGCTTGGCCACGGGCATCTGCGGCATCGCCTCGTTCACCATGTTTTCGATGGCCGTTCTTTCGGGCCGCATCGACGCCGCCGCGCTCTCCATTGCGCTCTTTGGCGCCTGTCTGGCCTTTTTGCGCTACAACTTCAACCCCGCAAGCATCTTCTTGGGCGACTCGGGGTCGCTGCTTCTGGGCTTTGCACTGGGCTCCATCTCGCTGCTCAACGTGAGCCGCACCGCCGCGCTCACCTCGCTTATCATCCCGCTCATCGTTGCCGGCGTGCCCATCATCGACACGTTTAGCGCCATCGTGCGCCGCAGGCGCGCCCACATTAGCATCGGGCAGGCCGACAAGGGCCACATCCACCACCGCCTAATCCAAGAAGGCTACAACCAAAAACAGGCCGTGCTGCTCATCTATGCCTGGTGCATCATGCTTTCGGCCGGCGCCGCCGCGATTAACCAGGTCGAGGTGCCCATGCGTGTGCTCATCTTTACCGTGCTCGCCATTGGCTCGGCGGCCTTTGCCAAGCATCTACATCTGTTTGAGCCCGTGCTGCGCCACCATTACAACAAGCGTACGCACGAGGACGAGCTCGTCACCCCCGACGACCCCGCCTTTAAGCAGGAGGAGCGGGCAGCCGAGGAGCGCAAAGAAGAGCGCCACCACAAGCTCTAGGGCAAGCTGCCGAGGATGTGCCAAGGCACCGTTAGCCAAGCACGGCCGCGCCGCACCCATCGCACATGCCGCACCACGCGCGTCCCTCTCCCGCCCCTCGCCTACTTACGCACCACCCCTCCAATAAACGCGTTATCATCTTGACCCATGAACATACGTTAGGAGCAATCATGCCAAACGAGAACAGCTACGAAGTCGCGCTGCAAAAGAGCAACGCCATTCGCGAGGGCCTGACCAAGACGCCCGAGAAGTTCACCATGCTCACCGGCGACCGCCCCACCGGCCGTCTGCACCTGGGCCACTACTTCGGCACCCTCAAGGGCCGTGTTGAGCTGCAGAACATGGGCGCCAAGACCAACGTGCTCATCGCCGACTACCAGGTCATCACTGACCGCGACACGACCGAGCACATCCAGGACAACGTGTACAACATGGTCATGGACTACCTTGCCTGCGGTATCGATCCCGACAAGACCATGATCTACGCGCACTCCGCCGTGCCCGCCGCCAACCAGCTCATGCTGCCGTTCCTGTCGCTGGTGTCCGAGGCCGAGCTGGCGCGCAACCCCACCGTCAAGGCCGAGATGGAGGCCTCGGGCCATGAGCTTACCGGCCTTCTGCTCACCTACCCGGTGCATCAGGCCTGCGACATCCTGTTCTGCAAGGGCAACGTGGTGCCCGTCGGTCGTGACCAGCTGCCGCACATCGAGCTCACCCGCACCATCGCCCGCCGCTTTAACAACCGCTACGGCAAGGTGTTCCCCGAGGTCGACGCGCTGCTGTCCGAGACCCCGCTGCTGCCCGGCCTGGACGGCCGCAAGATGAGCAAGAGCTACGGCAACGCCATCAACATCTCGATGACCGCCGAGGAAACGGCCAAGCGCATCAAAAAGAGCCAGACCGACTCCGAGCGCATGATCACGTTCGATCCCGAGAACCGCCCCGGCGTGTCCGGTTTGCTTTCGACGGCCGCCATCTGCACCGGTCGCTCCGAGGTCGAGATTGCCGAGGAGATCGGCATGGGCGGCTCCGGCCAGCTCAAGAAGTACGTGACCGAGGCCGTCAACGAGTACTTCGCACCGATCCGCGAGCGTCGCCAGCGCTACGAGAACGATCTGGACTATGTGAAGGACGTCCTGCACGAGGGCAACCGTCGCGCCAACGAGATCGCCGATCAGACCCTGGCAGAGGTTCAGGACGCCATGGGCATGGTGTACTAGACCGATCTACTGGCTTGAGCTTTCGATTGCTTTAGGGCGGGCGCTGCGGCGTCCGCCTTTTTTGGAGCCGGACCGCTTCGGCTCCGTCCATCGCACCCCCTCGACAAACAGGAACAGGCCCGCCGGCAGTTAGCTGCCAGCGGGCCTGTTCCCGAAGTACACCGTTGAATCGCACAGAGGGGAGGGATGCGAATCAAACTCAACAGGGCAGGCTTTTTCATCGCCTATTGCCTGCTCCCTTGCTGAAACCAATATAGTTCACCGTGGTTTACTTTCTGACGGCAAAGTACGCCGCCACACCTTCTCCATAAGTTAGCTCTGGTAAACCTACAGTGTAAAACCACCACAAAGGGGACAGGCGCCTTTGTGGTGGTTTTCGCCACGGAAGAACCGCTAGAGCCCGGCAGGCCAGCGACAGGCGGCCAAGTCGACGTGCATGTCGTCCTTAAACGCCACACCTTCCCCTAGCAAAAGCTCACGTTGAGCATCGGGACCGCCAAAAGCGAAGCCCTCGCATATGTGCCCGTCGGCAAACACCACGCGGTGACAGGGAATCTCGCCGGGGCGCGGATTACTATGCAGGGCATACCCCACGTACCGCGCACTTCGTGGACGACCGGCAAGCAGCGCCACCTGGCCATACGTGGCGACCATCCCCTCGGGGATCTGCTCGACCACCTCGTACACCCGTTCAAAAAAGCCCTCAGACGCCATTGCTCGCTCCCTTCCACCCGGAAAAGCATAAACCACCACAAAGGTGCCTGTCCCCTTTGTGGTGGTTTTGACCGGAAAGCTAGTTGGCGGGGCGGAAGAAGGCTACGGCTACGGCGCCGGGGCCCACGTGGCTGCCGATGGTGGCGCCAATGGTGTGGATGGACAGCTCGCCCTCGGTGTGACCGGCCCACAGTGCCGCGCTGTCCTCGATATATTTCTTGAGCACGGCGTCCGAAAGGCCTGTATAGCCCAGCGCCAGCGGCATGGAAAAGTCGACGCCGCCCGCCTTTTCTACCTTCTGGTTGAGCAGGTTACGACCGTTCTTGGAACCGCGCGCCTTGCCCAGCTGCACGATCAGGCCGTCCTCGGCGGCCACAACGGGCTTAACGTTGAGCAGCGTGCCCACAGCGCCCGCAGCAGCAGACAGGCGACCGCCACGCACCAAGTACTCCAGCGTCTCGAGCAGACCGATAACCACCACACGGTCGCGCACGGCCTCGACGGCCGCCGCGATCTGGGCCGCGCTACGGCCCTCGTCCACCAAGCGCAGCGCATACTCGACCAGCACGCGCTCGCCCAGGGTGACGTTGTTGCTATCTACCACGAACACGTCGCCGCCCGGCGCCTCGGCAAGTGCGGTACGGGCACTCTGATTGGTGCCCGAAAGCTTGGCGCCAACGGTAATAATCACTGCCTCGTCGCCGGCCTCACGCGCCTCGGCAATCGCCTGCGAAAACGCGTACGGGTTGACCTGGCCGGTCTTGGGCAGTTCATCGCGCTCCACGAGCATCTCGTAAAAGCGCTGGTGATCGATGTCGACGCCATCCATGTACACATCGGTGCCAAAGGTGACGGACAGCGGCAGAACACGCAGAGCGGGGTGCTCAGCCGGCGACATATCGCTCGCGGAATCGGTAATAATACGAATGGACATAGCGAATCCTTTCTTGCGCGGACCTCGCGCGGGGAATTTTGACAGCAATGCCCCGGCACGGTATACGCGCTCAAACGGGACTATGCAGTTGTTAATTGGAAGCAAATGCCTTGGCGGCCTTAGATCTCGCGCAGGGTGTTGAGAATCGTGCGCAGCGACGCATACATCTGCTCGCGCTGCTCCACACCCATAGCCTTACCGGTGGTATCGAGCACCTCGCGAATGATGCGGTCCGCCTCGCTCATGCTCTCGCCGCCCAGAGCGGTCAGGCGCACCGGAGCACGATACTTAACGGCGGCATCGCCCGAATCATCGACCTCGACGTAGCCACCCTCCTCCAGATGCGCCAGCGTACGCGAGACGGCGGCGCGGGTCACGCCTGCCATGCGAGCCAGGTCGGCGCCAGTCAGGCCGTCCTTGCTGCGCTCAAGATAGTACAGGCACATAACGTCGGAGCCCTTGAGACCCAGCCTTGCGCCCTCAGACGTCTTAATGCGCTGGATCTCCTTGTAGAGTCCGCTGATCAGTCCGACAAAGTCCTCGAAACGTGTCTCGTCGCTCTGCTGCATGGGAGACGACCGCCTTTCGCTTGCATAATGCTAACGGGTAAACATCTTAGCCGTACTTAACGGCCGGCAGCCCTGCACGCCCTATTTGTTAACCCATCAACATAAAAACCACCACAAAGAGGACAGGCACCTTTGTGGTGGTTTGGGGCATCAATAGGTTCTAGGCGCCGCTACAGTTCCACGCAAGGATTGTCGCGGGTCACAAGCGTCTTAATGACAACCGTCGCTCCCAGATAGCGCTCAAGCAGCTCGGCTAAGCGATCGATCGCAGCCTGGCAATCCCCCATCCGCTCGGGCTCCACGCACTCAATCGCCAGGAACGCATCGGCCGAATCATCGGACAGCGCCGTTCGAACGCCGTCGCGCCAGTTCCAGCAGCGGCACACGGCGCCCGCATCATCGATGTAGGCGAGCTCGCCCGGCAGCGTCGGATCGTCCGCCTCCTCGCCAAGCGGCAAGAACGCATCGCCACCGTCGGTCACCTTCAGGCGAAGGTCTCCCTCGATCGCATGCAGATCCTCGCCTCCCACGGGCAGCGCGTAGGTCAGTGACACCGTGTTGTAAATATCCACCGCGGGCGTAATGTGGCCCACCGGCTTTCCTTTGAGCACGCGTTTGAGCAAGTTCTCGATCGAGCAGCGCGCGCCCTTTTTGGTCTTGAACAGACGATAGGCCTCGCGCCATGCCTTGACCGGTGCGTTCTCGCTGATAGTATCGCTGGTCAGATGACGCTCCGCATCGATATTGGCGCGGTCGAGCAACGCCGCAATCGCATCCACGTCCTCTTGAGGAATCTGAGCCGTGGGCTTCATGCCCTCCACGACCATAACACCGACCGCTGCCTGCGGAAACAGCTCCCAGAATGAATCCTCGGCAATAAAGCTCTTCATACGCTCTCCCTTCATTGTGCGCGCCAACGCGAGCGCCTAAACAAAAAGCGCCCTTACAACGACCACCTTCAAAGTCCTACGGTGCCGTCACAAGAGCGCTTGCGCTGTCCCCATCCGGAGAAGGGGACGATATGTCAGGCGTATTGTAACCCGAGTCATCCGCGCGAGCAAAACGACCACAAAGGTGTACAGCCCCCCTATGGTGGTTGTAGGTCTGAGGCGACGCTAGTGGCGGAGCCCCAGCAAGCCGCGACCGCGATGACGAGCGTCGGCGTGCACCTGAGCGTGCGGACCGGCGGCCTTAACGGATTCGGGCAGGTGCGAGTACTTCTTCTCGAAGTTCTCCTCGAACATCACGGCCAAGTTATGCGCGGCCTCGTCGTAGCGCGCGGTGCTCTGCCAGTATTGGCGCGGCACCAGGATGCCATCGGGCACGCCGTGGCACGTCGTGGGAATGTCGACGTTAAAGATGTCGTCGTGCACGAACTCGCTATCCTCGATGGTGCCGTCGAGGGCGCGTGCGACCAGCGAGCGCGTGTAGGCCAGCTCGATGCGATGACCCACGCCGTAGCCGCCGCCAATCCAGCCGGTGTTGACCAGGTACACGCGTGTGCGGCCGTCGGCAATGCGCTCGCCAAGCATCTTGGCGTAAACCATGGGGTCGAGCGGCATAAACGGCTCGCCGAACAGCGAAGAGAACGTGGGCGTGGGCTCGGTGACGCCGACCTCGGTGCCGGGAATCTTAGCCGTAAAGCCCGTCACAAAGTGGTACATGGCGGCATCAGCCGTCAGGCGTGAGATGGGCGGCAGCACGCCAAAAGCGTCGCAAGTCAGGAACAGCACGACACTCGGAGTGGTGCCCATGCCCTTAGTCCACGCGTTAGGAATGTGCTCCACGGGATAGGCCACGCGCGTGTTGTGCGTGATCGAGATGTCGTCGTAGTTGGGCTTGCGGTTCTCGTCGAGCACCACGTTTTCGCAAATGGCGCCAAAACGGACGGCGTTGAAGATCTCGGGCTCGTGGAAGGCGTCCAGGCCCTCGCATTTTGCGTAGCAGCCACCCTCGATGTTGAAGATGCCCATGTCGGACCAGCCGTGCTCGTCGTCGCCGATCAGCAGGCGCGTGGGGTTGGCCGAAAGCGTGGTCTTGCCCGTGCCCGAAAGGCCAAAGAACACGGCGGTCTCGTGCGTGACGGGATCCATGCTGGCCGAGCAGTGCATGGGTAGCACGTCGTCCTCGACGGGCAGCAGGTAATTCATGACGCTGAAGATGGACTTTTTGATTTCGCCGGAGTAACCGGTGCCGGCAACCAAAATCACGCGCTCCTGGAAGTTGATGACCACGGCGGCGCTGGAGTTGAGGCCCTTAATGGCGGGATCGCACTGGTAGCCGGGAGCGGCGAGCACGCAGAAGTCCGGCTCGCCGGTGCGTGCGATTTCACGGGCAAGCGGGCGGGCGAGCATCTGCTTAATAAAGAGCGCTTGGCTGGCACGCTCGCAGGCGACAAGCAGGCGACGCGTATGGTTGCGATCGGCACCGGCCATACCGCGAGTGACGAACACATCGCGCTCGTTGAGGTAGTTGACGATACCGGCCTTGATGGCCTCGTAGCTCTCGGCAGAAAGCGGGCGGTTGACGGCACCCCAGGCAATCTTGTCGTGAACATCGGGGGTGTCAACGATAAAGCGGTCATTGGGGGAACGACCAGTGCGCTCCCCCGTCTCGATCACCAGCGCGCCGTTGGATGCCATGCGGCCTTCTTCGCGGCGGATGGCGTGCTCGACGAGCTCCGCGGCGGATAGATCGACCAGCAGACGGGGCTGATTCTCGGCGGGATCTTCGACCAGCGCAATACCAAAGTTGGACAGAACTTCTGCAGGGGTAACACCAGGCATGGGGCCTCCTTTAAAAGCGCGACACGTGGACGCGGCGCGCACTTTACTCACGTAAAGCCCGTTGTACCCGATATGCAAAAACGTTTTTGCGGCAACGGCGAAGCGCCCGCCCAACGGTCAAAAATCGCAGGCAAGCGGCCTAGTCGTTAGGGACGCTTTTAAACGACTAGTCATTGGGGACACTCTTGAACAGACAACATTCAAGGAGTGTCCCCGGATGCCGGCACTTAGGGACGTTCCCAAAGTGCCGGCACATAAGGAACGTCCCTAAGTGCCGACTACAGCGGCAGGCCTTGGCCGAGCATGGCTATGGCGCTCATCAGGACCAGCATGCCGGCGGCGTAGGGCAGGACGGCGCCCAGGAGTTCGGCATCCTTACCGCGCACGAGCACGGCGGCAAGACCAATGGCGAGGGTCTGCGGCGAGATCATCTTACCGGCGGCGACGCCCAGGGCGTTCAACGCGACCATCCAGTAGTCGCTCACACCCAGCGCAGTGGCAGCCTGGCTCTGAATGGGGCCAAACAGCATGCCCGAGGACGTGCCCGAGCCGGTCACAAACGCACCGACTGCGCCGATCCACGGAGCCAGAATCGGGTACAGCCCACCGGCGACGGCGATGCAGAACGCGCTGATCGAAGAGATCATGCCCGCATAGCCCATCACCTTGGCACAGCCCAGCACCGAAAGCATCGTGATCACCGTCGGCATCATCTGCTTCACAGTCGCGGCCAGCACCTCGCCCATCATGCGTGGCGAAGCACCCTGAATGGCACCGCCGGCAAACGCCGCCAGGAAAATCCAGACGCCCGGCGTGTTGATCCACGAAAACGTAAGCGTACCGGGATTCTCACCGCAATACACCTGCACGTGGCTCGCAAACGGCGCGAGCGCGGCATGTACAGCGGGCACCAGGTTAGACGTGCCCAGCAGCAACACAAAGATCAGGATGAAGCACGACCAGGCCGAAAGCGCCGACTTAACGGTGAGCTTCTCCCCCGCCTCGATATTCATGTGAAAGCGTGCGTCCAGACGCCCCGACTTCTCGGCACGCATGGCAAGCGCAGCTGTCAGCGCGAGCGAAACGATGGATCCTACGACCACGGCCAGCTCGGGGCCCACAAACATGGCAACGACCAGAGCCGCGCCGACAAACGACACGCCGGAGAGCAACGCCACGCCGGCAACACCGTGCAGACGCTCGCCCACACTCGCGGCATTGCCCTGGTCATCGGCAACACGGCCCGCAACCAGCACAATAAATAGCGGCATCACCACAAAGAACGGCGCGAGCTGCACCAGCTGAACGGTCGCTAGGTGAAGGGAATCCAAACCCACCAGGTCGGCAACGGACACCGTGGGGATGCCGATGGAGCCGTAGGGCGTGGGCACGCCGTTGGCCAGCAGGCAGATGAGCACGGCAGGCACGGCCTCAAAGCCCAGGCCCGCGAGCATGCCGGCGGGAATGGCGACAGCGGTACCGAAGCCGGCCATGCCCTCCATAAAGCCACCGAAGCACCAAGCCACGAGCAGCGCCAGCAGACGGCGGTCGCTGCTGATGGAGGTGATCATGCTGCCGATCACGTCCATGGCGCCCGTACGAACGCACAGGTTATACGTGAACACCGCGGCGATGATCACCAGGACGATGGGCCACAGAGCCATCAAAAAACCTTCGAGCGAGGCGGTCGCGATCTGCGCTGCCGGCAGGTGCCACCATGCGAAGGCAAGCAAGCACGAAAGGACAAACGATCCGATAGCGGCCTTCCAAGCTGGCCATTTAAAGCACAGCAGCATCACGACCAGCCAAATAATCGGCACAAGAGCCAGTAAGAATGCGGCGACGTCCATAGGTAGAAGCTCCTTGGTACCGCGTGGGCGGCATCGGGGGTGTCACAAAACTTTAACAGGATACCGCACGTTTACCGACAAATTACAGCCGCCCGCCGAAATTATTGAACAATCCGTTCAAAAACACGAGCGAACACCGTCGCGTCTATACTAAAGCGCAGCAATAGAAAGGACTCCGCTTTGAGTATCACGCCCCTCGATAGCATTCGCCGCGCCATCGCCCGCCGCAACGGCACCTCCAACCCCGCTGCATCGAAGGACGGCGCCGCGAAGGCCCAGGGCGGCCGCATCGAGAACGGCCTCTTCCCTGCCTCGCACACTGCCGAGGAACTCGCACGCATCCAAGAGCTGAGTCAGCGCAACGCCGGCGGGCCCGATAGCAGCCAAGCCACACGTCGCCGGCGCGAACGCGATCGGGAGCCCGGCCCCGTCCGCCGCATGGTCAACGCTTGGTGGAACCGTCTGCTCGGCGCCGTCTACGGCGGCGGGTTCTCCACGCAAGAGGCTGAATACGAAGAGCACGCCACCAGCCGCGACTATCTTTGGAACACCCTCGGCACCGCCGTGTGGGGTCTGGCGTTTCCGTTGCTCACCATCGTGTCTACGCAGCTCGTGGGCGCCGAAGAAGCCGGCAAGTTCTCCATCGCCTTTGTCACCGGCACGCTCATCATGATCGCGTGCAACTACGGCGTGCGCAATTTCCAGGTCTCGGACATCGACGAAAAGACGTCCTTCGCCTCCTACCAGCTCAATCGTTGGATCTGCGGAGCGCTCGCCCTAGGCTGCGGCCTCATGTATAGCAGCGCCCGCGGCTATGACGCGCAGATGGCGACGATCGGCCTGGGCGTCTACCTGTATAAGGTCATCGACGGCGTCGCCGACGTGTACGAAGGCCGCCTGCAGCAGGCCGACAAGCTCTACTTGGCTGGAATGAGTCAAACGCTACGCTCCGTCGGCGTCATCGCGGTCTTCAGCGTGGCGCTGTTCCTCACGCGTAGCATGCCCATCGCGGCCATGGCCATGGGCATCGCCGCGATCGCCTCGCTCGTGCTGGTCACCGCGCCGCTCGCCCTGCTCGAGACCGAAAAATCGCGCCGCGTAAGCCTGCGCGAGGTCGGCCACCTGTTTGTCCAGTGCGCCCCACTCTTTGGCGCGCTATTCCTGTTCAATCTTATCGAGAGCATGCCCAAGTTTGTGATGGAAGGAACACTAGCCTACAAATACCAGCTGTACTTTAATGCCCTGTTTTTTCCAGCTCAGGCTATTCTGTTGAGCATTGGATTTGTCTATAAACCGCAGCTCCTGCGCTTGTCGAGCATTTGGGCTAATCCTCGCAAGCGTCGTCGCTTTGACCTGATTATTGTTGCCGTTATGGCGCTGATCGTGGTCATCACCGGCGTGTGCGCCGCATTTATGGCAGGTCCCGGTATTCCCCTCATGAGCTTTATGTACGGTCTCAGCTTTGAGCGCTACCGTACGCTGGCGCTGCTGATGGTCGTCGCCGGCGGCGTCACCGCGGCCATCGATTTTATCTACGCCATCATCACGGTATTGCGCCACGCTGGCGACGTCACCAAGATCTACCTGATCTGCTTCGCCGTAAGCGTGGTGCTGCCGGTGATCCTGATTAAGCTGCTGGGTCTGATGGGCGCTGTGGTGAGCTACCTAGCCATCATGGCCCTACTCCTGGTGCTGCTGATTATCGAGTACCGCCGCATCCGCCAACGCATAGAGAGGGACCGGAATCCGTACGGCGCCTAATTAGCTGCCCCGGTCACCGGAATTTGCGATGGAATCGCCCCGGCTGGGGTCTCGTTGAAGACAATATGCATCACGTAAAACTAAGTGAGTAGATTTTTACCGAATCCCCGACCACACCGACAGAGCACTAGTCTGTGACCTGCGGTTTTATTGAGGCAAATATGTTGGGTGCTCGGCATTTCCAAAAAAGTCTACTCACTTAGCCAGCGGGTAGCCAAATGATTATTTAAGGCTCTGTTAGACCAGGATTGACATACATGTGTCCCCACGGTGCCATATCGT
>UQHW01000011.1 GCA_900540935.1 uncultured Collinsella sp. | reverse complement strand
GACCCATCGAAACACATCTCCACCGTTCCTTCGACTGGGAAAACGGCGCCCCCGGACCCCAGGAGGGGCCGCGGGGGCGTTCAGCTAACTGCGGGAATGGCCTATTTGCTCAATGTGTTCGGCTGAGATCGGAAATCAACCTTCGTTCCTCGACACATCCTTTTGTATATTGCCTTCCCGGTTTCGAAACTTTAAATCAATTCGAGTTTCGAAACCGGGAAGGAGAGCGTATGTGAGAGGCGATATGAGCATCAACTTGATGCTTGAGGGGGAGCTCGCGTCGCTTCTGCCCATCGGGGACGTGTTCCCGAAGGTCCTCATCTCCCGCATAGGGCATGAGACCTGTACCCGGGAAGGCGTACTCGTGCTGGACCTCGCGCGGTGCTGCTCGGTGAGCAGGGGTTCTGAACACTGCGTAGGGATATAGCGCGACAGGGGGGTGCAGCACCGTTTGCGCCTTGTCTAGAGAACACGAACAAGAGATGTGGCCTGCAGACGACTGAATAGCTCCATCCGTTTTGGTTACAACAAAATGTGTGCCGCGCGCCTGCGGCATGAGGGAGGGAGATTTCTATGAATATCGTTGTATTGAGTGGTAGCCCGCGCAGGGGCGCCAATACCGACACCATGGTCGAGGCGTTTGCCGAGACCGCGCGTGAGGGCGGCAATACGGTCGAGGTCGTCCGTGTTGCCAGCAAGAAAATCGGTGGTTGCCTGGGGTGTCAGTATTGCTTCGCCCACGAGGGCACTTGCGTGCAGAAGGATGACATGGTCGACGTGATCGAGTCGCTGAAAGGCGCCGATATGGTTGTCTTCGCTTCGCCTATCTACTGGTTTGATATCACTGCGCAGGAGAAGGCCGCCATCGACCGCCTGTACGCCTTCGGTGCTACAGGCTTCCCGTTCACCAAGACGGCCCTTTTGCTCGATAGCCACAGCGAGGGCGTCTATGATGCGGCGATTGCTATGTACAGGGCCACATGCGCGTACTGCAAGTGGGAGGACCAGGGCATTGTCACCATCAGCGGCATGACCGAGCGCGACAGCATGGCATCGTCGCCCAAGTTGGAAGGGGTGCGAGAGCTCGCCCGCAAGCTCGCCTAAGGACAAGAGGGGCGCATGGCAATCAGCACTAGCGGAAATGCTTGCTGCCCTTACCAGGAGGAATGCTGATTGCCATGCAACGATGCTCCCGCGGACAATTCCGGTGTGCTAAAACGCCTTCTCGTTCAAGAATTCTCTGAACGCGGGGATGTCGAAGCCGACGAGGCCACGCCCACGTTCCCCGATAACGCCGTCCTCGAGGAGGCGGCGTTTGTATTGGCTTGCGTAGTTGCTGGCGACGCCCATGCGTTTGGCTATCTCCGAGATCCTGCTGGGGCCAGAATCGGGCAGCATCGCGAGCAAAAACTCAATGTCTTTATCGGAAAGCTCTCGATAGGTCGTTTCGAGAGAAGCCCGATGCCATGCTTCTCGAGTTGCCTGAAGATGCCATTCATGCACGTGCGCCAGTTGCCCTGGGCTTCTTGAACATATGTCCAATCGATGCCCACTGGACCAATTTGAACGCCGTTCATGCGCGCGTGAGACTGTGAAAGGTAGCTATCTGCCGCTTCTTTGGTTCGCTCGATAATATCTTCGAGCATGCCTGGCATGGCGGAGCCATTTGCTGTACTCCATGGTGGCTCCTTTGCAAGTTTTGCTAATTTTTGCAACTTTTGCTAACTTTTGCGAGTTTTGCTAACGGCTTAGGACGGTGCGGGAAGCCCCCGTATCGTCGACATTTCCGAGGATGACCTCCGCAACGAGCGGGGCCCGGGGCGCGATATTGCTGCGCTCCGGGCCCCGCTGCTTTGTAAAACCATGGCGGTTCTGCCGTCGTCCTAATCAAACAAACTCGGCATGTCGTTTTCTTTCATGAGGGCACCGGCGGAGGGCAGGCTCTGCGCGGTGAACTTCTCGGCCGAGACGCCGGCGCCAAGGATCTCTTCGGTTGTGCCGACGGTGGTGACCGAGCGGCCCTTCTTGGCGGTAAAGGCCTGGACGCCCTGCGTGTTGGTAGTCGTCTTGGTCTTGAGCAACGACGTGTTGAAGTTCATCAAACGATAGTCGCTCGAGACCAGTGCGATGTCGCGGTCTTCCTTGAGCACCTGGGCATACAGCAGCTTGCTGCCGCCGTAGATAGCGTTCTTGAGGCGCTTGCGGTTGGTCTTGGTGACGTATCCAGAAAGTGCGACACGCACCACGCGGCCGTTCTCAAAGACAAACAGCACGTCGGCCTTATAGTCCTCGGGGTCGATGACCCAGATGACGCTCTCGTCGGGTTCCATCTCAAGATCGGTCGGCAGGTACGAGCCCAGCTGGGCCGACTTGGTGTCCTCAAACGCCGCAACCTTGCATTTGTACACCTGGCTCTTGTTGGTAAAGACCAGCAGCTCGTGGGTGTTGGAGGACGGGAACTCGATAAAGGGTTTGTCGCCGTCCTTGTACTTGAGCGTGGTCGCCTTCTTGAGCACGCGGTCCGTCATCTTCTTAAGGTAGCCATCGCGCGAGAGCATGATGGTCACCGGGTACTCCTCGACCTCGGGCTCCAAGCTTACCTCGATAACCTCATGGGGCTCGATCCTGCCCGTGCGACGCGGCATCACATATTTCTTGTTGACCGCGGCCAGCTCGTCGCTGATGACCTTCTTGATGTTCTCCTCGCTGGAGAGGATTTCCTCAAGCTCGGCAATCTCGCTCTCAAGCTTGGCGATGTCCTTGGTGCGGTTGAGGATGTACTCTTCGTTAATGTTGCGGAGCTTGAGCTCGGCAACAAACTCGGCCTGGGTCTCGTCGATGTCGAAGCCGCGCATAAGGTTGGGCACGACCTCGGCCTCGAGCTTGGTGCCACGGATGATGGCGATGGCCTTGTCGATGTCGAGCAAGATTGCCTCGAGGCCGTGCAGCAGGTGCAGGCGCTCGGACTTTTTGCCCAGGTCAAAGTTAATGCGGCGACGCGTGGACTCAATTCGCCATTTGACCCACTCGTGCAGAATCTGGCGCACGCCCATAACACGGGGATAGCCGTCGACGAGCACGTTGAAGTTGCACGAGAACGAATCCTGCAGCGTGGTCGAGCGATAGAGCTTGGCCATGAGCTTGTCGGGGTCGACGCCGCGCTTAAGGTCGATGGCGATGCGCAAGCCCGAGAGGTCGGTTTCGTCGCGGATGTCAGCAATCTCCTTGACCTTGCCCTCTTTGGAGAGCTTGACGATGCGCTCGATGATGACATCGGTCTTGGTGGTGTAGGGAATCTCGTAGACCTCGATAATGCGCTCTTCGGGAATCCAGCGCCAGCGGGAGCGGATCTGGAAGCTGCCAAGGCCGGTCTCGATAATCTTTTCCATCTCCTCGCGGCGGTAGATGATCTCGCCGCCGGTCGAGAAGTCGGGCATGGGCATGTACTCGAGCAGATCGCAGTCGGGATCCTTGAGGTAATGCATCGTGGCAGTACAGACCTCGTTGAGGTTGAAACCGCAGATGTCGGACGCCATGGCGACGCCGATGCCTTTGTTGGCCGAGACGAGGATGTTGGGGAATGTGGTGGGCAGCAGGCGCGGCTCCTTCATGGCGCCGTCGTAGCTGTCGACGAAGTCGACCGGGTCCTTGTCGATGTCCTTGAAGATCTCGGCGCTGATGGGGGAGAGCTTGGCCTCGGTATAACGCGAGGCGGCGTAGCTCAGATCGCCCGAATAGTACTTGCCAAAGTTGCCCTTCGACTCCACGAAGGGCGCAAGCAACGCTTCGTTGCCCGTCGCCAGGCGCACCATCGTCTCGTAGATCGCGGCGTCGCCGTGCGGGTTGAGCTTCATGGTCTGGCCCACGATGTTGGCGCTCTTCTGGCGCTCGCCCTTGAGCAGGCCCATCTTGTACATGGTGTAGAGCAGCTTGCGGTGCGAGGGCTTAAAGCCGTCAATCTCGGGGAACGCACGCGAGACGTTGACGCTCATGGCGTAGGGCATGTAGTTGACCTCGAGCGTCTGCGTGATCGGCTGGTCGGTGACCTCGGAGTGCAGGCCGATGACGTTCTCGGCGTTGACCTGCTTTTTCTTTGGCTGGTTCTTCGTCTTCTTCTTTGCCACGATTTCCTCTTGAACTTCTTATGGGCCGTCGTTATCGATTTACTGCTATTGCAGGTCCAGCTGGTCCAGGTATTCCTTGCCGTGCTCGGAGATATGGCGCTTGCGGCCCGCCTCGTCGTTGCCCAGCAACAGGTTGAACATGGTTTCCATCTTGGTGACGTCCTCGGGCTCAACCTTGATCAGGCGACGCGTCTCGGGGTTCATGGTGGTGAGCCACATCATGTCCGGATCGTTCTCACCAAGACCCTTGGAGCGGTTGATGGAACACTTCTGGTCGCCGATCTCCTTGAGGATGCCGTTCTTCTCGAGCTCGGTGTAGGCAAAGTAGGTCTTCTCTTTGCAGTTGATCTCGTAGAGCGGCGACTCGGCGATATACACGTAACCCTCGTCGATAAGTGTGGGCACCAGGCGGTAGAGCATGGTGAGCACGAGCGTGCGGATGTGATAACCGTCGACGTCGGCATCCGTACAGATGATGACCTTGTTCCAGTTGAGGTTGTCCAGGTCAAAGGCACCGAGGTTCTTGATGCGCTTGTCCTTGATCTCCACGCCGCAGCCCAGCACGCGCATGAGGTCCATGATGATGTCGGACTTAAAGATGCGCGGGTAGTCCTCCTTTAGGCAGTTGAGGATCTTGCCGCGGACGGGCATAACGCCCTGGAACTCGGCATCGCGCGAGGTGCGAATGGCGCCTGCTGCCGAGTCGCCCTCTACGATGTAGATCTCGCGACGGCTCTTGTCCTTGGAGCGGCAGTCGATGAACTTCTGCACGCGGTTGGCCATGTCGGTCTTCTGCTGCAGGTTGGTCTTGATGCTCTGACGCGTCTTCTCGGCGTTCTCGCGCGAGCGCTTGTTGATGAGCACCTGCTCCATGATCTTGTTGGCGGCATCTTTGTTCTCGATCAAGTAGGTCGAGAGGCGCTCCTTAAAGAAGGCAGTCATGGCCTGCTGGATAAAGCGGTTATTGATGGCCTTCTTGGTCTGGTTTTCGTAGGACGTCTGGGTGGAGAAGCAGTTGGTTACCAGCACCAGACAGTCCTGGACGTCTTGCCACTTAATGCCGCTCTCGTTTTTGTTGTACTTGCC
The DNA here is from genome assembly GCA_900540935.1 of uncultured Collinsella sp. Classification (GTDB taxonomy): domain Bacteria; phylum Actinomycetota; class Coriobacteriia; order Coriobacteriales; family Coriobacteriaceae; genus Collinsella. The sequence continues at coordinate 53,896 of UQHW01000011.1, read as the reverse complement.
CTGTTGCTTAATGTAAGCATCGATGGCGCTGGTGAGGGCGCTGCGGGCAGCCTTCTCGGGCGAGCCGCCGTTCTCGAGCCACGATGAGTTGTGGTAGTACTCCTGCATCATGAAGGTGCGCGAGAAGCACATGCACGCGGTGATCTTTACGTTGTAGTCGGGCAGGTCCTCGCGATCGCGACCGCGACGGTCAGCCTCGATAAAGAAGGGCTCAGTGAGGTAGTCGGCACCGACCTTCTCGAGCACATAGTCCTCGATGCCCTTGGGGTAGCAAAAGTCCTCTTCGGAAAACTCGCCATCGTCGCCCTCTATGCGCAGACGGAAGGTCACGTTGGCGTTGACCACGGCCTGACGGCGCATGGTCTCGCGATACCAATCGTGAGGGATGCTGATCGAGGTAAAGACCTCAAGATCGGGGCGCCACTTGATGGTGGTGCCGGTGCGATTCTCGTCGCTGGGCTCAATCTCGAGTGCCTTCTTTTTGGCACCGACGACCTTGCCCTTCTTAAAGTGCAGGGAGTACTTGTTACCGTCACGCCAGACGGTGGCATCCATGTATTCGGAGGCGTACTGGGTCGCGCACGAGCCCAGGCCATTGGTGCCGAGCGAGAAGTCGTAGTCGCCACCTTGGTTGTTGTTGTATTTGCCGCCGGCGTAGAGCTCGCAAAAGACGAGTTCCCAGTTAAAGCGCTTCTCGGAGGGGTTCCAATCGAGTGGGCAGCCGCGGCCGTTATCCTCTACCTGGATAGAGCCATCGCGAAAGGCGGTGAGGGTGATGAGCTTGCCGTAGCCCTGGCGCGCCTCGTCAACGGCGTTGGACAGGATCTCGAAGGCGGCATGCGCGCAGCCGTCGAGGCCGTCCGAGCCAAAGATGACGGCGGGGCGCAGGCGTACGCGCTCTTCGTCTTTGAGTTGGCGGATACTGTCGTTACCATAGTTTGCGGTGTTTTTTGCCATGCTCGCTCTCTCGGTGCTCCTTTGCTGCGTTTAAGTCATATAGATAGTCAAGGTAGCATAGCCCAGCCCTTGGGCGATTCCACCCAACACGAAATCCATCGAACGCGCGTTCGAAGATTAAGCGAGGCATTGGGCTATAACGCGGCATTGTTGAACAGTTTTAGATACAGATGAGTTTTATTTAATAGCGGTGTAGATACACTAAACAAAATCGAACGATTATGGGTGACACGATTTCAGCCAACTGCTGCACTAAGAATCATGTTTACTCAAACATCTGCGACAGGTCGATGAAGATGGTTCGGTCGCTCTTGTCGGCTTCAAAACCGGAGCGTGAGAAGAAGCCGTAGCGATGGCATGTTAGCCCCGTTGCCTCGACCTGAGCGATTTCCTTATCAACCATCTTTTGAGTGATGGGAGATTTGCGGAACTTGGCTTCGTAGAATGTGTAACCGTCGGGGTCTTGCGTTACCACATCGAATTCGCCACTCGTTTTGTTTACGGGGCCGTCGTACCAGTACTTGCCTATGGCGTCGAAGGCTGGCTCGACCATGCCGGATCTGTTTTGTCGTACGAGGTATTGGCGACAAATTTCTTCGAACATATGCGGGACGTAGTTTTCCTCGAAGTTTTGGGCGACATGGCGATCATAGAAGACTTCTGGGTTGAGCAGCTGACGCGCGGAGGCATTTCGAAAGACGTAGCGATAGTAAAAGAGCGAAAGCGGGTCCACCACAAAGTAGCCGGACTTGCGCTTGTTCGTAGGGTCGTTGATGGGCGCACGCTTTTGGACGATCTCGAGCGAGATGAGCTTGTCGAGCACGTCTGCCATGGCGGGGCCGCTCGAGACGTGCGACTGCGCCAGCACATCTCTCCAGCGTGAGTAACCTTGTGCGAGAGCCCCGAAAACTTCGTTGGCATTGGTCATCTTAGAGATTTCGGCGCCGAGATAGGACGGAACTTCGCTCTCTAAGCGGGCTCCGGGTTCTGTGACGAGCTCGATGATGTTGTCGCGCACACTTTGGGATTGATCGATGAGGCGATTGTAAAAGGGAATGCCGCCAAAAACACTGTAGAGCCGCACCTTGTCCTCGGGTGAGAATGCGGGATAGAACTTCGCTGCGTCAAAGTAGTCCATGGGCTTAAGCTCGAGCGTAAGGTCGATTCGTCCGTAAAGGGGGCTCGCATGTTCGATGAGGGATTTCATGATCCCAACGTAGGATCCGCACAGAACGATGCTTAAACGTGAGTCTTCCCTATGGGTGTCGATTGAAGTCTGAAGGATACTGTCTAAGCCTTTAACCGCATCTCTCAAATAAGGGTATTCGTCGAGAATGAGTACGAAGTTCTTGTCCTTGGTCTGGGCAAACAGAAATTCGATGAGTTCGCGGATGCCCGTGAAAGCGAGCGGCGGAAACCCCAGCGCTTCAGCGGCAAGGGCGGAAAGGCTTTCAAGGTTGTCCGCCTCGGAGGTTTGGCGGCACTCGTAGTAGACCGTTGTGGTGTCTGACAAATCGATTAGCGCCTGCTTGATGAGTTCGCTTTTGCCGACGCGACGCCTGCCGTAAACGAGAACATTGCGCTGCTCGGGCGCCTTGAGCGTTTTCTTAATACGGGCGAGTTCATGCTCCCTGCCAATGAATTCCATTTACTCGGTTCCTTCCGACTCGGTTTTGTCCGAGTAAATTGTAGCGCATGAATCAGTTTATGCCCAAGTTTACTCGGATAAAACCGAGTCGGTTCTGACCGAGTAAGATTGAAAAGCGAATCGATATCACTATGCCGTATGGCGATGGCGGACATAGTTTTCATAATGACGGGTATAGTTGACATTATCCAATAAATGCAATATATTTCTGTCATATTGCAACGGATATCTGTCCGATATCACGAAAGGAACTTTATGCCGGGCAAAAAGAACCTACGCATGAAGGCAGCGCGCGCGGCGGCTGGCCTTTCGCAAGCTGACTTAGCCCAGGCCGTGGGCGTTACGCGTCAAACCATCGGCCTGATCGAGGCCGGTGGCTACAATCCCACGCTCAACCTGTGCATGGCAATCTGCAAAGCGCTGCGCGTTACGTTGAACGACTTGTTTTGGGACGACGAGATTAAAGCCGACCCTAACGCTCTTTAGGAGGCCACTATGAAATTTGAAGATCTTAAAATCGTGCAAAAGTGGCGTGAGTATGCAGGCCCAAAGGATGAGCGCTTGGAAGCAGAGAACGCGAAGATCTACAGGATTGGCTTCGTGCTGCTTTCGTTTGGCATGCTGATGATTCTTTTCTATCAGACTATAGCTCGACAGGTTGCGTGGGTTCACAGCAACGCCACCGAAATGCCGCACCTCTTTGTAACACCGGTTGAGGCTGCCATGTATGCGTGGCTCGTTATCGTGATGCTGATTTGTGCGGTGCTGCAAACGCGAAAGGGCTATGTCGATACCAACCGTTTTGGGCAAACCGAGCATCTTCCTGTTGGATACTTCCTGCTCGTCTGCGGTGTCAGCGGGGTCACGAGCGCACTTGTCATTGCGGTGATGCGCTGTGTTGCAGAGGCACAGATTGTGCCGCTCGAAAGTGTCTTTTGGGTGGCGAACTTGGCTACGGGCGCGTACTTCGGCCTGGCAGTCGCCGTTGTCACATTTGCCACCCTGTGCGCAGCGTACTTCTCGGCGAAAAGGCGCCGTGCCAAGATTGAGGCAGACCTCGACTCTGCTGGCGACATCTAATAACGTCGCTTGCTACCACAGTTCCTCCTTAAACAGTGCGTTTAGCTGGCCGATAACGCGTTCATCTTCTGTATCGATGAGGGTCAGCGCAAGAGACACGTCGTCAATTTCGCCCCTTCCGGCGACGAGTGGATCGTATGTCCAGATTTGGAGCCGAATCGTCTCTTCATTCGGTAACTCTCCCAGCTGGATCTCTTCAAACTTATTCGCCTTAAAGGTCTTTTTTAATAATGCACGACATTCAATTATGGGAGGAGTAAGCAAGCTGCGTTCGGAAAGGGCGCTTTCTCCTGCAAGCGGGAGAAAGTCTGTGTCTTTACTTCTTCTCGTATACGTGACACGCGCCACGGGGTTTTGCAGGCAGTCCTTTGCCCTTTTTATCAGTTGGTTTTGGGAGCCATTGCACTCGATGATTACCTGGCGCGCCTGCTTGGATTTGTTGATAAGGCCTCTGCGGGAAAGATCGTCGAGAGCCCGTGAAACGCTGGACGACGGCATGCCTGTCATTTCCCTCAGCTTCTCGGATGTCCGGAGGTCGGGGTTTGCCATCAAGGCGACCAGGGCAGCTTGGGTGCTGGGAGCCATCACTTTGGAAAGGGGGGATAAATCTCGTCTGGCGTTTGCAATAAAACCCAGCATGGGGAGAAATGCCTGTCTGCCTGGGACGACGAATGGAATCCCCTGCGATACGAGGGCCTTGCGCTGTCTCGCATCAATCTGCGCAACGAGCACAACTGGAAGGCTCGTTCTGTCCGAAATATGGACAGAGATTCTTTTGAGCTCGGGAAGGGAAGACCCCCGCTCTATCTCCGAGTGAGTAGACGCGCGGAATTTGTCCCCGAGGGAAACGGGGTCGTTTCTGGGTCCGTGAAACTCGAATCGAGCCCAATGGGCGTGTCAGCGGTCTCCGTATGGCGTTTTTCTAGATGGTTAATGTGGAGTAAAGCGTGGCACGGCGTCGCCACCCGTCTGCGCCGCCCACTCGTGCGTTCCGGTAAGCGTTCCGCAAACGCTTCTCGGTGCTCTTTTCGCCCGTGGCTCACGTCCTCTATGATTAATGTGAAATGATCTCGTCCGAGAGGTTGGGGCTGCCGTGGACATGCTGATGGGACTCGTCACAAGCGTCTTTCTCACAGCTCTCTGTCTGGTCGTGCTCATGGGAGACATCAAAGGCTTTCTGCTCGACCGCAAGCTCCGGGCCCGGGGTTACACGCGGCTCCGTTACGTCTTCCAAAGACTCGAGCGTGACGAGGACGGGACCCTCCGCTGGCGCGAGGAGAACCCGAGGCAGTGGCGCGGCGCGACAACGGGCGATCCGGAGCATGACGACTCGCTGTTCTTGGGCACGCCGATATACGTGTGCGAGCAGACGGGTGAGGAAGTTGTCCTGCGGGACACCTTGCAGCCGAGTTGGGCGACTTGGGGGGATGATTTGTACAGCTGCGGGCCGGAGTACCCGCTCATCGACTACCTCGCGCCCGATGGGACGCTGTTCTTCGGCAGCCCGAAGATCCCGGAGACGATCAATCCGCGCATGGACGCACTGCTCGCGATGCTTCTACCGTTTTTCGTCTTCGGGATCATCAAAACCGGTGCGGCCGTGCTGGGTGACCTTCTGGGGTGATGGGCACTCTCTCGGAGGCGGGGGCGCAGATCGCCCGCACGCGCCTGCCGGGGTGGCTCTCCGAGTTCGTGCTCGCCTGCGTGGGCCTGCGTGAGTACGTGGCCCTCATGAGCGCCCTCACGGGCGGCCTCCGGAAGTAGCGGCACCTGCTTGCTGTTGCGGGACAATCTCTGCCCGATCGATGGGATTCCTATATCCGCGGGCACGCGGGCATAGGAAACGATCTGCGCCGGTGCAACGGCGCGCTCGAGTTGGCGCGGCACCAGATGGCCATGACCTCCTTGCACAATCCTCATCTCGTTTCGTACATGTCCGTGCGAGGCGATGGGACTATCCCCTCAGGTATCTGTCCATTCGTCTTGCTCGGCATGCCTTACGCGACGCCGACCAGGTACGTCAGGGTCTCCCGAAGGCTCGTGTCGTCCACCATCCACGTGCCGTCATTGCCTTTGGAGAGCCAGGCGCTCAAGTAGCCATCGTCTCTTATCGCGGCTTTCGAGAGCGTCTCGTTGAAATAGGCACTCATCTGGGCCTTCTGCTCGTCTGTGAGCGCGACGGCAACTCCATCGGGTCCATATGTTCCGTAGAGTCTGTTGCTCAAGACGTAATCGGATGTCTTGGTGTAGAAGTCGTTGAATATCCGGTAGATGTCGGGGGACGTGACGTCGAACGCCGCGAACCCCGTGCCGTGGCCGTAGGCCTGGGCGTGGTTGAGCCGGTAGTCAATGGTGCCAAGGAACCACTTTTCATAGGCAGTGGCATCGATACCGAGCTCGTCGGCCGTGTAGCCGAAGTTGGTCTTCAACTGACGGTCGAGCCCACGTTTGATGAGGTCGCCCGTTGCGGGATCGTCGAAGAGATTGTCAAGACGCGCGGTCGCGGCATCGGAGACCGCTCTGTCCTCGGCTTCGGCGTCGTCTTGCGCCTTTGCCGCGTCATTCTCCTCCGTGCCGCCATCCGACTCGCCCGTCGCCTCGGTTAGCGGCACATCCGCGCCGATAGTCGAGGTGATCATCATTGAGCCACAGTTGGCGACGACGCCGAGCAGCAGTGTGACGAGAAAGATGGCACCGACGACGATACCATAGCCGTTGATGCCCCAGCGGTGCCCAGTAGTCTTCTCCGTGCCGGAATCATCGTCCGAGACGGACTCCGGTTCGGGTTCGGCCCGGTGCGACACATGCCGGCCATCTGTTGCCCTTTTCTTGGATTTAGCCTTGAACGCGGTCTTGGCCTCGGTCCGGACCTTGGTTGCGGTGGCGGGGACGGCTTGCGGATTCTGTGCTTCCGCCTCCTCCGGTCGTTCCGCGCGGCTCGCCGGCCCCACGCGCTCATCGCGCGTGGGGACAACATCGTCGAGCGGCATAATGGGATCGCCAGCGTTAAACGGGTCGATGTCCCCGCTGCCGTCGGATGATCTCGGAAAAAAACGGTTGCGAGCCATGTCTCCTCCTGATGCCGATGGGCCGGTGCCGGTTAGACCACGGCATCCAACCTAGCGCTCGTCATCGGTGGCCTTCGTGGCGGCCAGCATCTGCTCGAACATCGAGGCTGACTGCGAAAAATCGCTCGGCAGCACGACCGTCGAGGTTTTACCCGTGCGAGCGAACTCCGTCATCATCTCGGACCACTGCGTGAACATGAACAGCTGGTTGGCCTCGTCGTTGCCGATGCCCGTCTCCTGGATGATCTCGAGGGAGTCCTTGATGCCCAGCGCGATAGCCTTGCGCTGGGCGGCGATGCCTTCGCCCGCCTTTTCCATTGCCTCGGCCTCGGCGGTCGCCTCGGTGACACGCTTGATGCGGTCGGCCTCGGCGAGCTCCTGCGCGGCGGCACGCTTGCGCTGGGCGGCGTTGATGTCGTTCATGGAGTTCTCGACCTCGGCCGGCAGCGCGATCTTGGTGATGAGCGTGGAGACGAGCGTGAAGCCGTAGGCTGCCATCTGCCCGGAAACGGTGGCGTTGACGTCCTTGGCGATATCGTCCTTCTTGGCGAAGACCTCGTCGAGCGTGTAGACGGGGATGGAGGAGCGCAGGGCGTCGGTGATGAAGTCGCGCATCTGCGCCACGGGTTGCTGCAACATGTAGTAACTCTTGTAGACACCGGACTGCGCGGGCGTCTCTCCGCGCTCGTAGCTCACGTGGTATTGCACAGAGACCTCGAGGCCGATGGTCACGTTGTCTTGGGTCTTAACGTCGATATCAAAGCCGTTTTTCATGGTGCGGAGGCTCACTGTCGCCGCCTTGCGGTCGATGAATGGCACCTTGGCGTGTAGGCCCGCGCCCAGGATGGCGCTGAAACGCCCCAGACGCTCGATGATAACGGCGTTTTGCTGTTTCACCACGAAGAACGCGTTGAAGGCCAGCACAATCAGGACGACGATCAGGATGACGGCTCCCAGGCCGCCGCGGATGACGGCTCCCAGGCCGCCGCCGTTGAGGAAAGATACGATGGAATTCATGTCGCTCCTTCGGTCAGGCTGGATACGTGCTGCAGGATTCTTTCCGGGGCACGATTTCTCCTCCCATTGTACAGTACGCGTTTGCACCGTTCCGAGTTGGGACGAGAGGTCTGATGTTGTGCCGACCGATCGCTTACCGTCTATTTACCGGTCGCGAACGGGAAACGTATCCTACGTTTATGACCGAAGGCAACCGCGTCGACGCAATGCTCATGACATCTCCCAGAGTACTAAAAAAGCTGCGCCACTATAGGCGGTTGATGACGCTTGAACTAACTCTCCAGGCCGAACATGGCGTTGAGCAACGTTATGCCTGTCCTGGTCTGGAAGACCCTCTCGCGTGCCGCGAGCATGGCGTCCCTGGAGCAGCCGTCCTCGTACAGGTTGACCAAGAAGTCCGCCTCGACCAGAATCCGGTAGTCGACCCCGTCAATGGCGTCGTAGGTGTGGTGATGCCCGACTAGGAATGCCACGCGCTCGACGGTCTGGACATCAAAGCCCAGATCGCGCAGCATGGCTCGAGCCGGCGCCGGCCCTTCCTGCTCCTGTAGTTTGCCCGCACTGGAGCCGTACTTCTCGATGGCCTGGTGGATGCCGATATCGTGGACGATCGCCGCCGCGGTGAGCGTGAAGAGCTCGCGCGCGGGCAGGCTTTCGGCCTCGCCGATGGTGCGCGCGAGACTTGCCACCTTCACGAAGTGCTGGATGCGCTTGGGGTCGCCGGCATCGAATTTAACCATCTTGAGCATAAGCCGGTTGAGTAGCATGTTCTGCTCCGAGGTGAGTTGTGTGAGCCTGTCCTTGTCGTCCTGCATCGTGTTCCTTTCGCCGGTGATTCGCGGAGTTTATTGTAGCGCGGGCACGCGGCCCCGGCCCTCTCCACCACGGCTCTACTGTATGTCATGCGGACTCCAAACCGGACCCGATGGTCCAACTTTTTGTCCGCAGTCCCGTGGGACCCCTGGACAGTCGGATCACGTGGTGGCCCCCTTTGAGAGGGTCACGAGCATCACGGTCCCGTTCTCGGAACTTGTTTCGACCTCTACCGTGCCACCGTGAAGCGCCGCAATCTCCCAGACAAGCGCTAGCCCGAGTCCTGCGCCGCCGTATGCCCTGCTGCGGGATTTATCCAGGCGAAAGAATGGTTGGAAGATGCTCTCACGGTACTGTTTGGGTATTCCCGGGCCCTGGTCCTTGACCCGCAGGAATACGTGACTATCGGTATCGCAGATAGAGACGCTGACAGTCGAGTCGGGACGGCTGTAACGGATGGCATTTTCGACCAGGTTAAACACCAGCCGATAGAGGAGCGTGTCGCTCCCGATTACTAAAGCGTCTCCAGCACAATTGAGGGCCATGCCCTTCTTTTCGGCAAGTGGCGCAAGGTCGGTGAGGACCTCTTCGGACAAGGGGCCAAGTTCAACATCGTCCTCGCAAGGAACGCTGCGGAGCTCACTCATCTCGAGTAATACCTTGGTCATTCGAGACATGCGCTCGGTTTGTTCTTGCAGCAGGCCGAGCAGCTCGGCTGTTTCGGGTTGCAAACCGGAGTGCTCGGAGATGAATAGTTCAATCTGTGCTTGCATAAGGGCGAGCGGGGTGCGCAGCTCGTGTGCGGCGTTGCCGGTAAACTGACGCTGTGAAGAGAACCCTTCGCCAAGACGAGCGATCATGTCGTTGAAGGAGGCGCTACATCGTTGTAGCTCGGTGGGCACATCTTCACTGAGTCTGATTTCGCTTAGGTTGTCAGGCTGCACGCGTTCTACCTGGGTGGCAAAAGACCGTAGCGGCTTGAGCGCGCGACCGCTCACAAAGTATGCCAGCACGCCGCCGAGCAGCGTGACTCCAGCCGTGATGCACCAAGCTGTCATGCCAAAGGACTCCTGCGCATCGTTTACGACGATCGTGACCTCGTCATCGAGGCTCCCCTTCGTTGGGTCAAACTCCTGAGGTGTATCTACGTCGGCTGCGCTAAGGGCCGAGATGCCACTGCCGATGGCATCCATGTAGCGCATGCCCGTATAGCCGACCAGGCAGTTCGTCAGCACGCACGCCGCACACGTCAGCAGTGCCGTCATGATCGTTATGCGCCATTGCAGCGAAAGCCCTTTCATTCGCCATCCTCCATGACGTAGCCCTCTCCAATCCGATTGCGAATCGGGTCGTATCCCAAAGCGCTGTGCAACTTCTTTCGGAGCGACGAGATGTGAACGCGGGTTGCGTTGCTAAAGCTGTTTACAGTGCTATCCCAAACGTGCTCGATAAGCTCCTCCTGACTCACTGGACGTCCTTGATTAAGCATCAGGTATTCCAGGATTCCCGTTTCTTTGCGTGTGAGAGACAGGGTATCGCTGTCTACGGAGGCGATGCGCGCCTTGGTGTCAAAGCTCAACGATCCACAGGTTAGAACAACGTCGTTTTGCGTAAAGCGTCTGAGCGTGAGGCTGCGGATGCGCGCCGCCAGCTCGTCAAGATGAAACGGCTTGGTAAGGTAATCGTTGGCGCCGGCATCGAGTCCGGCGACTTTATCGGATACTTCGCCACGCGCGGACAGAATCAGTACCTTGGTCTCGCAGTCGGTTTTCCTAAGTTCCCTGAGCACGGTCATGCCGTCGATACGGGGAAGGTTTAGATCGAGTACCACGAGGTCAAAGGATTCAACGCCTAGTAGGTCGAGCGCCTCCTGCCCATCATGGCAGCAGTCGACGCTGTATGCCAGGTTTCGCAAGCTGCGTGCGATCGTGTCGCACAGTGCTCGCTCGTCTTCGACGATCAAAATACGCATAACGGTCTCCTTGCACATTCCAAATCGCGCTTAACACGGATTTTATAGTCGATATGGTCCAATGGTCGCGTAACGAAAGGAGTGGTCAGGTTGTTCAAAGCGATTAAGCCTGTGGCGCAGGTGGCTTTACTGATCGTTGGGGTAGCCATGGTTGGCTTTGGCGTTATGCGCGGCGAGGCAGACGCCGTGCTGGCCAAAGCAATTAGGCTGTGCTTGGAGTGTATCGGAATTGGATAAAAGAAAAAACACTGCGTCGCATGTTTTGGCCCGATTTCGCGGATTCATTCAGGCGGCGGCGACGCTGGTCACCAATATTCACCTGACAAACTTTGCCAAGGGTAGCATCTATCAGGGTGCGGGAAAAACAGTCTGCGTACCTGGACTTAACTGCTATTCGTGCCCCGCGGCAGCGGGTGCGTGTCCCATCGGGTCGTTCCAATCGGTGGTGGGCTCGTCTAAGTTCAACTTTTCGTATTACGTCACCGGAACGCTCATTCTGATCGGTGTGCTGTTGGGGCGTTTTGTATGCGGGTTTTTGTGCCCGTTTGGTTGGCTGCAGGAGCTGCTTCACAAGATTCCCAGCAAAAAGCTCTCCACGAAAAAACTCAAGCCGCTCACGTACATCAAGTACGCCGTGTTGCTGTTTACCGTGGTGCTGTTGCCTGTCTTGGTGGTTAACGATGTGGGTATGGGCGACCCGTTCTTTTGTAAGTACATCTGCCCGCAAGGTGTGCTCGAGGGCGCGATTCCGCTGTCCATCATGAATGTGGGAATCCGCTCCGCGCTGGGAAAGCTCTTTACCTGGAAGCTCACGATTCTCATTGTGGTTGCGGTGCTGAGCGTGCTGTTCTACCGCCCCTTCTGCAAATGGATCTGCCCCCTCGGTGCGTTTTATGCGCTCATGAACAGGGTGTCGTTGCTGGGGATTCAGGTTGACCAGTGCAAATGCGTTTCGTGCGGCAAGTGCGCCAGGGTGTGCCAGATGGACGTGGACGTTACGCGTACGCCCGACCATGCCGAGTGCATCCGTTGCGGCAAATGCGTGGGTGCGTGCCCCGTCGATGCCATTAGCTTTCGCTACGGGCTGGGTGTGACGGGCGGCAAGTCCGCGCAAGCCTGCGAAAACAAATAGGTACCTATAAGCTTCGATATAACGGAGGAAAACATGAGACTGTCGACAATTGCGGGACTGTTGATGGTGCCCGTGCTGGCGTTGAGCCTCGTGGCGTGCACGGCGCCTAAAGACGGGGGAAACAAAGCTGCGGGCGGCGACACCCAGGTTGCAGAGCTGACGGCGAAGAAGGTGTCCAATGCCGAAGAGGCGTCCGCGCTGTACGCGAAACTGATGAAAAAGGAAAATGACATCTTTTCCAAAGACAATACCCTATGGGACAAGGTGTTCAATGCGGCGAATAAAGACTCGGCGATGATCGGCGACGGCACCAACTACGGAGATTTTCTACTGAGTACCATAGACGGGGCTAAGGATTCCTTTACGGCCGATGAACTCAAAACGCTCAAGGCTGGTGCGCAGCAGATCAAGAAGATCGAGGACAAGCTCGCTCGTCTGGAAAAGGACTTCCCGGGGTGCGGAAATCAGCCGAGTACGGGTGACAGCGTCGATGCCGCGACTGCCGGTATGACATCTGCCGAGGGCGACTCGGGCAAGGAAGCAGGACAGTTTCCCAGTTTTAAGGGCAAGGATCTGGACGGCAACGATGTGAACAGCGACGAGCTGTTCTCCAAGAACAAGGTTACCGTCATGAACTTCTGGTTTACCACCTGTAAGCCGTGCGTGGGGGAGTTGGGCGATCTGGAGAAGCTCAACAAGGAGCTTGCCGAGAAGGGCGGCCAGGTCGTGGGTGTCAATTCCTTTACGCTCGATGGCAACAAGGACGAGATTGCAAATGCAAAAGACGTGCTGAGCAAGAAGGGCATAACGTACAAGAATATTTGGTTTAAGTCTAACAGCGATGCCGGCAAGTTCACGTCGAACCTGTTCTCCTTCCCGACCACTTATGTGATCGACCAAAAGGGCAATATCGTAGGAGACCCGATCGTTGGCGGCATCACTTCTGCCGAACAGCGCGATGCACTCAACAAGCTTATCGATCAGGCGCTCGCGAAGAGCGAGCAGTAAATAACGCGTAAAGCATGTCGAAGATCGTGCGCCGCTGTGCGAAGTAGCCCGCTGCCTTTCAAGATAAGCTCCACCATATAGAGGCCCCGTTCGGGACCTCTTTTTTGGTGCCATTCTGGACGTTTTTGACCGGTTCGTTACATTCCTCACTGGTGGCGGCAAAAAATGGGGATAGAGTAGGACAAACGCATCAAATGCGAACTGTGGGGGAAAGCGGGCGAGTGAGTCCGCATGGGAGAGGCTGCCGTCCATGTTGGAACTCAAGGATATTTGCAAGCGATACGTCACGCAGTCGTTTACGCAGGTGGCGCTCGACAGCGTAAGCCTGTCTTTTCGCGATAACGAGTTCGTAGCCATTCTGGGTCCCTCAGGTTCGGGCAAGACCACGATGCTCAACGTTATCGGCGGACTCGACCACTTTGACTCGGGCGACCTGCTGATCGATGGCATCTCGACCAAGGATTTTCGCGATCGCGATTGGGATGCCTATCGCAACAACCGCATCGGCTTTGTGTTCCAGAGCTATAACCTCATTCCGCATCAGACCATTTTGGAAAACGTTGAGCTGGCGCTTACGCTCACGGGCGTGGGGCATGCCGAGCGCCGCCAGCGTGCGCGCGAGGCGTTGGAGAAAGTTGGCCTGGGCGAGCACGTGAACAAGCGCCCGAGCCAGCTTTCGGGCGGGCAGATGCAGCGCGTGGCTATCGCCCGCGCCCTGATAAATGACCCTGAGATCGTCCTTGCCGACGAGCCGACCGGCGCCCTGGACTCAACGACATCCGTGCAGGTCATGGATCTGCTCAAAGAGGTCGCCCGCGACCGTCTGGTCATCATGGTCACGCACAATCCGAAGCTTGCGTACCAGTACGCCACGCGCATCGTCAATCTGGCGGACGGCAAGATTATCGACGATTCCGATCCTTTCGATGTCGCCGACGCCACGCGCCGCGAGGCCAAACCCACGCGCAAAACCTCGATGAATTTTGTGACGGCGCTGGGGCTTTCTGCCCGAAATCTAATGACCAAAAAGGGCCGTACGGCCATGACGGCCTTTGCGGGGTCGATTGGCATCATCGGTATCGCCGCGATTCTGGCGCTCTCCAACGGCGTGAACAATTACATCAAAAAGGTCGAGGAGGATACGCTCTCGAGCTACCCGCTCACCATTTCCAAGCAGGACTACGACCTGTCGTCCATGATGGGCGGACAGGGGGCTGCGGATGACGATACGTCCAAGAACGAGGGTTCGTCCGACGACGGCACCGACGGCAACATGAAGGGGACCGATACGATCCCTGTGGTCACGGCCGTAAAGGATATGTTTGCGAGCGTTAAGTCCAACGACATGACGAGCTTTAAGGCATGGCTCGATGCCGGTGGCGATGGCATCGATAAAGAAGTCAATACCATCCAGTACGGTTATGGTGTGGCGCCGGTTGTCTATCGTGCCGGGAAGGGCGATGAGAAGCCTGTCCGGCTGGTGCCCAACGCCATGACCGAGGCCATGAGCGGAGGCGCGAGCTCGGCGGCAACGGTGAGCATGGAATCCATGGGAACCTCGGTCTTTAACGAGATGATTGACGACCAGAGCCTGCTCGACAGCCAGTACGATGTCGTGGCGGGACATTGGCCTACGTCTGCTAACGAAGCCGTAATGGTGCTTTCGAGCCGTGGAACGGTGGGCGATTACACGCTCTATAGCATTGGCGCGTTGGATATCAATGAGCTCAACGATCTGGTTAACAGCGCCATGACGGCTGACGGTGGGGTCAAAACGCCCGAGACCGGCACCGACTTTACCTACGACGATGCGCTGTCTACGACGTTTAAGGTGTTGCCGCCGGCCGATGCCTATCGCAAAAACGAAGAGACCGGCATGTGGACTGACATGTCTGGCGACGCCGACTTTATGACGGCCAAAGTTGCCGACGGTATTGACGTGCGTATTGTGGGCGTGGTGCGACCTAATGAGACGGCCAATGCGAGTGCATTGTCTCCGGGCATTGCCTATACGCATGCGCTGACTCGCCAGCTTATGGAACGTGCCGCCAATTCGCAGATTGTGCAAGAACAGCTTGCGCATCCCGAGACGGATGTCTTTACGGGCAAGTCTTTCGATGAACTGCAGGGCGAGGCCAAACAGGGCGTGGATCTGGGCAGCATGTTCAGCGTGGACGAGGCGGCGCTGAAGAATGCGTTCTCGTTCGATACATCTGCGCTCTCGGGTGCGGCCGGCGGTATCGACCTTTCTGGTATCGACTTATCCGGACTGGACATTGACCTTTCGGGCGTTGGGAAGGACATCGACTTTAGTGACATCATGGCCAAAGCGCCAACCCCAGATTTCTCGGGCATCTTTGACGGTCTGGAACTCACGCCCGAGCAAATGCAGCAGGTGGGAACGCTTGCCAACCAACTGTTTGAGGGCTTTTTGCAGTCTGATCAGTTTAAGGCCCTGACGCCCGAAGATCTTAAGGACACGTCAAAGCTCGCTGCCGCATTCTCGGCATATCTTGAGCATGATGCCGCAGCCCAGCAAATCCTGGCCCAGCTCAAAGCGCTCGGCGGCGATGCCTTGGCCGAGCGCCTGCAGCAGGCGATGACCGATTATGTGCAAAAGCAGCTTGCGCCTTATTTCCAGAAGGCTATGGCCCAGATCATGCAGGAGATAAGCGACGAGATTACGGCCACGGTTTCGTCCCAGCTCAAAGCCGGGGCTGCGAGCCTTATGGACCAGATGGTGACGCAGATGTCGTCGAGCTTTGCCAACCTGGCGAGCGCCATGCGCGTGGATGCGAGCGCCTTTGCTCGTGCCATCCACTTTAACATGGACGCCGAGGACCTGAGTTCGCTCATGATGAGCTATGCCAAGGCGTCGAAGCTCACCTACGACAACAATCTGACCACGTTGGGGTATGCGGACGAGGCAGACCCCATCTCGGTCAAGATTTTCCCGCGCGACTTTGAGGCCAAGGAGCGCGTGCTCGATCACATCGATGCGTACAACAAGCAGGTCAAAGCCGCCGGCCACGATGAGCAGGCAATCTCGTACACCGACTACATGGGCATCATCATGGGTTCGGTAACCGACATCGTGAACACCATCAGCTTGGTGCTCATCGCATTCGTGAGTATCAGCCTGGTGGTGAGCTCCATCATGATCGGTATCATCACCTACATCAGCGTGCTGGAACGCAAAAAGGAGATTGGCATCCTGCGTGCGATCGGCGCATCAAAGCGCAACGTGGCAAACGTATTCAATGCCGAGACCTTTATCGAGGGCCTCATTGCCGGCATCTTTGCCATTGTCGTCGTGGTGCTTGTGAGCTTTCCGGTTAATGCCTGGGCGCTTGCGGCCAAACAGGTCCCCAACCTGATGAGCCTGCCCATGCAGGATGCGCTGGTGCTCATCGCCATTTCGGTACTGCTGACGGTTGCCGCCGGCCTGCTGCCGGCCCGCAGCGCGTCTAGGAAGGATCCCGTGGAGGCCTTGCGCTCCGAATAATGTGACAAAAGGACGGCCCCTTTGTCACATTGAGTGGCCTGTAAATCGAGGTCTAATACTTTTCCAAGAAGTGAACGAGTAAAAACGGATCCCCGAAGCATCGACGCTTTTGAGATGCAATTTCCTGCGGTTTTGGCAGCCAAATCCTGCGGTTTTGACGTCTGAAAATGTCGATGCTTCGGGGGTCCAAAAACGGTCGTTCACTTCTCGGGAAAAGTATTTGACCTCGAGATATAGACGGCGTTTGCGAGCGGAAATCAGAACGTAAGCCCCTAATGCTTCTTTGCAGAGAGCATGAGGCTGATTTCCGGATGGGTGTATTCGTCGAATTCTTCTGCGGCTTCGGTGTCAAAGGTATAGTACGACTTGATAGATTCGTCCTCCGTCTTGATGCTGATTTCTTCATATAGGGATCCGGCTAAAAATGCCTGTTTAAATTCATCCGACAGGCTGCATGGCGTGAGGAGGTCCGGTGTGGCAACGGAAACGTCCAGCCCATTGAGCGGGCCGCAGAGCGTCGCGATATCCTGCTCGGCGCGGGCGAGGTTGTCTGCAAGGCTTGCCTCGGGGTCGATCTGACTGGTGTAATCGACGTCCGTGAGCATGCCGTCTGCATCAAAAGAAAGGTAGACATAGGCTGCTTGAGCGCCGAGGTCATTATCGCGCAGATAGCCGATAATACGGTAACCGTAGTCGTGATACGACTCGTACGGGTCGTCTGCCGCGATGCGTTTGCACACGGGCTCCAAGGCATCTTGCGCGATGGCGAGCTGCTCGGCGGCTGCAGCCTTTCTTACCTGAAGCTCGTTATTTCCCTGGACAAACTGCGGGATGTAGACGCCAAGCAGCACAATGGCGGGCACCACTGCGAGAGCTATGACCTGCTTCTTGACGCTTGGAATCGTCATACCGTATGCGTTTGCCGTGGCCTCGGCATTGCTCGAGGTCTCGGCCAGCACGTCTGCCGCCGTGGCGACTGCCCCCACGGCTCCGGCGACCTCCGCGGCGCCGCCCAGGTTGCGCGCGAGATCGTTATCACTGTTTTTGAGCAGGCGACCGGCAGCTTGTGTGGCGAGCACGCCGGCGACCTCCGCGGAACGGTCCTTGTTGGTCTGGGCTACCGCAAGCCTGCTCTGCAGCTCCTTCCACTGTCTGCCCTGCATTCCAAAGCGCGGCGCAAGAGCGCAATAGCAAAAGATGACGAGTTCGATTACGGTGAGTGCGATGGCGGTATATATGCCCGCGGGTTGGAATTCCTTTTGGTGGAACGCGATATCGTTGATCATTTGGAGCGGCAACATCAACAGGCATGCTACGAACGACATGACGAGTGCGGTCGCTGCGATCTTGGGGTACGTGCAGTACCGCTGGATGCGTTTCTTTTCTTGTTCGGTGAGCTGCTGCATGGGGGCCTCGACTCTCATCGTTTTTGGGCGACGCGCACACGCTCTTGAGTATAGATGAGTGGAGGGTATCTGTTGTTCAAACATGGTGTCAACGGCGTGGTGTTGGTGGTCATCGTGATCATGAACGTCGTTTTTGGAGCATAGAGCCGCTTTCGTGGGGCGAATGACGCGCAAGGGGGCTGCCGTGGGACAGCCTCTCACTGTTTGTGAGCGCCAGCAAATCGAGGATGAATGGTTTTCCGAGAAGTGAGCGACCTATTCTGGACCCCTGAAGCATTCGCACTTTTGGATGCAAAAACCGCAGGGTTTGAGCGACAAAACCGCAGGAAATGGTTCTCCGAAAGTGTCGATGCATCGGGGGTCCGATTTCACTCGTTCACTTCGCGGAAAACCATTCACCTTCGTTGTATGGGGTGCGGCTGGAGGATGGTCATCGTTCAGTAGTTACCTCTTCCTTGTGAATCGCCTGAAGCACAAGGCATAATGCATGTGACAAAGGGACGGCCCCTTTGCCGCATTGATCTGAGAGTAGATGTTGATGATTCTATCGTTGGCCCCTATGGAGGGGATTACCGGGCATGTGTTCCGTCGCGTGCACGCGGAGTGTTTTGGCGCACTCGATTGTTATTACACGCCGTTTTTGCCGCCGCCACGGGTAGGCAACCGCTTTGGCGGCAAAGCGTTTAAAGAGGGCGATCCCGCCAATAACCGGGGGCTCAACGTGGTGCCTCAGCTGATGTCCAAAAACGCGGAGGAGTTTGTGTGGGCGGCGCAGGTGCTCGCCGACATGGGTTACCGCGAGGTCAATCTCAACCTTGGATGCCCCTCGGGTACGGTTGTCGCCAAGGGGAAGGGCTCGGGCTTTCTGCGCAATCTGGATGAGCTCGAGGCGTTCTTGAGCGACGTGTGCGAGCGCTCGCCATTGCCGGTGTCGGTAAAAACTAGGCTGGGACTGCAGAGCGACGACGAGTATGAGCGTGTGCTCGACCTCTATTGCCGCATGCCGCTGGCAGAGCTAATCGTGCATCCGCGCGTGCAAAAGGACCGCTATACGGGCTCGCCGCGCAAAGAGTTTTATGGCGAGACGCTGGAGCGTGCGCCGTTCCCCGTGGCCTACAACGGCGACATCTTTGATCTTGAGGATATGGACGCGCTGGTGGAGGCCTATCCCGGCACGCGCCATGTGATGTTGGGGCGTGGCCTGCTCGCGAACCCTGCGCTGGCTCGCATGGTTGCCGGCGGTCCTGCGGCCACGGCAGCCGAGCTGCAGCGCTTCCACGACACGCTGTTTGCAGCCTATGCGGACGAGATCGGCGGCAATGCGGTCTTTCGCATGAAGGAGTGGTGGTTCTACGCCAAGTGCGCCTTCGCCGATCCCGCTACCGTTCACAAGATCGTGCGCAAGACCAAAAAGGTCGACGAATACCGCGCCGCCGTCGAGCGCGTCTTTCGCGAGCAGCCACTTGCACCTATAGCCCGCTTCCACGGCTAGTTAGTCGTTGGGGACGTTCTTTAACGACTAGTCATTCAAGAACGTCCCCAATGACTACCTGCGCAAAAAAGTTGTACGCCAGCATCCAAAGATGTCGAAAAATGTCGACTTTGGATGCTGGCGTACATGTTTGGGTTCGGCGGGGGACCAGTTATTGGGGACGTTCTTTAACGACTACTCATTTAAGTGCGTCCCTAATGAGTACTAGAGCAGGTTCTTCTGTACCCACGCGATGATGTCGCTCGACTCGTAGAGTGGTTTGCCATCAATGAACAGGCAGGGAACTTGGCGCTTTCCGCCGACGGCGATGAGTGTCTGTTCGGCTTCGGCATCGGTCGAGATGTTGCGCTCGGGGATGGTCACGCCGTTATCCGCCAGGAAGCGCTTCACCTTAATGCAATACGGGCATCCGGTCATAACGTACAGCACGAGTTCGTGATTTGTAGCCATAGGTCTCCAATCGGTTGGTGTTTTGATTGAGATACCCAAAGCCGCTGCAGTCTAAGCGCGAGACAACGACGACTCGATAGCCTGGACCAGAAACGCCGTGGCACCGGTACCGCAAGGCTTGCCGTAGTAGTCTACGAAGCGCTGGTCGGCGAGGTAGCCGTGGGCGAGCCCCAGATATGCCTCGTCTTGGGGCTCGCTGCCCCAGTTGAGAGCAATCCAGCGGCGATGCATCGCGACGAGCTTGCGAGCCTCGCTGCCTTCCGGTTCGCCATCGCCGATGGCAATCGAGAGCTGGCCCAAAATGGCGCGTTCAAGCTCCTTCATGTCGTTCCATGTCTGAGGGTCCATGTCCAGCAGCGCTTCGTTTGCCGCATCGACGGCTTCATCGCCATAGCGCGCCCGGGCCTCGGCGCCGTAGCGCTCCTCGTTTTCCTGCACGGTGCGCCAGCGCTCTAGTTGCGGCAGGACGGCGCCCATGAGTGAGACGGCTTCGTCGAGCGACATGCCGGTGTTTTGCGCCAGGCGCGGGGCGCAATCCTCGATCATTGCCTCCATGGTGGTCTCGTAGGTGTACTTGCCATGGTCGTAGCACCACTTGCAGTAATGGTCGGTCGTGGCACCCGCGGCATCGGTGCCGCAGTCATCGGGTGTGAGCAGCATGCCGCAGCTCTGGCAGTAGTGTTCGGGCATTTCGAGTAGGTGAGACAGTGGCTCTCCGGTCACAGCGGCAATGAGTTTCATCATATCGATGCCCGGCGTGACCTCGCCGCGCTCCCAGCGGCTAACGGCCTGGCGTGTGACGAAGAGCTTGGCGGCGAGCTGCTCTTGGGTAAGGTGATGGGCGCGACGGATGGCAATGAGCTTTTCTGCAAAGGCCATAGCGGCTCCTTTCTGCTGGTTGATAGCTTAAGCATACGCGGCGGCAGGCACCCTTCCAAGCAACCGTTGGTTGCACGACGGGGGACCGCGGCGAAGAATTGCGCGCAACGCCCCACACCTTCATGCCGTACAATGGCCGGCATGGAACCTATTGCACACATACATACCGATCTGCCGCAGAAGTTCGGCATTCCGCGCAACAGCTTTTTGGCGCCTCATCTACAGGGACGAATCGTCTTTGAGCCGGAATTTGCCTCCAACGCGGCGGTTGAGGGTCTGGACTCCTTCTCTCACCTATGGCTGCTGTGGCGCTTCGAAAACGGAACGCCCGGCGGCACGGCTAAGGACATAGCCGCCGATGCCAAGACGCGGGACAGGTCCGGAACCAACGCAAAATGGTCGAAGACCGTGCGTCCGCCGCGTCTGGGCGGAGCCGAGCGCGTGGGTGTCTTTGCCACGCGCAGTCCGTTTCGCCCTAATCCCATCGGGCTCACCTGCGTTAAGCTCGACCGCGTGGAGCTTACCGACGACGGCCCCATCATCCATGTGCTGGGGGCCGATCTGCGCGACGGCACGCCCATCTACGATATCAAGCCCTACATCCCGTTTGCGGACTGCCACCCGGATGCGACCGGCGGCTGGATTGAGGGTGCTCCGTGGCAAGAGCTCGATGTTGAGTTTCCACAAGCGCTGCAGGATATGGTCCCGCCCGCAAAGCTCCCCGGCTTGGTCGAGGTCCTTTGCCAAGATCCGCGCCGCGCGGGCAGCAAGCACGAGCCAAACCGCGTTTACCACTTAGCTTATGCTGGGCTCGACATATCTTTTACGGTCGATAAAACCCAGCTAACCGTAGTCGCCGTCAACGACGCGCAAGACTAACCAGTCATTCGTCTGAACCCGTCAAATTAAGCGCCAAACCCCATGTCAAAATCGCCCATGCTGGTGGACAATAACGCCTACCAAAATAGTCCGCTTTGCATGGGAGCTCAGCATGAAATACGACTTTAGCTCGCTTATCGACCGCCACGGCATGGATGCCATCGCCGTTGACTCTTGGGGCGAGATCCCCGGTATGGCTCCGAACGCACCCGACGAGGGCTTCGACCGCATTCCCATGTGGGTGGCCGACATGAACTTCGCCACGGTGCCCACGGTTCAGGAGTACATCATCAAGCGCGCTCAGCACCCCATGTTTGGCTACTTCAATCCGCGTCCCGAGTACTTCGACCGCATCATCGAATGGCAGAGCCGTCGCAACGGCGTTGAGGACTTGGCGCCGGAGCATATCGGCTACGAAAACGGCGTGCTGGGCGGTGTCGTGTCGACGCTACGCGCGTATGTCCAGCCAGGCGATGCGGTGCTGGTCCACAGCCCTACCTACATCGGCTTTACCAAGTCCATCGAGGCCGCGGGCTATCGTATTGTCCACAGCCCGCTTAAGCTCGACGACCAGGGCGTGTGGCGCATGGACTTTGAGGACATGGAGCGCAAACTCGCCCAAAACCACATCCATGCCGCGGTGTTCTGCTCGCCGCACAATCCCTGCGGCCGCGTATGGGAGCGCGACGAGATCGAGCGCGCCATGGACATTTATCGCCAGCACGATTGCGTGGTGATTTCGGACGAGATTTGGTCCGATATCATCCTGCCGGGACACAAGCATATTCCGACGCAGTCGGTAAGCGAGGACGCCCGCATGCGCACGGTTGCCCTCTATGCGCCCAGCAAGACGTTCAACCTGGCGGGCCTGGTCGGCAGCTACCACATCATCTATAACGAGACGCTGCGCGACCGCGTGTGCGCCGTGTCCGACAAGACCCACTACAACGAGATGAACGTCCTCTCTATGCATGCGCTTATCGGTGCCTACCAGCCGCAGGGCTACGAGTGGGTGGACGAGCTCAACCAGGTGCTTGCCGGCAATATCGAGTACTTCTGCAATTACGTGGACGAGCATTTTGAGGGCGTGTCCTATTCGCGTCCGCAGGGCACGTACATGGTGTTTCTGGACTGCACCGAGTGGTGCCGCGAGCATGGCCGTGATATTCAGTGGCTGCTCGACGAGGGGGCGCGCGTAGGCGTGGGATATCAGGACGGCCGCCCGTTCCACGGGCCCTGCCACATTCGCGTGAATCTGGCACTGCCGCTTTCGCGCGTAAGGGAAGCGTGCGACCGCCTGGACCGCTACGTTTTTAATGCACGGTAAGCGTGCGCTGCATGCGGGGTCTTCTGCCTAGTCGGCCGGAAGGCCCCGCATGGCAAAACGTCTGTAACCATTGGGTACTCGTGTGGTTTTGTTTGCTATTATCTTTAACCATTTCAGTCTGTAAACAGGATCTTCTGGAGTTCGATGAAAAGACCCCGTCGCTCGGCTGCCATTTCGTTGTTTGTCGCGCTTGCAGTGGCGAGCGCCTTTGTCATAGCGATGGCCGGCTGTTCCGGGCACAATGACGAAGCCTCGACGCCAGCATCAAAAGCCCCGGACGCCTCGCAGGCCAAAGACGACAACCTTAAGACGCTCAACGTCGGCAGTGACCTCTATCCACCGTTTGTGTATACCGACGAGTACGGCGATATCGTTGGCCTGGACGTCGAGATATTAACCGAGGCTTTGGCCCGCATTGGTTACAAGCCAAAATACCAGATGATCGATTGGGAAAAGAAGAAAGAGCTGCTGGCGAGCGGCGAACTCGATTGCGTCATGGGCAGCTTTAGCATGACGGGTCGCGAAAACGAATATCGTTGGGCCGGCCCGTACCTTGCGAGCCGCCAGGTGGTCGCGGTCGATCCCCAGAGCGATATCTACACGCTTGCCGATCTTGAGGATAAGATCGTGGCGGTTCAGTCCACCACCAAGCCCGAGGGCATTTTGCTCAATCGCACAAATGAAAACGTTCCGCAGATCAAGGAGCTCTACAGCTTTTCGGACGGTTCATATCTGAACCCGGCGCTCGTCGAGGGCCTGGTCGACGCTGTCGCCGCGCATGAGTCCTCGTTCCTCACCTACGAAAAAGACTATGGTGTGACATATCGCATTTTGGATGAGCCGCTGCTAAAGGTTGGTTTGGGCACCGCTTTCGATATCAACGATACGCGCGGCATCGACGTCAAGCTCACTCATGCCTACCAAGAAATGCTTGCCGATGGCACCATGGAACGTCTGGTGTCAAAGTACTTTGATGACCCTTCGCCATTTTTGAATATGGAGGGCCTGTCATGATCGATGCGCCCGACCACGCCGCTCAGGAGCGGGGCAATCGTTCGACAGGGGCATGGCTCCTTGTCGCTCTGCTGGGGATAGCGCTCTCGGTTGTTGCCGGCATGATGAGCTACGGTTACACGACGGCCCAAGCCGAGCAGCGCTTTGCCGACGTTGTCGATTACGTGGCGACGCAGAGCCTTTCCTACGACGCGTTCAACAGCGCCTATGCGACCAAAAACCTGATTCGCGTTATGGAGATTGCCGGAGAGGCTGCTCGCGATATGGAGCGCGACGGTTCGGTGGATAACGCCATGCTGGAGCAATACGCCGACCAGTTCAACGTGAGCGCGCTGATTGTGACGGATGCATCGGGCAATTTGGTGTCCGAGTCCTCGACGGGCGATGTGGGCTACGAGTCGCTCGCTACGTATCTCAAGGAAGCGCCCGTGCTGGAGGTGGCAACTCATCCGCTTAAGTCCTATACCGCCCGCATTACGCTTTCGGATGATTCGGTTGCAGACATTGGTTGCGTGACCCGGCGGGATGGCGAGGGTATCGTTATCGCGGTAAGGCATCAGAGCGCGAAGGCGGTTGCAAGCAATACGCTCAAACTGCAGAGTTTGCTCGAAGGCTATGAAACCATCGATAGCGGCAATATCGTGATCGAAAGCGACGGCAAGGTCGTTGCGACCAATGCCGTTGAACCCACCGTATTGGGCGTGTTCGATCTGCCTGCGACGGACGTCTTCATTGTCGATGGTATTAAGGATCGATGCCTGGCTGGTAAGGTCAGATTGGTTAACGCCGACGGCGAGTGGTATTTGGGCACATTTGGAAAAGCGCACAAATTCTATGTGTACACCTATGCCTCGGCGCAGCGCTACTTTGAGGTTGTCGCGGCTGTTGCTGCCGGCGTGCTAGCGCTCTACAGCGGTGTTATAGCCGTTGTTGTGATGGTGCGTCGCCGCGCTGATCGTCGACGTTTGACGGACTTGCTGCAGCAGGAGCGCGACTATGGAGACAAGCTGGCAAAGGCGGCGCGTGAGGCCTCGTCTGCCAACTCGGCAAAGACGGAGTTTCTGCGTCGCATGAGCCACGATCTGCGCACGCCCATCAACGGCATTCGCGGCATGGTCGAGGTTGGCGACGCCAATGCGGACGATCTGCAAAAGCAGACTGAGTGCCGCTCAAAAATCTGGACGGCATCGGGACTGCTGCTCGACCTTGCCAACGAGGCACTCGATATGAGTCGCCTGGAGAGCGGGCAGGTCGACCTGGAGCTTGTTCCCACAAACTTGGTGACCCTCAACCACGAGGTACGCGATATTCTGGAGCGCCAGGCCGAGGAGCGTCTGGTGACAATTATCTGCGACCAGCAGACGCTTAATCATCCCTATGCGCGGGTGAGCGTGACGCACCTCAAGCGCTTGTTGCTCAATATTGCCGGTAATGCCGTCAAGTACAACCGCCAGGGCGGATATGTTCGCCTGGTGTGCCGCGAGGTGGAGCCAGCGGATGGCGTCCCCGTCTATGAATACACGATCGCCGACAACGGTATTGGCATGAGCGAGGAGTTCCAACAGCACCTCTACGAGCCGTTTTGCCGCGAGGAGCAGCAGGTGGAAGGCGCTTCATCGGGAACTGGCCTGGGCGCGCCTATCGCAAAACAGCTGGTGGAGCTTATGGACGGAACCATGAGCTTTACGAGCGTCTTGGGGCAGGGGACGACGTTTACCATCCGCCTGCCGTTCGAGAAATGCAAGCGCTCCGAGATTCCTCAGGCAGTTCGCGCGGATGCGGGCGATGGCGATGCGCTCCAGGGCTTGCGCGTTTTGCTCGTAGAGGATAACGATCTGAATGCCGAGATCGCGCAGTTTACGCTCAGCCGTGCCGGTGCCGTCGTGACGCATGCTAAGGATGGCGAGTCTGCCGTTGAGGCGTTTGCCGCGAGCGCACCGCACGAGTACGACGTGGTGTTGATGGACATCATGATGCCTGGCATCGATGGCCTTGAGGCCACGCGTCAGATTCGAGCGCTCGATCGCGAGGATGCCGCGACCACGCCGATTATCGCCGTGAGTGCCAATGCCTTTGCCGACGACCGCAGACTTTCGCGCGAGGCGGGCATGGACGCGCACCTGAGTAAACCCGTGAGCTCGCAGGAGCTCGTTGAGGCGCTTGCGCACATAGCCGCCGACGCTTCATAAGCATATGGCCCGGTTCCAAGGTGGGTTGGAACCGGGCCATATTGCCATTTGTGACGCCTGTTCTTGAGGCTTACTTTTCTTGAATCTGCTTACCGCAAAGATGCTCAATCGAAATCTCGTAAAGCTGGACGCCCTTGATGTCTTTGGCGATTTCCTCTTCGACTTCTTCGGCAGAAGGGTAGTACTTAAGGGCGAGCTGGCGGACTTTGTCCTCGATAAACGCGGGGGTGTCATTCGCCAGGCGACAGCGGCCAAAGACCACGGTGCTCATAACGTAGGGAGCCCAGTCGCCGTCCTGGTACCACTCGTTGCCGTAAACGGTAAAGCAGACCTTGTCATCGCGCTTGAGTGCGTCGACCTTGTGGCCGGCCTTGGCGCCATGGAAATAAATCTTGTCGTGCTCGGCGTCAAAGAAGTAGTTGACGGGAATGGCGTACGGGTAGCCATCGTCGCCGTTGACGGCAAAGACGCCGCGCTTGCAGGTGGCGAGCAGTTTGCGCGCTTCCTCGTCGGTGATGGCGCGTTTCTTTCGACGTAAGGGCCTAAACATCGTTGGCTTCCTTTCTGGTCGTGCGTGGTGGTTGAGCACAAACTATAGCGAAACGGATCCGTTTTTCTTGATGCGGGCGAGTATGTTTTTGAGCTTGTTAAAGTCGAGCGGTTTGGACAGATGGGCGTTCATGCCGGCATCGTGTGCCGCCTTGGCGTCCTCGGCAAAGGCGTTGGCGGTGAGCGCGATGATGGGGATATCGGCTGCATCGACCTTCTCGCTCAGACGAATCGCGCGGGTCGCCTCGTAACCGTCCATGTCCGGCATCATAATGTCCATCAGGATCGCATCGAAGCTGCCGGCGGGACGGCCAACGTATAGGTCGACCGCTTCGTTGCCATCGGCGGCGCGAGTTACGACAATGCCTTCGCTTTCGAGCAGCGCCTGGGCAATCTCGGCATTGAGCTCGTTATCTTCTGCCAAAAGAACGTTCATGCCGGCAAGCGAGCAGCTGTCTGCTTGCTCGTCCGCGCGTTCTCTTGCCTGAGGGTCTTTGTCGATATCGAGCGGAATCTGGACGTTGAACGTACTCCCTACGCCAACCTCACTCGAAATCTCAATCGTGCCGCCCATCAGTTCAATAAGCGACTTGACGATTGGCATGCCCATGCCGGTTCCTTGAAACTTACTGCGCGCATCGTCACCTTCTTGGGCAAACGGCTCATAGATATGCTTTAAAAACTTGGGAGTCATACCAATGCCGGTATCCGAAACGCTAAAGCAAAAGAGCGCGCGCCCGTTATCGAGTGGCTTGGTCTTTGAGCTAAAGGTGACGGAGCCGCCGTGCTTGTTGTACTTAATGCTGTTGTCTAACAGGTTGATCATGATCTGTCGGATATGGGTGGGACTGCCGATCATGTATGGCCCCGCGGCGTACGGCAGACTATTGTCCTGCATTGTGATGCCGTTACTGGACGCGCGGAGCTTGCACAGCACCAGTGTATCGTCACAGAGCTCTTTGAGGTTAAAAGGCGTATGCTCCAGTGTTAGCTTGCAGTCTTCGATTTTGCCCATCTCGAGGATGTCGTTGATCAACGAGAGCAGGTGATTGGCGGCAACGCGCGCCTTGGCACGGCTTTCGCGGGCGACCTGGATATCGCCTTCCTTCAATTCCTCGATCTCGATAAGGCCCAGGATACCGTTGAGCGGTGTACGGATGTCGTGGCTCATGCGCGTGAGGAATGCCGTCTTAGCGGCGTTGGCGGCATCGGCTTTTTTGCGCTCGGTTCGAGCGCGCACGAGTGCCCAGATGAGCAGGACGATGCCGACCGACAACATACCGATGAGGGCAGCTGCAACGGCGGCACGGTTGCGATAAAGGAATTGAAGCGTGTTGGATTCCTGGGCCGTGTACGACGTGGAGGAGTAATTGCTTGCGGAGAGCGATTCTCCGGCATTGATGATGCCCTTGTTGACGATTCCCAGCAGCTCGGGTTTTCCGCGCGAAATCCAGCACGAGAGCTCACAGGTGTCAGGGAGCTCGGCCGTCTCGTAACCTTCGAGATCATAACGGTCGCCGATGGTTTTTATGCGTGAGCTGGGAGCGACGATGCAGTGCGCCGTTCCCTTCCTGAGGGCGTCGAACGCTTCATCGTCGGATTGGTATTCGGTCACGGTCGCTGTGGGAAACAGGCTTTCAAGTGCATTTTTGTTGACAAACGATGATTTGGTACAGGCGATGTTCTGAAGGTCTTTGTTCAGGTCGCTGCCGGTGTGGATGGCGGTGAGGGACACGGTCCCCAACGATGCCGACTGCACAACGCCTGATTGCTCGGCAACCCAGTAATCTCGGTATACCGGCAGCGCAACGTCTATGCTTCCCTTTGACAGAGCCTTTGACATCATCTTGTAGCTATCAAAGGCGACGGTTTTGACCGTAATGCCAAATTTATCGTGCAACGTCGTCGCAAGCGATGCGAGCGAGCCTTCCATTTCGCCGTTTTCGTCTTCGTTGCAGTAGGGGAGTTTGCCCGTAATGTAGCCGAGCGTGATGGTGTTGTCATTTGCTTTGAGCCAGGAACGTTCGGGGCCGTTGAGCGATGATGAACCGCTGTTTTTGACCGAGTAGTTAGATTTGACTTCGTCGATATAGCGTGGGTTGACGCGGGCGATTGCCGACATGGCGGCATTGATGTCGTCCATTAGGTCGGGGCGGCTTTTGGGGACGGCAAAGTAGTAGTCGCTCGAACCAACGTAGAACATGGGCGACGCATCGGGCGACGAAATGGTGTCGTTCATGATGACGGCATCGACTTCGTCGTTTGCGAGCGCGTCAAAGAGAACGGAGCCTCCGTCATACTCCCTGTATGTGCAGGCGATTCCCTCGTTGGCGAGCCACTGCTGGCCGACGATGGTTTGCATAACACCGGAGTTGTAACCGATGGTGAGACCCTGGAGTGCTTGAGGGTCACCCTTGGCCAGGTCGTCACGGTCGGGCCTGGCGTAGATGTAGTAGCGCTCGGTGCCCTCGGGGTTCGAGGAAAAGAGCAGCTTTTGGGCGCGTTCCTCGGAGTAGGAGATGTTGGGCATGAGGTCGATCTCGCCCGTCTCGAGCTTCTCCATAAGCTCGGTGAAGGTGCCGGAGACGTATTCGTACTGCCAGCCGGGTGTGTAGTACGAGAGGGTCTGGAGGTATTCGTAACCCCATCCCGAGAGACGCTCGCCGGGGATGCCGTCCTGGAAGCCCTCGTTGTTGACGAGCCAACCAACGCGGACCGTTTTGACCTGCTGACTAGAGTCATCGGCAAAAGCCTGGACAGGCGCGATAGAACTCAGCGCGGCAAGCGCGGTAAGCACAATGGCCAGGGCGCGATATATAACTGAACGAAGGACAGCGGAAGCTCTCACATGCAATCCTAACGAATCGAGACATTACCGCATAAGGATACCAGCTCAGCCTGCCCAGTCGGCAGCTGCATCGCTAAACGATCCCGCTCGGCAGTCATCGGGGACGTTCTTAAACGACTAGTCATTGGGGACGTTCTTGTTTGACTGGTCATTTAAGAACGTCCCCAATGACTAGTTCCGTTTGCTGGGGAGGCGTGGGACAATACCGAGCGAACGTGATTGGTTGTCCGTGGAAGGGGTCGCGATGAAAAAGCTCAGGACGCTTGCCGATGTGCTGCGACAGGCTGGCTTTGCACGCATTACGGGCCTGTTTCTTATTTTCTATCTGCTTTGCTCGACGGCTGTCTGGCTGTCCGAGCCCACGACCCTCACGTTTGGCGATGGTCTCTGGTTTAGCTTTGAGACGGTCTCGACGATTGGCTTTGGCGATATCCCCGCTGAAACGCCGGTTGCCCGCGGCATTACCGTTATCCTAAGCGTCATCAGTATCTTCTATATCGCCATGCTTACGGGCGTGGCGGTGAACTACTGCAATACGCTTATCAAGATGCGCCAAAAGGACACCATGGCGCGCTTTATGGACGATCTTGAGCATTTGGAAGAACTCGACCGCGATGAGCTCGCCGATTTGTCGCGCCGCGTGCGCGAATACCGTCGCCGGCAACGATAGAACGGGTGCCGCGCGTCACGACGAGGGGGATTGCATATGAACATCACCGTCTACCTGGGCGCGAGCGTCGGCAACGACCCGGCGTTTCTGCCCGCAGTGCAGGAGCTGGGCAATTGGATTGGCGCCAACGGACACGCGCTCGTATACGGCGGGTCCAAATCGGGACTGATGGGCGCGCTCGCCGATAGCGTACTCGAGGCAGGCGGACATGTGACGGGTGTGGAGCCGAGCTTTTTTATCGAGGCAGAGTTTCAACACGACGGAATCGACGACCTTATCGTGACGAGCGACATGGCCGAGCGCAAAGCCAAGATGATCGAGCTCGGCGATGCGTTCATCGCATTTCCGGGCGGCACGGGCACGCTCGAGGAGATTGCCGAGGTTATGTCCGCGGTGTCGTTGGGGCATCTCGATGCGCCGTGCATTTTGTACAACCTGAACGGTTACTACAACGACCTCAAGGCGCTGCTCGGGCACATGATTGATAAGGGGCTTTCGAGCCTGAAGCGCCAGCACGGCATCTACTTTGCCGACGATTTGCGCGAGATTGCCTCGATTATCAACGGATAAGCCTTGAGCCTGCCCCACTATGGCTCCCAATGGTGCCGTTTGCGGCGCAGACGGTTGGCTTGTCTGGGCCACACTCGCTCTACAATAAAACGTATCTATGTCGACTTTGACCGCGGGAGGACCCGATGGATAACCTTGCCAAACCCACAAACCGCGCGCTGTTTTTAGTTAGCGTTGCCGTGACCGGTGCGTTCGCAGGTGCCGCAGTCTGGCTGTTCTTCTTTGCGATGGAGCACGGCATCGACTATCTATGGACCGAGATTCCACACGCGCTGGGCGTCGCTTCGCCCGAGCTTGCCAGCGGCCCGTTTGGCTTTTTGCCGTACCCGTTTTTTGTCTGCCTGCTGGGCGGCCTGTTAATCGGTCTGTACGAAAAGATGACAGGCACCAAGACCGATGACCTCAATCAGGTGATGGCTAAGGTTAAGCAAGACGGGCGCTACCCGTACGACAACCTGGGCAAGCTTTCGCTCGCGGCATTGCTGCCGTTGCTGTTTGGCGGCAGCATTGGACCGGAGGCCGGCCTGACCGGCGTCATCGCGGGTCTGTGCAGCTGGGTCGGCGATCGCATGCGTCGCTTTGGCGCCGAGTTTAGGGAGCTCACGCTGCTGGGCACCCAGGCTGCCCTGACGGCACTCTTTACCGCGCCCGTCTTTGGCTTTGTGGCGCCGCTTGCCGGTAGCACCGACGGCCAGGGTGAAGACGCCGACGATGAGTCCGCGTCCGGCGAGATCACCATCAAGCTGCCCAAGGCGCAAAAGACGGTGGTCTACGGTATTGCGATTGCCGGCGGTCTGGGCACCTACCTGCTGCTTGGACAGCTTGTGGGCGGCGGCATGGGCATGCCCAGGTTCGAGTCCGCCGAGGTGGGCAACCTAGAGCTTACCTGGCTCGTCCCTCTGTCGTTGATCGGCACCGTCTGCGGCTGGCTGTACTTTGTCTCTGAGCATGCAAGCGAGGCACTGTCCCATGCAATAGGGGAGCGTCCTGTCGTCAAGGCCATGCTGGCCGGTTTGGCACTCGCCATCTGTGGCACGGTTCTGCCCTATACCATGTTTGCCGGCGAGACCCAGGCCGACGTGCTCATGGAAACCTATCTGACCATTCCCGCTGGCGTGCTTATTTTGACCGGTCTGGTCAAGGCCATGCTGACCCCCGCTCTTATCAACTTGGGCTGGCGCGGCGGTCACTTCTTCCCGGTTATCTTCTCGGGCGTAAGCCTGGGCTATGGCCTTGCCATCCTCACCGGCGCAGATCCGGTCTTTTGCGTCGCCGTTTGCACGGCCTCGACGATGGGCGCCGTCATGCGTCAACCCGTCATGGTCGTGGGCCTGCTGCTCATGTGCTTCCCACTCAAGGGTATCGTCTGCATGATCATCGCCTCCGTCATCGCCGCTGGCATTCCGCTGCCCAAGCCACTGCACAAGTAGCGTGGTGGTGCGCGGCCAATACAGGCATCCCAGGCCTGGCGTGAGAATGTGGCGTCTGCTGGGCTGCTGTTCCAACAGTCATGAAGAAAATATGCCAGATGACGGAGGCGGAACGGCGCAACAAACCACGGCCAACGCTTAGATCTCGCTCGGAATCGGCGCTTTTTTCAAATCGCGAGCGCGGCGGTGCCCAGTACGATGAGGGCGAGACCGATGGCGCTGCGTCGCGAGACTTTTTCGTTGAATGCCAGGCGCGCAAATAGTACCGATACGACAATCGATAGTTTGTCGATCTGCACCACGACGCTCACCTGGCCTGCGGCGATGGCATAGTAATAGAGCAGCCACGATGTTCCAGTCGCGATGCCCGATGCCGCGAGAAATACGAGTTCGTAGCGGTCTACGTGCACGGCTTGGCCCATCTTGCCTTTAGCTGCCACGATTGCCCATGCCATAACCAGTACCACGCAGGTACGGATTGCCGTGGCCAGGTTGGACTCGACGCCTTCGATGCCAACCTTGGCGAGGATGGACGTGAGCGCCGCGAACACGGCGGCGCCGAGGGCGTAAGCGAGCCAGGTCCGGTCTTGCTGCTGCTCGGGTCCGGCGGATTGCTGCTTCTCGATCATTAAAAACGTGCCGAGGGTAATGACGGCGGTTCCCACGAGCTTAACCGCAAGGTTGTTCGTCTCACCAAAAAGCGCGATGGCGGTCAGCGCGGCGAGCACGGTGCTCATCTTGTCGACCGGTACGACCTTATTGACGTCTCCGATGCTCAACGCCTTAAAGTAACAGATCCACGAAGCGCCGGTAGCGAGTCCCGAGAGGACGAGAAAGAGCCAGGATCTGGGTTCGATTCCGCCAATGGTTCCAATGGATCCAGAAATACCCGCCATTGCCCAGGCGAAAACGAGCACCACGCAGGTGCGAATGGCCGTCGCGACATCGGAGTCGGTCTGCTTGATACCGCATTTGGCCAAGATGGATGTGATGCCGGCAAAGAATGCTGACGCAAATGCTGCGACGACCCACGACACGGGTTGAGCGCCTCCTTGGATAATGGGTTTATCCTGCGAGTTTTATGGACATGAGGATACCGCCCCGCCATGAAGGTTTGATATGGCCGCGGCGAGACGGGGGTCATGTTGCGGGGAGCCATTTGGTTAAGGCTCGAATTGAAGGTGAATGTTTTTCCGAGAAGTGAACGAGTCAATATGGACCCCTGGAGCATGCACACTTTTTTCGAATAAAACCGCTGGATTTCTAGGCAAAAAGCGCAGGAACTAAGCCCATAAAAATGTCGATGATACAGGGTACTGATTTTACTCGTTCACTTCTCGGAAAAACATTCACCCTCGATATGCTGTCGGCTTCTCTTTGGTTGCCAAGATCTAAACGGTACGCCGTGAAGGGTGGTAGCGACGTTGTTGCTGCTTCTCTTATCTAGTAAATGAGGTGGGGCGCCGCCCAAGTCCTTTAGCTGTCGATCACAGGTCGCGTGCCCGGTAGACCTTGGTGCTGATGGCGCAGCTGACAACGCCAAGGACGACCGTTGCCAGCGCGACGGCACCACACAGGCAACCGAGGACGGCAAGATCGGGATTCGTCCCTGCAATCGACATGAGCTGGTTGCTGATGGGGTTGAATGAGTTTAGCGTGACCATGATAAGGCACATGTATAGGGCGTACAGACCAACGGATAGGCGTTGCGCCTTCATGTGTTCAAATCGAAAGAACAGAGGCAGTACCAAAAACACCGCCATGAGGGAGAAAAGCATCGATATTGCCGAGGCGATTGCGGTCTCAAAGACGGTCTCTCCCGTGGAGGGGATACCCACGCTGTTTAAGATCGGGATGGCGACGATACTCAACAGCACGGCCGCGCACGCCATGATGACCGAGAAAATAGTGATGCACAGGTAGCGTGCGCTGACGATGTCTTTGCGTGAGATGGGCAGCGTTGCCCGATAGCGCTCCCATCCGTTTTGGTTGTCGAGCCCGGCCAGCGACGTCCTGGCCATGATAGGCGACATGGCACTGATCGCGAAGGCGCCGGCGGCGCTCATGTCGGAATCACCATTCGATGCCCTGACGGCGGTCAGCACGACGAAGATGAACAGGCCGACACCTGCGATGCTCGGGACGAGCGTGCGAACGATGGCAAGCTCGGACATAATGGCGCGTTTCATTTCAAAGCCCCTTTCAGCATGAAGCGAAGATAGTCATCAATGGTTGCCCGATCGCAGGGAATCTCGGGGAAGGCCTCGAGCACTTCGCGGTGGTTGGGCACGAGCACGTCCACGCTGTAGGCGTGGCGGGCGGCGCGGGTGCCTTCGACGCAAGCCATGAGCTCGGCGGCCTGTGCCTGGGTGCAGTGGGCGATGCCGGCGCGGTCGGTAATGTCCTCGCGTGGCAGGTCAAACACAATCGAGCCGTTATCGATGCAGATGACGCGGTCGGCAGCGCGATCGAGGTCGGACGTAATATGGCTCGAGAGCAGCACGCTGCGCTGGCCGTCGGCGACAAAGGCGAGCAGCTCATCGAGCAGTTCCTCGCGTGCCATGGGATCGAGGCCCGCGGTGGCTTCGTCCAAAACGAGCAGCTTGGCATTGTGGCTGAGCGCGCAGGCGAGCTGCAGCTTCATACCCATGCCGCGGGAGAGGTCCTTGACCTTTGTCTTGGGATCGAGGCCAAATCGGTTGGTGAATCCGGCGAACGTTTCGCGGTCCCACGTGGGGTACGCCGGGCCTACGAGCGCCTCGATCTGGCCGACCTTGAGCGTGGAGGGGAAGGGGCATGTGTCCAGCACGAGGCCGATGCGAGAGCGCAGGTGGCGTTGCGACTCATCGGGCGCGTCGGTGCCACAGCGCTGCCCAAACAGGTGCACCTCGCCGGCATCGAGCTTTATAAGCCCAAGCGTGGCGCGAATGGTCGTCGTCTTGCCGGCGCCGTTTGCGCCCACAAAGCCAACAATTTGGCCGGGCTCCACGGCCAACGTGACGCCACGTAGCGAAAAGCGGTCGCTCACGCGGCGTGAGATGCTTTTGAGTTCTAGCAAGTTTTGCATGGCATAGCCTTTCTTGCAGATGGTTACTGCATGGTTTCGGGGGCTACCAGGTCGAGCATTTCGTGCAGTTTATCGCGCGTGACGCCCACGGCTTCGGCTTGCGTTGCTGCCTGTGCGAGCAGCTCTTCGATATGGCAGAGCTGATTTTCGCGCAAGAGTTCTTGGTTGCCCTCGGCGACAAAACAGCCCTTGCCCTGCACGGTGCAGATAAAGCCGAGTTGCTCCAGGTCGGCGTAGGCGCGCTTGGTGGTGATGACACTCACGCCAAGATCGCTCGCGAGTGCACGGATGCTGGGGAGTTTGGCTCCCGCAGCAAGCGTGCCCGAAAGGATCTGAGCTTTGACCTGCGAGGTTATCTGCTCGTAGATGGGCTTGTCGCTCGAATTGGATAGGATGATGTCCACAGCGGCTCCTTAGCTGATGGGCTACACGTGTATATAACCGGTAAGCACAGTATATACACACTATGCACAGTTGTGCAAGAGGAAATTACGGGGCTGTCCGTCCCTCTACTCATTCATCTCAATCTGTAACACTAAGACCCGTTTTTGCTGGCTAACTGTTACAGATTGAGACGTTATTTGCCTGTCCATTCGTTTGTCTCGATCTGTAACATCTAGAGTTGTTTTTGGCGGCTAACTGTTACAGATTGAGACAAACCGTCGCGGAACACCGCTGACATTCCACCGTCCGAGCCCCAACTGATGAATTTGTCCTGATAGGTGCCCTATGGCGAGGTTTCACGGCTACAATAGGGCAGTTACATCGACGTAATGCATATAGAACGCAAGAAAGGATCCGCATGGCAAGCCTGTCGGATGAAATCTCGTCGCGCCGCACATTCGCGATCATCAGCCACCCGGACGCCGGTAAGACCACGCTTACCGAGAAGCTGCTGCTCTATACCGGCAGCATCCAGACTGCCGGCTCGGTCAAGGGCAAGAGCTCGGCCAAGCATGCCGTCTCGGACTGGATGGACATCGAGAAGGAGCGCGGCATCTCCGTCACCTCCTCGGTGCTGCAGTTCACCTACAACGGCGCCTGCGTCAACATCCTCGATACCCCCGGTCACCAGGACTTCTCGGAGGATACCTACCGTACCCTTATGGCCGCCGACGCCGCTGTCATGGTCATCGACGGCGCCAAGGGCGTCGAGGCCCAGACCAAAAAGCTCTTTAAGGTCTGCACGCTGCGCCACATTCCCATCTTTACCTTTGTGAACAAGCTCGACCACGAGGCTCGCGACCCGTTTGAGCTCATGGAAGAGATCGAGAACGTCCTGGGCATCAATACGTATCCCATGAACTGGCCGATCGGCAGCGGCCGCAACTTCCGCGGCGTGTTCGATCGTCAGACGCGCCGCGTTATCGCCTTTGAGGGCGACGGCCACGCCAACGCCACCAAGAAGGTCGCCGAGGTCGAGGCCGAGCTGGGCGACCCCGCCATGGACGAGCTTATCGGCGAGGAAAACCATAAGAACCTAATGGACGATATCGAGCTGCTCGATGGCGCCGGCGACGAGCTCGACTTGGATGCCGTGGCCTGCGGCAAGCTGAGCCCGGCGTTCTTTGGCTCGGCGCTTACCAACTTTGGCGTGGAGCCCTTCCTCAAGGAGTTCCTGCGCCTGGCCCCGACGCCGCGCGCCTATACCGATACGCTCACCAGCGAGCCGGTCGATCCCTGCCGCGACGACTTTAGCGGCTTTGTGTTTAAAATCCAGGCCAACATGGACAAGAACCACCGCGACCGCATCGCCTTTGTGCGCATTTGCTCGGGCAAGTTCGAGCGCGGCATGGATGCCTTCCACATGCAGGGCGACCGCAAACTCAAGCTTGCCACGGGCACGTCGATGATGGCCGATGACCGCGCCATCGTGGACGAGGCGTACGCGGGCGATATCGTGGGCCTGTTCGATCCGGGTATCTTTAGCATCGGCGACACCGTGTGCTCCGGCAAGCGCCACGTGCAGTATCCGCAGATCCCGACGTTTGCCCCCGAGATGTTCGCTCGCATTACGCAGGTCGACACGCTCAAGCGCAAGCAGTTCGTCAAGGGTATGGAGGAGCTTGCCCAGGAGGGTGCCATCCAGATCTTCCGCGAGCTGGGTGCCGGCATGGAGAGCGTCATCGTGGGCGTGGTCGGCGTGCTGCAGTTTGAGGTACTCGAGCGCCGCCTCAAGGCCGAGTACCGTGTTGAGGTTCGTCGCCAGCTGCTGCCCTATACGGACATTCGCTGGATCCAGAACGACCCCGACACCATCGATATCCCGGGCCTTTCGCTCACGCGCGACACGCTGCGCGTCGAGGACATGCGCGGCGGCAAGCTGCTGCTGTTTACGAGTCCGTGGAACGTGGATTGGGCAACCAATCACAACCCCGATCTTATCCTGTCGGAGTTTGGCAACGTAGCGTTTTAGTGTGCCGGCGCGGTGGCCTGGCGGGGCTGCCGCGCCGTTTGCTTGCCTGATGCCGTGTGAGCGGCTATCATACCCACCGTCGTCTCAAGACCGGGGCGTCCGAGCAGTTCGGGTCCGATATCCTGCTCGTTAAACCTAAAACCAAAGGAGAGTACATAATGATCAAGAAGGTCATGGAGGACTATAAGGTCCTGTTGCGGAGCATTCCCGCGGCAACGGTTTCGCTGTTTTTCGTGAGTGTCATCATGATGAACCTGCTGGCCAACAAAGAGCTCATCAGCCTGCCGTATCTGGCACTCGATTGCGGCTTTGTGGTGAGCTGGGTTTCGTTTTTGTGCCAGGACATGATCTGCAAGCGCTTTGGCGCCAAGGCATCCATCAAAATCTCTATCCTCGCGCTGCTGGTCAACCTGACCGTGAGCCTGTGCTTTTGGGCATGCTCGCTCACGCCCGGTATGTGGGGCGCCTACTACGACACGGGCATGATCGAGGTTAACACTGCCCTTAACGCCACCATCGGCGGCACCTGGTACGTGGTGCTGGGCTCTTCGCTGGCAATGCTCGTCTCTGCCGTGGTTAACTCCACGCTCAACCAGTCGCTCGGCCGTATGCTCAAAAAGAATAACTTTGCGAGCTTCGCCTTCCGCTCCTATGTGTCCACGGGTGTTGGCCAGTTTATCGACAACCTGGTCTTTGCCATTGTGGTGAGCCATACGTTCTTTGGTTGGACCTGGGTACAGGTCCTTATGTGCTCGCTGACCGGCGCTGTCGCCGAGCTGCTGTGCGAGGTCTTCCTGAGCCCCGTGGGCTACAAGGTCGTGCGTGGCTGGGAGCGTGAGAATGTGGGCGCCGAGTACCTCGAGCGCCACGCAACCGCCTAAGGAGCAAGTATGCGGGTTTTGATCACGGGCGCTTCGGGCGGTATCGGAGCCGCGTGCGTGCAGCGCTTTTTGGACGAGGGCCACGAGGTCGTGGGCTTTGACCTGCTGCCGGCGTCGGTCGAGCACGAGCGCTACCGCCATCTGATCGTTGATGTCCGCGAGCCGGACTCGTTTCCAAGCGACCTTGAGCCTCAGGTAATCGTGAACGTTGCCGGTACGCAGGATTCGGCCGACGACATCGCCGCCAACCTGTGTGGCACCATCAACGTGACCGAGCGCTACGCCTTTGTGGGGGAGGGGCTCGCCGCCAAGCCTGCGCCGGCTATCAAATCCGTGGTCAATGTGGGGTCGGCGAGCGGACATACGGGATCGGAGTTTCCCGCCTATGCCGCCAGCAAGGGCGGTGTTATCGCCTACACCAAGAACCTTGCAAACCGCCTGGCACCGCAGGCCATCGCCAACAGTGTGGACCCGGGCGGCGTTATAACGCCGCTCAACCGTTGCGTGATGGAAGACGAACACCTGTGGAACCAGATTATGGAGCTCACGCCGCTTAAACGCTGGGCCACCGCCCAAGAGATCGCCGAGTGGATCTACTTTGTGGGCGTGACCAACCGGTTTATGACCGGGCAGAGCCTGTTGATCGATGGCGGCGAGGCCGGCCGCACGCAATTTATTTGGCCCGAATAGGAAACGCGCCCGATGGAAAGCCGTCGGGCGCGTTTTTGATGTATCGATTTTTAGCCGAGGCAAGCCCAGTTGACGGGGGTCGAGCCGTGCTGTTCGAGTAGCCGATTGGCAGCAGAGAAGGGGCGCGACCCCATAAAGGCGGGGAGTTCTGCCGTGGCACGGTTGGCCGAAAGCGGCGAGGGGTGCGTGGATGCCAGGCAGAACTTGCCGGTTGCCTTGCCCGCGCCGGTCGCGGCGAGCTTACCATCGACCATCTGCTGGGCAAAGCGGCCCCATGCCAAAAAGACGACCGGTTGGGGCAGCTGACAGCAGCGTTCGATAATGTAGTCGGTGAGCGTGCTCCAGCCCAGTTTGGCGTGCGAGTTCGCGGCATGCTCGCGCACGGTGAGCGTAGTGTTGAGGAGCAGGACGCCCTGTTGTGCCCAGGGGGTTAGGTCTCCCGTGGCGGGAATGGGGCAGCCCAGATCGGCTTTGAGTTCCTTATAGATGTTGCGCAGACTCGGCGGCAACTTGGTTTGCGTCGCGGGGACCGAGAACGACAACCCCATGGCCTGGTTGGGTCCGTGATAAGGGTCTTGACCCAAGATGACAACTTTGACCTGGTCGGCCGGCGTGTAGGCGAGGGCATTGAGGATGTCGTCTTGTGCCGGGTAGATGGTCTGCTCGGCACGCAAAAGGGCGATGCGCTCGAGCAGCCGGTTCGTAGTTTCACGTACCGGCCGCGGCGCATCGCTCAACCAAGTTGCTATGTTGCGGTCGCGGGTTGCGGTGTCCATGGGGCTCCTTTATGGCAGATGCTCTGTTGACATCTATTGTAAAGGCGTCTGGAGATCTTTATGCCGCGGCTGCATAAGGAGTGGGGTCTACGAGACGTGCTCGGGCGCTCCTGCCATGCGGGCCTGTCCATGTGCACGAAGGCGCGGAAGCTCGACGGTTGCCACCATGACGCCGGTGAGGATGAGGGCGGCGCCAAAGAAGGCGATGGGACTCAGGACCTCGCCGACCAGGAAGAACGAGAAGACGGCGGAGCAGACCGGCTCGAGCGAGAAGGCGAAGCCGGTAGTCTCGGCGGGCACGTGGGGCTGCACGAGCGTCTGGGTGATAAAGCCGTAGGCAGAGCAGATGAGTGCGAGGGCAACGACGACCACGATCTCGCTGGGCGTACTGGGAAGCGTGAAGCCGCCAAAGGTGAATGCGGCGATGCCCGAGAACAAGCCGCCAAAGCCCAGCTGCCAAACGCCCAGAGCAAGCGGATCGACTTCTTCGACAAACCGCTTGCCGACAATGATGTGTCCAGCGTAGATAAAGGCGGAGAGCAGCATGATGAGCGCGCCGGGATTCAGACTGGTAAAGTCGGCGCCCGAGAGCAGCAGCATGCCGCAGGTGACGATGGCCGTGCCGATGAGCACCTTGCGCTCGGGGGCGCGACGCAGCAGGGCGGCGTTGGCAAACGGCACGATCACGACCGTCAGGCTCTGCAAAAAGCCGGCGGTGGAGGCGGAGGTGAGGCTGGAGCCCAGGCACATGCAGGTGAGCTCGGTTGCCATAATGGCGCCGATGATGGCGGCGCGGACCATAAGGTTACGGTTGATGCGCAACGCGTGCTTGTGGAAGAGCAGCAGGCAAGCCGCAAAGGCGATGATGCAGCGCAGCGCGACGATGCTCGTGGCGTTCATGCTGTCCATGCCGATCTTCATAAGGGGATACGAAAAGCCCCATGCGACGGGAACGGAAAATGAGAGCGCGATTGCTTTTTTGCGATCCATGGGACTCCTTTTGTTACAGAACGGTTTCGCAAAAAGGATTCTGCTCCCAGATGTGGATGTAGTAAAGCGAATGTATCTTCAGTATGATTAAGAAATGCTAATGTTGACAGAAAAAGCCCTGGCAAAACGTTTTACGGCAACATCGATGGGGAGGCACGATGGCATCGCGGTATCAGATTGTATGTATGGTGGTCGATTGCGGCAGTCTGAAACGTGCGGCGGACGAGCTGGGCTATACGCAAAGTGCGGTGAGCCAGGCCGTCAAGGCGCTCGAGCGCGAGCTGGGTACCACGCTTATCGAGCGCGGTAAGCAGGGTGTGTCGCTTACGCGCGATGGCAAGCAGTATCTGCCGTATCTGCGACAGATCGTAACTGCTGAGGCCGAGCTTGAGGGCAAACGTCAGGAGTTGCTGGGACTCTCCTCGACTGATATTCGTATCGCGACGTTTACCAACGTGAGTCGTACCGTGCTGCCGCGTGTGATCCGCGACTTTGGTGCGCTGCACCCGGGCGTACGCTTTACCCTCAAGCAGGGCGATTACACGCGCAACGCTCAATGGGTGCACGATGGCGTGGTTGACTTTTGCTTTACGGCGCGCGGGTTTACCGCTGGGCTCGAGAAGCGCGTGGTCTATCACGACGAGTTGGTGGCATTGTTGCCGACCGCGCATCCGCTGACGGCAAAGGAAAAGGTGACACTTGCCGACCTGGCGTCCGAGCCGTTTGTGCTGCTGGATGAGGGCGAACAGAGCCTGGTGCTCGATGCATTCGCGGCGCATGGGCTGTCGCCACACGTGACGAGTGAGGTAACCGACGACTACACCATCATGGCGATGGTGGAGGAGGGCCTAGGCGTGAGTATGCTGTATCGTCGTACCGTTGAGGGCATGCGGGCCGATATTCGTGTACGTCCCATCGTGCATGCTCCCTCGCGCGACGTGGTGGCAGCTTGGCGTAGCTGGGATACCATGCCTATCGCCACGAGGCGTTTTATCGACTATATGAGCTCGCATATTGTCAATTAATGACTGGCGTGGTGTTGAGTGCGGTGTTTAGCGGGCTGTCGCTTTGGCTTGGGTGGCGCGATAGGTGCGTGCCGGGTGGCAAAGTAGTACCGCCACGACCATAAAGAACGCCGTGGTGCCCAGGCTGATGGGGTAGACCATCATAATGTTCGCAAAGGTGCGGAAGTGCGGGAACACGCAGAATACCCAATAGAAGCGGATGCCGCAGACGCAGATCATGGTGATGAGGGCGGGCGTGAGCGAGATACCAAAGCCGCGCAGGTAGCCTGACATGTTTTCGTAGAACATGCTAAAGGCATACGCCGGGAAGATCGAACACACGCGGATATAGCCGATCGAGACGATGTTGGGATCGCTGTTAAAGAGCGACAAGATCTCGCGCCCCAGGCCGACAATAACGATAATCGTGGTGAGTGCAACGATACCGCCTTCGACCAGGCAGACCTTGAGCGTTTTAGTGCAGCGGCCGATCTGGCGGGCACCGTGGTTTTGTCCCACAAAGGTAGTGCAAGCCTGGCTAAAGCTGTTGAGCAGGTTGTAGCACACGTACTCCAGGCTCATGGCGGCGCTCGATGCCGCCATGACCTCGGTGCCCAAGCTGTTGATGGCGGACTGGATGATGATGTTGGCGACGGCAAACACGGCGCTTTGGATGCCGGCGGGCAGGCCGATCTTGACGATGCGCTTGAGGGCGACGGGGTCGATAGCCAGGTCGCGAAGGGTGACGCGGACGACGGAGTCGGTCTTGAGCAGGCGAATAAAGAGCGTAGTGGCGCTGACGGTGTAGGCGATGGCGGTGGCGATGGCGACACCCGCGACGCCCCAGTGGAGTACGGGGACAAAGATGAGGTCCAGACCAATGTTGAGGACGGTGGATACGGCAAGCGCCTGCAGCGGCATGCGGGTGATGCCGACGGAGCGGAAGATCGCGGCCTCAAAGTTGTAGAGCAAGATCGAGGGCATGCTGAGCAAAAAGACGCGCAGGTAGAGCGAGGCGAGGGGCATAGTCTCGGCGGGAACGTTGAGCGCGGCGAGCATGGGCTCGGCAAAGATCTCGCCCAGAGCGATGACGACAAAGCCCACAAGTGCCATAAGAATCGAGGTATGGACGGCGCGTTTGACCATGTTCTGATCGTTGCGGCCGATAGCATTGGCGATGACCACGTTGGAGCCAAGCGACATGCCGATAAACAGGTTGAGCATAAGACTGGTAAGCGGAACATTGGAGCCGACCGCCGCCATGGCGAGGGTTCCCTGGTCGCCCGAGAAGTTACCGATAATGACCGTGGCGATGAGGTTCGACAGCTGCTCCAAGATGCTCGTGGCGGCCACGGGGAAGGCGAATAGGGGAATATTGCGCCACAGCGAGCCGGTGGTCATGTCAATGTGCTTAGATGCGGTATCAGCCATACGCTCTCAATCTCTAATATGCTCTTTCGTGCTTATTTGCGCAGATGATGATACTCCTAATCGACTAGTCATTGGGGACGTTCTTAAACGGCTAATCATTTAAGAACGTCCCCAATGACTAGGTGGGGAAGGCGTGCGACAATGGTGGACGTTGTGTTGTTTGCGCTAAGGAGTTGCCATGTTGTTGTGTCCCGTTTGCCATGAGCCGTTGGTGGACGACGAGCGCGGTGCTGCATGCGCGGGCGGACACCGGTTTGACCGTGCGCGCGAGGGCTATCTGTACCTGCTGCGCTCGTCCAAGAGTGGCGACTCCATGGGCGATCCTAAGTCGCAGGCGCGCAGCCGCCGTGACTTTCTGAACCGTGGATACTACGCGCCGTTGCGCGATGCGATGGTCGAGCTGGTGCGCAAGCAGGTGTCTGGGTGTGCTGCGTCTACGAATGGCCCCATGACGCTGCTCGACATTTGCTGCGGCGAAGGTTACTACACCAGCGCCATGGGCGCGGTGCCGGGCGTGGATGCTTACGGTTTCGACCTGGGCAAAGAGATGGTGCGCCTTGCCGCCAAGCGCGGCGATGCGACCTACTTCGTGGCCAACATGAAGGACATCCCCGTGGCCGATGGCGCCTTCGATATGGTGACCGAGCTCTTCGCTCCCTTTAACGAGCGCGAATTTGCCCGCGTGCTGGCGCCGGAGGGCTCGCTCTACACCGTGGTGCCGGGTGCTCGTCACCTCTTTGGGCTCAAAGAGGTACTCTACGACACGCCGTACCTTAACGATGAGAAGCTGCCGAAGACCACCGAGCTCGAGTTAGTCGGAACGCAGCGGGTGTCTGCGAATATTACGCTTCAGACCCAAGCCGACATCGAAGCGGTGTTCCAGATGACGCCGTACTACTACCGCACACGACCCGCCGATAAAGAGCGCCTGGCAAACTTGGATACCCTTCAAACCGACATCGACTTCATCATCGCCGAGTACCGTCGCAGCTAACAACCTGCCAAAAAGGGACAGGTTTATTTTGGTAGGTTTTATCTGGGCAAAC
The DNA here is from genome assembly GCA_900540935.1 of uncultured Collinsella sp. Classification (GTDB taxonomy): domain Bacteria; phylum Actinomycetota; class Coriobacteriia; order Coriobacteriales; family Coriobacteriaceae; genus Collinsella. Next base: position 9,692 of record UQHW01000011.1, on the reverse strand, counting down.
GCAAAGGGCCGACCGCGGAGATGCGCGATCGGCCCTTTTTAGTTGCTTGGCTGTAGAGGTTATGAGAAGCGAGCGCCTACAGGCGATCCTTGTTCTCGGCCTTGACGTCGTGTGCCTGCTGAACAAAGAACAGGTCGTACACCACGATGACAAAGGCACCATAGTTGATGGCGTCGCCGCCGAACGCGGGGAGCGTGAGCACGGCCTGCGCAATCGTGGCGACCGCGGCGATGATGCCGAGCTTAAACGCGCCATCCACCTGCGAAGGCTTGTTGGCGCCCTTGATGCCCGCAACGCCCGCGGCGAGGTCGATGAGACCCTTGGCGATAAGCACGACCGCGGCGAGCATGGCGTTCGGTCCGTAGGTGGACTCGAGCTTGCCGGTCGCGATGCCGGCGATTCCGATAACCAGGCTGGCGATGCCCAAAACAAAATAGATGAGGGCAAGGATTTTGAGTGTCTTGCGAGTGAAGCTCATAGCTGGTCCTTTCGATGCGGGCGCGGAGAATCTGTCGCACCCAGGTTGCGGCACATATCGTGAAGCACATTGTAGTTCAACAGGGCGATGCATGCGTTTGAAAGCGTCTCTTGCCTGTACGGTCCAACCTTTCAAAAAGGAAAGCTGGGTGTAAGCCAAATCGATGGCAGCGTATGCGCGGCGCTGCGATGATGGGGCCATGGTAAGAGCCGGAGCGAAGGAGGAGCCATGATGTACGGAGTCAGGCAAGTGGGTGAGCCGCGGTCGTTGGGAAGGCGCATGGGTGATTCTGTGATCGCTGCCGTGTGCACGGGATTGATGGCGGTGCTTTGCATTGCGATGCTGTGGGCCATGTCGCATGTGGGACAATAGCGGACGGTTGGGTGCTGGCATAAACGGCGCCCACGTATTCGTTTTGCTTGTTAAGGAGTACCCATGGGCGTCGTCGATCCCTTTTCTGTTGCTCGGGCCGCGGGGCTTGAGCTGACCGGGAAGTCCGAGGGCCTCACGCTCACCGACGGCACGATGGAGCTGCGCGCCGATTTTGGCCGCATGCTTCCACGACTCAAGCAGGGCCGTTTGCAGCAAGAGCTACTGGTGAAGGCTGCGCGCACAAAAGGCATCGAGCAACCATGGGCGATTGATGCCACGGCGGGCTTTGGCGAGGATTCGCTGCTGTTGGCGGCTGCGGGCTTTACCGTCGATCTGTATGAACAGGATTGCGTGATCGCGGCGCTTCTCAAGGATGCTTTGGATCGCGCGGCAGATGATCCGGCGCTTGCGGCTGCCGTGGCTCGCATGCGCCTTCATGCGGGCGAGGACAGCATTGCCGGCCTTCGCCATACGGCTGAGTTGATCGGGCGGGGCGAGCTCGCCGCCCCCGACGCGGTGTACCTGGACCCCATGTTTCCCGAGCGTACCAAAAGTGCGGCGGTCAAAAAGAAGTTCCAACTCTTGCACCATCTGGAACGGCCATGTACTGATGAGGAGACGCTGGTCGAAGCCGCGCTTGCGGTGCACCCGCGCAAGGTCGTTATCAAGCGGCCGGTGAAGGGCCCGCTGCTTGCCGGCGTTAAGCCGAGCTATCAACTTGCGGGCAAGGCCGTTCGTTACGATGTTTTGGTGCCGCCGCGCCCGTAGCTTGCGTGCGATTACCGGGGCTTCGCTAGTGCCGTGCCGATGCGGTCTCTATTTCCAAGGGTGCGACGTCAGGTGCCAGCCGCCGCAGTATTCACATTTGTAGCAGGCCAAACCACGCCGCCCGCGGTTTTCGCAGTCGGCCATAACTGCCTCGGCCTCGGCGCGTGTGTCGTAACGGTTTTTGCGTTCGCACGACTTGTAACGCCAGGCTTCATCGCGCTCGGCGTCTAGGGCGTCGCGGCGCTCGTCCTCGCGCGCAAACAGGTCGCTCATATCGCCGCCGGTAGCAGCGCCCAAAAACTCGCTTTTGGCCTTTGACCAGGCGGCTCGCTTTTTGCTTCCCATCTGCTTAGCGCCTCTCTCCAAACGTTGGTATCATTGCTCAACCAAAGTGATACCAATAAACGTGAGGTCGCCGCGTGATGATCAGAAAAACCCTCGATACCGACATTCCCGCCGTCATGGCTATCTATGACGCGGCCCGCGCCTTTATGCGCGCGCATGGCAACGCCACGCAGTGGCCCGAGGGCACGCCTTCTGCCGAGCAACTGGCTGCCGATATCGCCGCCGGTGGCAGCTATGTGTGCGTAGTTGACGGCCGCGTGGTAGCGACGTTTGCCTTTCTGCCGGGGCCGGACAGCTCCTACGATGCGATCGAGGGCGGCCAGTGGCACGGCGACGCCCCGTATGCTGTGCTGCACCGCGTGGCATCCGACGGCACCACGCATGGCGTTGCGGCCGCGATGTTTGCCTTTGCCAAGGAACGTATCGACCATCTGCGTATCGACACGCACCAAGATAACCTGCCTATGCAGGGAGCCATCGCCAAGGCCGGGTTTAAGCGCGCCGGTATCGTATATGTGTCGGACGGTACGCCGCGCGTCGCGTTTGATTGGCTGCGCGAGGCATAAAGGCCGAGTCACATACCAGCGTTTCACCGAAATGAAAATGGCCCCGAGTGGGGCCATTTTTGGTAAAACGCGTTGTTGTGGGGCTCGCGTTGTTATCGCCCCAGATGAGCCCGGGCAGACAAAAAGGGGAGGTGCCGGCTTTCGCAAGGCGCGAACCTACGAAAATCGCCGCGCGGCAACGCAGGGCGATGAGCTCGGTCGGGGGATAGGGCCCGCTTCGCCCGCCGGCCCGTAAATTGTATCATCCAGTGTGGAGCGTGAACGCCCGTTGCCGCGTGCGATGGGCTTGTAATAAGAGGAGAGCCATGTCGAAGCAAGCGGTCGTTGGAATCTTGGCGCATGTCGATGCCGGCAAGACCACGTTGGCCGAGGCCATGCTGTTCAACGCGGGTCGCATTCGCAAGCGCGGCCGCGTGGACGATGGCGATTCGCATCTGGACACTAACGCGATCGAGCGCGAGCGCGGCATTACGATCTTCTCGTCGCAGGCCGTGCTCGACCATGGCGATACCCACGTCATGCTCGTGGATGCGCCGGGGCATGTCGATTTTTCTGCCGAGGCGGAGCGCACGCTGCGCGCACTCGACTATGCGATTTTGGTTGTGGGCGCCAACGATGGCGTGCAAGGGCACACCGAAACCCTGTGGCGCCTGCTTGCGCGCTATGACATTCCGACGTTCATCTATATCAACAAAATCGATTTGGAGAATCCCGGCCGCGATGTTTTGCTGGCACAGCTTGGGCAGCGTCTTTCCGAAGGCTGCCTGGATGCCAACGAACTGCTGGCGGGCGGTGCCGTTCAGGAGGACGCTGCTGCGTTGGACGAGGCGGCGCTCGAGGAGTTTCTTGAAGCGGGTGAGCTTTCCGTCGCAACGCTGTCGCGCATGGTTGCCGAGCGCAAGCTCTTTCCCTGTTTTGCCGGCTCGGCGCTCAAGGACCAGGGCGTGGACGAGCTGCTGGATGGTATATGCGCACTGATGCGTGAACGGGCATGGCACCCGGAGTTTGCCGCGCGCGTCTACCGTGTGAGCCGCGGGGATCGCGGCGAGCGCTTGGCATGGGTTAAAGTGACCGGCGGCACGCTGCATGCCAAACAGCTGATTAACGGACGTTCCGGCGCCGAGGCATGGGAGCAGAAGGTCGATCAGGTACGCATCTATAACGGCGAAAAGTATGAGCTTGCCCAAGAAGTTGCTGCTGGCGGTATTTGTGCCGTGACGGGTCTTGCGCACGTTCGCCCAGGGGACGCCCTGGGCGCGGAACCTGCGAGCGATGCGCCCGTCATTGCGCCGGTCCTCACCTATACGGTGCTTCCGGGCGAACACGATGTCCATACGGTGTTCAAGGCATTGACTGAGTTAGCGGACGAAGATCCCATGCTCGGCGTAAGCTGGAACACGCATCTTGAACAAATACATCTGCAGCTCATGGGAGCGGTGCAGCTCGAGGTCGTGCAGCGCGTGCTGGCCGATCGTTTTGGCCTTGCGGTCGAGTTTGAGCCCGGCGGCATCCTCTATAAGGAGACCATTTCGCAGCCGGTCGAGGGCGTGGGCCACTTTGAGCCACTGCGCCACTATGCCGAGGTGCATCTGCGTCTGGAGCCGTTGCCAGCGGGTTCGGGCGTGCAGTTTGGCACCGTGACCTCGACCGACGAGCTCGATCTTAACTGGCAACGTCTGGCGCTCACCAACGCCATGGAGCGCGATCACCTGGGTGTGCTGACCGGCTCGCCCATCGCCGATGTGCGCATTACGCTCACGGGCGGCCGTGCGCATGCCAAACACACCGAGGGCGGCGACTTTCGCCAGGCCACGTACCGCGCGATTCGCCAGGGGCTCATGCAGGCGCGTGAGGCCGGCGCGGCGGTGCTGTTGGAGCCGTGGTACCACTTTGAGCTCGAGGTGCCGGGGGAGTGCGTGGGCCGGGCGCTCTCGGATGCCACGCGCATGGGTGCCGAGTACGAGCCGCCGGCGATGGCGGGGGACCGGGCGAAGCTTGTGGGTCGCGTGCCGGCATCTGAGGTGCAGGATTACGCGCTGGAGGTGGCTGCCTACACGAGCGGTCGCGGACATCTGTACCTGGAGTTCGCCGGCTATGCGGCTTGTCATGATGCCGAGCGCGTCATCGAGACTGCCGCCTATGAGCCAGAGGCCGATCTGCCCAACACGCCCGATTCGGTCTTTTGCTCTCACGGCGCTGGCTACACCGTCAAGTGGTATGACGTCCCCGAGGCAGCCCACGTAAAGGTCGATCCCTCCACCTTCTGCCCCTGGCGAGCAGCAGACGCCGAGTTTTTCGGCCACATGTGACAAAGGGGCATCTCCTTTGTCAGATGCTATTGGTATAACTCGGTACAAGTTGGTATAACTATTACCAGGGTTTGCCAATCCGAGGAGGCCGACATGAATCCAAATCCCTTTAAGCCAACGGCAGGCAAGCGGCCTCCGATGCTCATCGGTCGAGAGTCGGTCATCGAAGATTTTGAGGAAGGACTCGACAACGGAGCCGGAGCGCCGGGTAGGCTCATGCTCATTACGGGAAACCGCGGCTGCGGCAAAACGGTTCTCCTGCGGGAGCTGCAACGTCTAGCCAGCGAGCGCGGATGGGCGGTTATCTCCGATTCCGCTTCGCTTGGCTTATGCGACCGCTTGGCCGACGCGCTTCGCTCGAATAAACCCGTTGTGACGTCAATGGAGTTCGGGCCGTCGTTTGGCCGGATGTCGGTCGAGGCGGCGCGGGCAAAGGGCGAGACGTTGCGAGGACTGGTCAACGAGCGCCTCAAGAAGCTCGGTCCAGGCAAGGGCATACTGTTTGCGATTGATGAGGCGCAATCGGCGTCTATCGAGGAGCTGGCGGCTCTTGCCGTTCTCTATCAGCAGGTGCTCGGAGACCAGGACGTTACGGGCTTGTCCGATAGCGACCAGCGCGGTCTTGCGCTGGTGTTCGCCGGCTTACCCAGTATGGTTGACGATCTGCTCGAAGAGCCGAGCGTGACGTTTTTGCGGCGTGCCCAGCAGCGTACGTTGGGGGCGATATCTTTGCCCAAGGTGCGCGATTCGTATATCCAGACGGTCAAAGACGCTGGTCTTTGCGTTGACGCGGAGACGGCGGACCTTGCGGCGCGCAAGAGCATGGGGCATCCCTATATGGTTCAGCTGGTGGGATATTACATGTGGCGGTCTGCTGTCCGGCGTGGCTCGCAGGTCATCGAAAGGCGCGATGTCGAGGATGGCCATGCGGATGCCGTCTCCGAGTTCTACGAAGCGGTCGACGCGCCTCTGTATTACGGGTTGCGCAGTCCGCAACGCCTCTTTATCGAGGCCATGGCTGCTGACGAGGGTAAGCCGACGCGCATGGCGGATATCATTGAGCGTTGCGATCGCACCCAGAGTTGGGCGAGTAAATATCGCGCAAGCCTGATTCGCGAGCGCGTCATCGAGGCCGCCGGATACGGTCTCGTCCGGTTTACCGTGCCCATGCTGGGCGTGTACATTCGCGATCGAGTTTTATGGCATGAGTAGGGTGATAAAGGTGACGGAACAGAAGATGAGTCCGCAGGCTATCGAGGTGCGTGGCGCGCGCGTCCATAACCTCAAGGACATCGATATCGATATTCCGCTGGGAAAGCTGGTGGGTATTGCCGGCGTATCGGGTTCGGGCAAGAGCTCGCTGGCACTGGGCGTTCTTTACGCCGAGGGCTCGCGTCGCTACTTGGAAGCACTCAGCACCTATACTCGACGTCGCCTGACGCAGGCCGAGCACGCCCAGGTGGACGAGGTGCTACACGTGCCGGCGGCGCTCGCGCTGCACCAGCGCCCCAGCGTGCCGGGCGTGCGCTCGACCTTTGGTACCATGACCGAGCTCAACAACAGCCTGCGTCTGCTCTTTAGCCGTTGCGCCCATCACGTGTGCCCGCATTGCGGGGCGCGTGTGGAGCCGAGCCTTAACGTGGCCGCAGGCCTGTCGCTCACGTGTCCGACATGCGGCCGCGAGTTCTACGCCCCGAGCGCCGAAGACCTTGCCTTTAACAGCGGCGGCGCGTGCCCTACTTGCGGCGGCACCGGTGTCATGCGCGAGGTGGACGAAGCGAGCCTGGTGCCCGACGAGTCAAAGACCATCAACGAGGGCGCGGTGCTTCCCTGGGGCACGCTCATGTGGGATCTGATGAAGCAGGTGGCTGGCGAGATGGGCGTGCGCACCGATGTGCCGTTTAACCAGCTCACTCCTCAAGAGCGCGACATCGTGTTTCATGGTCCGGCGGTTAAGAAGCACATCCTCTACGTGCCCAAAAACGGCGAGGGCGCTACGCCACTCGACTTTACCTATTACAACGCCGTCTATACCGTCGAGAATGCGCTCGCCAAGGTCAAGGACGATAAGGGCTTAAAACGCGTTGCGCGCTTTTTGCGCGAGGGCCCATGCCGCGATTGCGGCGGCACGCGTCTCTCCGAGGCTGCGCGGCAGCCCCAGGTGCGCGGTATCAATCTGGCTCAGGCCGCGGCCATGACGCTTGGTGATGCGATCGAGTGGGTGCGCGGGGTGCCCGCATCCTTGCCGTCCGAGATGCGGCCCATGGCGACGGATATCTGCGATTCGTTTTTGGGTGCGGCCCGTCGCCTGGTCGATTTGGGCCTCGATTATCTTTCGCTCGATCGCGCCGGTGCCACGCTTTCCACGGGTGAGCGCCAGCGCGTGCAACTCGCCCGCGTGGTGCGCAACCGATCGACGGGCGTGCTCTATGTGCTGGACGAGCCCTCGATTGGCTTGCATCCTGCCAATGTCGACGGCCTGGAAGGCGTGATGCACGATCTGGTGGATGACGGCAACACTGTGGTTGTTGTCGACCACGATACGCGCGTACTGGTGGAAGCCGACTATCTGGTCGAGATGGGCCCCGTTGCCGGAGCAGGCGGCGGTAACGTGATCGCTGCCGGTACGGTAGACGAGGTCGAGCAATCGCAGAGCAGCCGCATCGCGCCGTTTTTGCGCTCAGAGCCCAAGCGCTTGCGTCCGCAGGTGACTGACGACGAAATGTTCAATCAGGGACATATCCGCATGGCAACCGATGCCATCCATACCGTAAAACCGCTCGAAGTCGATATCCCGCGCGGCCGCCTTGTCGCGGTTACGGGCGTTTCGGGTTCGGGTAAGACGACGTTGGTGCTCGAGACGCTCATCCCGGCACTTAAGGCTCGGGCAACTGGCGAGCGCCTGCCAAAACATGTGCGTTGGGTCGATGCCGAGGGTATCGCACGCGCAAACCTGATTGACGCTACGCCCATCGGCGCCAACGTGCGCTCGACGGTGGCAACCTATGCCGACATCCATGACGAGCTGCGCCGCGCCTTCGCCCGTACGCCCGAAGCCAAGGCAGCCGGCTACAAGGCGGGCGCCTTTAGCTACAACACCGGCACCTTGCGCTGCCCTACGTGTGACGGCACGGGCTCGATATCGCTCGACGTGCAGTTTTTGCCCGACGTCGAGATCGTCTGCCCGGCATGTCGCGGCTCGCGCTACGCCGAGGCCGCCTCGCATATCCATCGCGAAGGCAAGGATGGCAGTCTGCTTACGTTGCCGCAGCTTATGGATATGAGCGTGGACGAGGCACTCGACGCTACGGTGGGACTCAAGAAAGTTCAGGTGCGCTTGCAGACCTTGCACGACCTGGGCCTGGGTTATCTCACGCTCGGTGAGCCCACACCGGCGCTTTCGGGCGGCGAGGCGCAGCGTCTTAAGCTTGCGAGCGAGATGGGCCGCGTGCAGGATGATGCTGTATTCGTGTTCGACGAGCCCACGATCGGCCTGCATCCGCTCGATGTCCAGGTGCTGTTGAACGTGTTTGACGGTCTTGTTGCCAAGGGCGCCACGGTTATCGTGATCGAACACGATCTCGACCTTATCCGTAACGCCGATTACGTGATCGACATGGGCCCAGGCGGTGGCGACGCCGGCGGGCAAATCGTCTGCGCCGGCACGCCGGGCGACATCGCGGCCTGCTCCGCAAGCATCACCGGCCGCTACCTATAGGCAATGTGACAAAGGGGCTGCCCCTTTGTCACATTGATGCCTATTTCACGCATTGAGCGGCGAGATAGTCACGGAAGAACGGCAATTCAAATGCGACGAGCCCTCGTCCTCGTTCCCCGATGATGCCGGCATCTATCATGCGGCGTCGATAGCGGGAGACCTGCTGTGGCGAACGCTTAAGGCGTTCGACGAGGTCGGCGGTGGTGGATTCTTCCTCGTCATCGAGCATGGCGATGAGGAATCGCTTGTCCTCTGCAGTGAGTTCCCGATAGGTTGCCGCGAGGATTCGGTCGTCCATCTCGTCGCGCGCGATTTTGATTCCCAGGTCAAAGTCGCGTGACGAGATTTCCTTCGAATCGCTTGTGAGATCCCAGGCACGGTAACCTACGAGTTGCAATAGGAAGGGAAATCCAGAGATCGAGCGAACGGCTCTATCGATTCCCTCAGCATCTGCCAGGCGATCGTTTTCCTGGATTGTGCGAATCAAGGCCTCGCGCACGTCATAGTCGGCAATGCGACCCAGATGATATTGTTGGGCGCGGCGAAGGAACGAGACCGTCTTGTGGTTCAGCAACGTAGAGACATTGTTGGGAAGTCCCGCCATGAGCAGGGCGACGCGTTTCCCATCGGTCACAAAGTGCTGATACGTCGCTGCGAGCTGAATCATCTCGTCGAGTGTCGGGTCCACCTCGTCAACCGTGACGAGCAGACCGGTGCCCGCCTCGTTGAGCTGGTCGATGATGTCGCTCATGCGATAACGCCAGGTTGAGGCATCGTGAACGCGATTGACCTCGATGCTGCCGAGCGGTGCAATTCCGAGACCGGTGACTTCGAAGTGGTTGGACGATTCGATGAGATGGGCTGCGGCGCGTTTCGTCCCGAACTCGATTTCCTCAAGCATTCCCGGGAGCGCGGTCGTCTTTACGGCTATCCAGCCGTGGGATTCCGCCCTTGTCGCGAGCGACGACATGAGAGCGGTTTTACCGGTTCCACGCGCGCCCGAGAAGATCGAGGTCAATTCTGGGCGCCTGCGCTGGCTCAAGAAGGCACGGTCCAAATCCCGAATAATCTGCTGTCTGCCGGTCGCGCGCGCAGACGTGGTGTAAGAGTGTCCTGAGGTCCGTCGCTGCAAGTCC
>UQHW01000010.1 GCA_900540935.1 uncultured Collinsella sp. | reverse complement strand
AACAAATCCAAGTTAGACCATTTCAAATGGTTCGATGTCTGCCCGGATGCGACACATCATGTGTGTCCATCCTCGCAGTATCCGGTTCTCAAGGTGCACGCTTTGCGGTCCATCCGGTCCGACCGGGCCGCGCGGCAAGGAGATATATTGCCAGACCGCGAAGCGATGTGGGACGTCAATTCCACTCTTCACAAGTCCTACACAACCTATGGCTTTCTATATAGGAGCTAGAAAGTCGAGTGCAGCAAGATCGCACGTATCAGATGATGACCCTTCGGTTAAGAGATATATAGAGATCGGTCACCTGTAAGTGTTTATCTACCCGCGCTTTTTGCTATGTAAACCAGCGCTTTCGATAAAAAAGAGGGAGTGCCGCGCACAGTGCGACACTCCCCTAGCGATTCAACAGAATCTTTTAGGCCTCGAGAGCCTTCTTGGCAATGGCAGCCAGCTCGTTGAAGGACTCGATGTCCTCATAAGCCATCTGAGCCAGAACCTTGCGGTCGAGCTCGATGCCGGCAACCTTCAGGCCGTGCATGAACTGAGAGTAAGAGATGTCGTTCAGGCGAGCGGCAGCGTTGATGCGGGTGATCCAGAGAGAGCGGATCTCGCGCTTCTTGTTGCGGCGATCACGATACTGATACTGCAGGGAGTGCTGGACCTGCTCTTTAGCATGCTTGTAAGTACGCGAAGCGGCACCGTAGTAACCCTTCGCACGGTGCATAACGGTACGGCGCTTCTTCTTGGCGGCAACAGCGCGCTTAATACGTGCCATGTTCTATCAACTCCTAGACGGTAAAACGAAAAACGGGAACTCGAACTTAGGCGAGACGCGACTTGATGACCTTGCGGTCGGCAGCGGCGATCTCGGTCTCCTGACGGAAGCCACGCTTACGCTTGGTGGACTTCTTGCTCAGGATGTGGCTCTTGAAAGCCTTGGCGCGCATGAGCTTGCCGGTACCAGTCTTGCGGAAACGCTTCTTGGTGCCGCTGTGGGACTTCATCTTAGGCATGAAATACTCCTTAATCGGTTACAGAACACTAGTTACTTGGTATCGCTTGCCGCTTTATCCTCATCGAAGGCGCCCTTAATCGGGGCGAGCAGCATAAGCATGTTACGGCCTTCCATCTTAGGCTTGGACTCGACCGTAGCGTAAGGCTTGAGATCCTCGGCGAGACGCTCGAGAACGTTAAGACCCTGCTCCGGGTGAGCCATCTCACGGCCGCGGAACATGATGGTGATCTTAACGCGTGCGCCCTTCTTGAGGAAACGCAGAACGTGGCCCTTCTTGGTCTCGTAGTCGCCAACGTCGATCTTGGGTCGGAACTTCATTTCCTTGACCTCGACCTTGGACTGGTTCTTACGAGCAGCCTTGGCCTTCATGGCCTGCTGGTACTTGAACTTACCGTAGTCCATGACCTTGCAGACCGGCGGCTCCGCGTTGGGAGCGATCTCGACCAGGTCGAGACCCTGATCGTCGGCGACGCGCTGGGCATCGCGGATGGCGAACAGGCCGAGCTGAGAGCCATCGACGCCAATCAAACGGCACGAAGATGCAGTGATCTCGTCGTTGATGCGGGTGTCATCAGACTTAGCTATTTTCCCTACCTCCATTCATAAAAAAATAACCCGGCGCTTCTTTGCAACCAGGTCGTACACATAGACATCCTCGGTATGAGGAAGGGAATCTAAGTTGTATGACCAGTCAGCTGCTCATTGGCGCCAAAAGGTGGGAACCCTCGGGTTCCTCTTTAGGGCATTGCGGGAACAACGCCTTGCGAATAATAACACGTGCCGCGCGTTATCACATTACGTACACGAAAAAGGGGGCCTTGACCCCCTTGAACGCTCACTTGCATGTATGGTGCCCGAGGCGAGACTCGAAGGGCCTTCGCTTCGCGAAGCCCCGGGCTTCGGGCGCATGGCGCCCTCGCCACGCTTCGCTACAAACAGGCCACAGGCCTGTTTGCTTAACGCTCCGCGCGCTCACGCGAGTTCGGCACGAAAAAGGGGGCCTCGACCCCCTTGAACGCTCACTTGCATGTATGGTGCCCGAGGCGAGACTCGAACTCGCACGTTGTTGCCAACGGTGGATTTTGAGTCCACTGCGTCTGCCAATTCCGCCACTCGGGCACGCAATGCGTGAGTTAGTTTATCACAGCTTTCTACCGATTAGTCCGAAAATGGAACTTCGAGCATTTCGATGAGTTCGACCGTGCGTAGCATCTCGCGCTGACGGCATCCGCGACCGTCGACCGAAGCCTCACCCATCTGGTTATCGTAAGGGTCCTCGCGCATGCCGTCGAAAGAGGGCTCAAACTCTGCCTGGAATCGATTGTTGGCCACCATACGCCATGGGTCGAGATTGCCAAAGTAGTGACGGCGGCGCCACTCCTCCCCCATCCTGTGAGCAGAAGATCCAAATGACACGTCGGCGTTGAGCCAACCGGTCTGCGGCGTATAGAACTCTGCCCAGTCGTGCGACCCCACCGAATCGGGCGCAACGTACAGGCCGCTCTGCCAACGGGCAGGCACGCCCGCGATACGGCACATGGTGATAAACGTGAGCGCCATAACGCCGCAATCGCCGCGGAGCGAATGCGCGCAGTCATCGGCAATAGATCCCAAAAGCAAGTACGGCGGCTGATAGCGATAGTCGATATGCTGCGTCAGATAATCATAGATAGCACGAGCGCGATCGAGCGGATCCTCGAGTCCGTCAACAACACCGGCCGTCAGCTGCTGCAGATACGGCGTGAATGCAATGTGCGGACGGTCCTCGGAAATATCCTCGGGCAGAGGCGCGTCCATACGCGGATGAACCGGAAGTGTGCCACCGTAGACATCACAATAAGCAGCATCGATGTGATAACGATAAGTCACCGAGAATGAGCGCTCACTCGAAGAAGACCACGAGGCGGTACGCGCCGAAGCGTTCGCGGGAGCAACAGCACCCTCCGGCGTCATGTCGAGAATCTCGACCCGAGACTGCTGACGGCAGGCAGCCGCGACGGGAAGCCAAGCGCAAACGGTCTCCCCCTCCAGAGCGCCGGGGACAGACACGGACGCTTTAAGCGTAATGACGCGAGCCAATCCGTTTTGTGACTCCATCTCCTTGAGCATCTCGTCGCGCAGTGCTATTCCGTCCGTAGAATCGGGACGCATGCCGGGGACCTCTTTGGGATATACGCGAAGCGAATCGAGGAAGTTGTCGAGAACGAACAGCTCGCCATCGATAAAGCGCCAGTCAATACGCTTACGGTCAATCAGATCGTCAAACTGCTCCTCGGTAAACTCAGGCCACTCCTCGCGAATCATCGCAATAGCTCGATCGCGCGACACCGAAAAATGAAGCGGCGTCTCAAGCATGCGATACCGCTCGGCACGAACGCAGGCTGCCAGGGAAGGCTCAGGATTCTGCTCCAAAAGGCGATCGCAGGCGGCAACAGCCTGCGTCAAATACCCGGCATCCTTAAGACGAAGAATCTCAGGCGGTAGTCCAATATCGAGATGGCGAAAGTCATCGCAGCAAACATCAACAGAGCAACCAACAGGACCCTCGTCAATAACCTTCCCATCCGAAGGCAGCACATTAATAACAGCCATACCAAACTCCAAGTCATTAGAACTCTTGAAGTCCATTGTAGCGAGATAAAAAAGAAAGCCCCAACAAGGGAGCCATCAACACCGCCGAGCGGTAGTCAAAAAATGAATTCAGCCCAGTAACCCTGTAGCGAGTTAACGAAGGAGGCCCCGTTCACCCGAAGCTTTTCTCATTGCGCGACTTCTGGCAAAGCCAGGTGAGCGCAAGGGAAAAGCGTAGGGTGAACGGGGCCTCCGACGGGAAAGTTAAACCGCTACTTACGCCTTGTTGACGGAGCCAAACTCCTCCATGAGCTCCTTGGTGCGGGCAACGATGTTGTCGCGACCAGGCTTGAGGAGCTTGCGGGGGTCAAAGCCCTTGCCCTGCTGATCCTTGCCAGCCTCGATATACTCGCGAACGCCCTTGGCGAAGACGAGCTGGAGATCGGTGTTGACGTTGATCTTGGAGATACCCAGGGAGATGGCCTTCTTGATCTGATCCTCGGGGATGCCGGTACCACCGTGCAGAACGAGGGGCAGGTCGCCGGTCTGAGCCTTGATCTCGCCCAGACGCTCGAAGGAAAGGCCAGCCCAGTCGGCGGGATACACGCCGTGGATGTTGCCGATACCGCAGGCGAGGAAGTCGACGCCCAGGTCAGCAATCTGCTTGCACTCAGCGGGGTCAGCGAGCTCGCCGTTGGAGGTCACGCCGTCCTCGGTGCCGCCGATGCCGCCGACCTCGGCCTCGATGGACATGCCCTTGGAGTGGGCAAGCTCAACGAGCTCCTTGGTGCGGTCGAGGTTAAGCTGGAAGGTCTCCTCGTGAGAGCCGTCATACATGATGGACGTGAAGCCGGCCTCGATGCACTTGAAGCAGTCCTCGTAAGAACCGTGATCGAGGTGAAGGGCGACGGGGACGGTAACGCCCGTGGCCTCGACGGCAGCCTTGACCATGTCGGCGCAGACCTTGAAACCGCCCATCCACTTAGCGGCACCAGCGGTGCACTGAAGGATCAGCGGAGACTTGGCCTCCTCGGCGGCCTGGAGAATAGCCAGGGTCCACTCGAGGTTGTTGGTGTTGAAGGCACCGAGAGCGTACTTGCCGGCCTCGGCCTTCTTGAGCATGTCTGCTGCGTTGACGAGCATAAAAGAAACCTCCTGTAAGGTTGCTCCGATAACGCCTGAGATTTTACCACGACATACCCGAGCATAAACGTTCGTTTGTTCACGAATACCATCCGATTGGACAATTTTTGACCGTTTGCCCCACAGAATCGACCCACTGGGGAAAATAGCTTGACGATTGAGCGGTCTTCGTGGTTCGAAAGACGGCTTCGAGCCTACATCTGCATAAACGGATTCTGCATAAGTTCGCGCGCCATCGTGGTCGAATCGCCATGGCCCGTCAAGCAAACGGTATCGGGCGGAAGCGTCTTGGCAAGTTTGGAGAGCGAGCGCATAATCGCCGCCTCGTCACCGCCGGAAAGATCGGTACGACCGTGGCTGCCCGGGAAAAGCGTGTCGCCCACAAAGGCGATGTTCCCCTGCTCGGTCGCGGCGAACAGGACGATGCCGCCCGGCGTATGCCCCGGCGTCTCGATCACCTGCAGGCAGATATCGCCCAATTCAATCGTATCGCCCTCGGCAAGCAGCCGCGTCGGCTCGCCCGGATCGGGCGTCTCAATACCCCACATGGCGCGCTGCTCCTCGATATTTGCGCGAGGCACCGTCACGTCCTTAGCGCACAACTCATATAGTGCGCTGTCGCCAACGACAGCTCGAACCCCGGCGACCCCGCCAACATGGTCGGCATGACCGTGCGTGCAGACAGAGCCGAGTACGCGAACCTCGGGATGCGCGGTGCGGATATGCTCCACAAGACGCTCGCCCTCCCACGCCGGATCGACGATTAAGCACTCGTCATTCGAAATCACGACGTAACTGTTGGTCTGAATCGGGCCGTTGACGAGTGCCTCAATCGAAGCTGCACCTCGGGGTGTCAGGTCCAAAGTCATATCGCCCATGCGCATACCCTCCTTCTAAAATACGTTCGAGGCACCAAACGATGCCTCGAACGTAACCAATATCTATGATGCTGAGAGGCTCTCGCACCTACACACGGCGCTTGAGCTGAGCTCCGCCTTCGCCGGGCATAAGACGGCGAGCGTCGTAGACCGAATCGACACTGCTGATGGAAGCCAGCAGCGGATCCAGACCGCTCGCGTCCGAGATCTCGACCATAAAGCGCAGGGTTGCAATACCCTCGCGGTTGGTCGACGTGGCGGCAGAAAGGATATTGCCGCCCGCATCGCCAATGGCAATGGTGACATCCTTGAGCAGGCCCATGCGGTCCAGGCACTCGACCACGATCTCGACCTGGAAGAGGGTGTCGGCAGCGCCGTCCCACTCCACATCGATCATGCGCTCGGGATGTTCCATAAGACCCTTGACGTTGGGGCAGTTGGCGCGATGCACCGAAACGCCACGACCGCGCGTGATGAAGCCGACGATGTCGTCGCCCGTCACGGGGTTGCAGCAATGAGCCAGACGGACCAGCAGGCCGCTGTTGCTCTCGCCCTTGACGATAATGCCGTTACTAGCGCTCTTGCCGCGCTTTTGCGGCTTGCGGTTGGAGCCGCGAGCAGGCTGCTTCACGACCTCGGCGATAGCCTCGGCCTTGGTGAGCTGTTCCTCGGGCTTGGGGTCCAAGATTTGCTCGACCTTATTGCCCACAGCGCGCGGGGCAACCTTGCCGGCGCCGACGGCGGCAAACAGGTCCTCGAGCTGCTTGAAGTTAAACTGCTCCGCCACGGCGTTGAGTGCACGCGTCGAACGCGGCGTAGAAATGCCATAGCCACGCTTACGCAGGTCCTTGGCCAGCATATCGCGACCGGCGGCAGCGTCGTCGTCCTTGGTCGCAGCGGCAAAATAGCGGCGGATCTTTGACTTGGCGGAAGGTGTCTTAACGATCTTGAGCCAATCGCGCGACGGCTTGGAACTCTTGTTAGTCAGGATCTCGACACGGTCACCCGTCTTAATCTCGTGCGTGAGCGGAGCCACCGCACCGTTGATTTTGGCGCCGACGCAGTGGTTTCCCACCTCGGTGTGAACGGCATAGGCAAAGTCGAGCGGCGTGGAGCCGGCACGAAGCGCCATGACCTCGCCTTTGGGCGTGAAGACAAAGATCTCCTGATCGAACAGATCGACCTTCAGCGAGTGCAGGTATTCCTTGGCATCGGTGATCTCGTCGGAAGCCGCCCAATCGAGCGAATGCTTGAGCCAGTTGATCTGGTCGTCCAAACGTTGAGCGTCATTGGTCTTGGAAGCAGACGATCCGCCCGACTTCTTATATAGCCAGTGGGCGGCAATGCCGTACTCGGCCTGCTCATGCATCTCGTAGGTTCGAATCTGAATCTCGAGCGGACGAGCCGTAGGGCCGATGACCGTCGTGTGGAGCGACTGGTAGTTATTGACCTTGGGCATGGCGATATAGTCTTTAAAGCGACCGGGCATGGGGTGCCACAGCGTATGCACCGCGCCGAGCGTGGAGTAGCAATCGCGCACCGAATGCGTGATGACGCGCAGTGCCACCAGGTCGTAGATCTCGGAGAATTCCTTGCCCTTGCGCTTCATCTTTTGGTAGATGGACCAATAGTGCTTGGAACGGCCGTTGATCTGGAAGTCCTCCAGGCCAATGCGGTTGAGTTCGTCGGTGAGTGTCTTGATGGTCTCGGCAAGGTAGCGCTCGCGGACCTCGCGCGACTCAGCCACCATGCGCGCGATGCGCTGGTAGGCATCGGGCTCCAGGTAGAAGAAGGACAGGTCCTCGAGCTCCCACTTAATAGAGCTCATGCCCAGGCGGTCAGCCAAGGGCGCGTACACGTCCATGGTCTCGCGAGCCTTAAACAGGCGACGATCCTCGCGCAGGGCTGCCAGCGTTCGCATGTTGTGCAGACGGTCGGCAAGTTTAACGATGATGACGCGAATGTCCTTGGACATGGCGAGGAACATCTTGCGCAGCGTGAGCGCCTGCTTCTCGTCCATGCTGTCGACTTCGATGTTGGTGAGCTTGGTCACGCCATCGACGAGCTCGGCCACCGTATCGCCAAACAGGCCGGAAACATCGGTGAGCGAGGTCTCGGTGTCCTCGACGGTATCGTGCAACAGCGCGGCGCACACCACGTCACAATCCATCTTGAGATCGGCCAAAATGATGGCAACCTCGACGGGATGGTTAATGTACATCTCACCCGAGCGGCGCTTTTGGTTACAGTGTTTCTCGGCGGCAAAGCAGTAGGCTTGCTCCACCTTGGAGAAGTCGTCCTCATTCATATATTTGAGGCACAAGCGCTCCAGCTTGTCGTAGCTGTCCGCCATAATCTCGGGCGGCAGCTCATCGGCATGCTTATAGTGCTCCATCTCCGAAAACGGCTGGAGGGTGGAATCATGGGCGGTACGGGCTGCGGCATCCATCGAGGTCCCCTTCCCCTAGGCCCGCGGTACGATCGGGCGGTTAACTTTGGCTAGCATATCAGAAGCGCACGAATCGAGCGCCCAACTCCGGAAAGCCGAGAACTCCATGCGCGAGCGCAAGCCCTCCAAATAGCGAATTGACCTGCTCAATTGCACGCGGCCGGGGTTTTCGGCCATCGCGATGCGACGGGTGTCGTCAAACCCCGAAACGCGACAAAAACCAAGCTCTTCGAAGATTCCCAAGCCGCTTTCCACCGAGCGCTCGTCGACCGGCGTGCGAGCATCGATGGCAAGGCACATCTGCGCGATGTCGATATCGCTCGCGCTAAAGAAATCGTCCCCGGTCTTGCCGCGGTTGGAGCGCCACATGGTCTGCAGCGCGCGATAGAGCGTGACGAGCTCGTCGCGCTCGGGCGCATAGCAGTCGAGTAGGCGCTCGTTAATACGGGCGTCACGCGACGAATAGAGTAGATGGATCACGGCGGGTTGGCCATCGCGACCGGCGCGGCCGCTCATCTGGTTAAACTCAATGCCGCCAAACGGCATGTGATAGAGCACGACATGGCGAATATCGGGAAGGTTGACGCCCTCGCCAAAGGCGGATGTCGAGACGATGCAGCTGAGGCTGCCGTCTCGAAACGCCTCCTCTACGCGATGGCGGTCGGTGCGCGTAAGGCCAGCGTTATAGAACGCGATACGGGTCGCACAGTCGGGAACGCGTTTGCGTAGTGTCTTGGCGAGCGCCACGGACTGGTCGCGCGAATTGACGTAAATGACGGTCTTCTCCCCCGTCGCCACGATCGACACCAAACGGTTCTCGCGACTTGCAAGATCACGGTCGTCCTCGAGCTGCAGGTTCTCGCGCACCGTCTCGTCGACCACCGTGTGAGTGATCGGAAGCATGCGGGCAAGCTCGGCCACGACCGGAGCCGTCGCGGTGGCCGTCGCGGCCATAACGACCGGGTCGCCCAGGGCTTTGAGGATATCGGGCATGTCGAGATAGGCGCTGCGGTCGCCGCCCTTGGCAAGGCCAGCGTGGTGCGCCTCATCGATAACGACAAAACCGATGCGCCCCGAACGCGCAAAGCGGTCGCGGTGAATGGACAGGAACTCGGGCGTCGTGAGCACGATGCCGGTACGGCCCGAAGCCAAGCCGGCAAACACGTCATCACGCGCCGCCTCCACGGTCTCGCCGGTCAGCACGCCAACGCCAATGCCAAGCGATGCCATCGTCGACGAGAGGTGATAGGCCTGGTCGGCAACAAGCGCACGCAGCGGATAGACAAAGATGCTCGCACGTCCGCGAAGCACCGCCTCACGCGCGGCATGTACATGGAAGATGAGCGACTTGCCGCGCCCCGTTCCCATAACGGCCAGAACACTTTGGTGATCGGCCAGGGCATCGAGCGCCTCGACCTGCGCGCGGTGCGGCTGGTTCGAGCCGATAAAGCTATGGATAAGCGAGCGCGTGAGCTCGGTATAGGAAAGCTGGGCGAGCGTCTCGCGCTTGCGCGACTCCAGGCGCAGGCCAGAATCCGCCGGCTGCACGCCACGACGAAGCTCGCATGCCGGATCGTCGACGCCGGGCAGCGTGGTATCGCGGACCAGAACATCCTTGATCATGAGCTTGGGCTTCACACGCCCCTGCCAATGCTCGGCAACGGCCTCGAACACCAAGTCGACAGCACTATCGCAGTTGATGAGCTTATCGATTTGCGGCACGCGGAACATAATGGCCGGCACGCTTGCGGCGCCATCGGTCGCCACAAAGCGCATGTGCTCGCCGGTTTTGCCCACCACGGCGCGATCGCACATCGTCACGCCCTCGGCGGCCAGCAGCGGCACCTTGTTGCCCTGGCCAAACGGCTCAAGACGGGAAATCTGCTCTATAGTCTCGATATTCAGCTCGGAAAGGTCGACCGTGGCGGCAACCTCGTCGATGTCTTCAAAGTCCTCGGCGGGAATCTCCGATAGCACGGCGGAAAGGCGACGACGGAATTCATCGAGCTTGGATGCCTCGATGGTCACACCCACCGCACCGGCATGTCCGCCGCGACGAATCAGCAGGTCGGAACAGCGCTCGACGGCGTCAAACAGGTTAACTTTGCCCACCGAGCGACCAGAGCCGCGCGCGATACCGTCCTCGATCGAGAACAGCAGCGCCGGCACGTGATAGCGGTTGGTCAGACGGCTTGCCACGATGCCCTTGACACCCTCGTGCCAGCCTTCGCCGCCCACGACGATCGCGCGTCCGCCGTCATAGGTCTCCTCGACCTTTGCCATGGCATCGCGCGTGAGCTCCGCCTCGATCTCACGGCGCTGGCGGTTGATTTCCTCGAGCTCAGCCGCCAGCGCGCTTGCTTCGATGGGATTGCGGGCAAGCAGCAGGTCGAGCGCCAGCTTGGGATCGGCCATGCGACCGGCAGCGTTTAAGCGGGGAATGAGCGAGAATGACAGGCCGTCGGCCGTAATGGTAGAAAGATCGGCCTTGGCAAGTGCGGCAAGCGCGATATAGCCGGGACGGGCCGTCACGCGCATCTGCTGGATGCCCTCGGCGACCAGTGCGCGATTCTCGGGCGTGAGCGGCATCATGTCGGATACGGTGCCCAGCGCCGCGACCTCTATCAGCGAACGCCAATACGACGGCTTGCCCAAACGCTCGCCCAGGACCTGCACCAGTTTGAGTGCCACGCCGGCACCGGCAAGCTCGCGCGAGGGACCCTCGTCCTCGAGCTTGGGGTCGGTCAGGGGCACGCCCTGCGGCACCTGGTCGGAAGGCTCGTGATGGTCCGTGACCACCAAATCGATCCCCAGGCTCTCCAGATAGGAGACCTCTTCCTTGGCAGCAATGCCGTTATCGACGGTCACAATCAGGTTGGGTTGGGCGAGCTCGTTGACGCGGTCGAGCGCCGCACGCGACAGGCCGTACCCCTCGTCAAAGCGGTGCGGGATAAACGGTGTGACATTGGCGCCAAACATCCGCAGCGCCTCGGTCAACAGACAAGTCGACGTTATGCCGTCGACGTCAAAATCGCCAAAGACGGCGATGCGCTCGTGACTGCGAACAGCGCGCTCAACGCGGTCGGCGACGACCGCCATGCCCGGAATAACGAGCGGGTCCGCCCAGTCGCGATCGAGCGAAGGCGTCAAAAACAGTTGGCCTTCCTCGATGGATGTAATGCCGTGCGCAACCATAATGCGCGCCACCAGCCCGGGTATGCCCAGGCCAGCCGAAAGCTCCTTTTCGAGCTCGGGGTTTTGCCGAGCGACCGCCCAGCGATGCGTCGTCTTAAGCGATGACATAGGCGCCCACCCCCGATAGGGGCAGGTCGCCGCGATACCTCTCACGGTTCATAGCGATGAGTCCTCTGTGTATGCCCGCTTCGGCAGGCAGATCTGTTGAACGGATTTATTATACCGTGCGGCACGGACGCAAAACGCCGCGGTGCGCCGCGGTTTCGGCAAACGATGGCGGTAATGGCCTCGAAATAATCGAGCGTTTCAGCCGCACGGACGCATACGAGCGTCTAGCATATCCATACAAACGAGTTCGCGGATAAAGGGAGTCACGGGACATATGAAGCAATGGGCTGGACTGGGAAAGTTCCTCGCGGGGCATATGCAGATCATCGTTCCGATTTGCGTGGCGCTCGGAGTGCTCTTTCCCCAGCAGATCGGCGTGCTCAAGCCCATTGTTCCCGCCTTCTTCGCCTTTATGACGTTTCAGGGCGCGCTCAGCAACACTTTTCACCAGGTAGCCGAGGTGTTCCACCGTCCGCTGCACCTGATTCTGGCGCTGCTGGTCTCGGCAGTGCTTATTCCCATCGCGGCGTATACCATAGGGTCACTCTTCTTTGGCTCCAACCCCAACCTTGTCTGCGGCATCGTGCTCGAGTACAGCGTGCCCGTGGCCGTCACCGCTTTTATGTGGATCAGCATGTTCGGCGGCAACGGCCCGCTCGCGCTCACTATCATCCTGACGTCCTCAGTTATCTCCCCTGTGACGATTCCGCTCACGCTTAAGCTCTTGCTGGGTGCCACCGTCTCGATCGATGTGCCGAGCATGATGCAAGACATGGCCTTTATGATCGCCATCCCCGCCGTGCTCGGCATCGTGATCAACGAGCTCACGCGTGGATGGGGACACGAGAAGCTCTCCCCCGCGCTCTCGCCCGCCTGCAAATTCATGATGATGGGCGTTATCGCCTCCAACTCCACCGCCATGAGCGAGTACGTGCTGCACATGAACGCGGTGCGCCTGGAAGTCGCCCTCTTTATTTTGACCTTCGCCATCAGCGGCTTTGTCATCGGTTTTCTGGTCGCCCGTGCGCTGCATCTGCCATATAGCGAGACGACTACCATGTGCTTTACCTGCGGCATGCGTAACATCTCTTCGGGCGCCGTCATCGCCACGCAATACTTTCCGGGCGAAGTTGTGTTTCCCGTCATGTGTGGAACGCTGTTTCAGCAGGTGCTCGCCTCGCTTATCGGGCATCTCTTTGAGCGTCTGACCGGCGAGGAGCGCGCCGCCCAGCGCAAGCGGGTCGAGGCCGGCCGCGACGCCATGGCACGCTAGACTGTCCGCAGTGTGCGGGCGCTCACTTTACGATGTGAGCGCCTCCAGATGTGCACGGAGTCGCTCCGCATCGACATCGAGCGTGGTCTCAGCATTGACCTGGGCCAAACGATAGCCGACAAAGTAGGGCGAAACCACCCAACGCGGCAGCGCCTTGGCAATGGTCCGACCGCCCAGGTGATAGAAGAACAGGTTATACGACTCTGCGCGACCACCGTGGTGCTCGTTCAGGATATAGCGCAGAGCTACCTGGATTGCATCGGCGAAGAGATCCGCCTCGGCTTGATCTCTCGTGTCATCGCTGGCGGCGATTCCCCGCGGGGCTGAAACGTTGATCTCAAAGAACCCCATGATGGGTTCGGTTGAGATGTTGGCCGAGATCCTCCCCTGTTGCCAGACATTGATGCCTTCGAAATTGGCGGAAGCCAGCGAAGCATAGCCGTCTTCCTGCTCCAAACCCACAATCTGCATGTGCGGATGAACGAGGCTACCGCCCGAGAGCGGACCCTTGTTCTTGTACATGAGCACGCTTCGATACTGCTGTGAATCGATCATCTGCTGCCAGCAACCCAGGGCAAACCGCATCACATGGTGGAGTTCATCCGGCTCATAGGTCACCAGGTCGGCATCGTGATCGGCCGACTCGATCAGCACGGTTTGACGGGTGGCGCGCAGGGTCTTGAACTTATTCTCGAGCCAAATACAATCGCCATCACGGCGAATGATGTCGGTGAGCCCTTCTGTATCGCAAAAGGGGCACGCGGTGCCGGGACGACGGTTGTCGTCGGGCTTACCGTTCGCCTGCTGAACGTCAAATACCAGCGCCACGGGTTATACCTCCAGCGGCACGATCTTGGTGCCATGGAGCTCGGAGACGCCTAGCGCCGCCGCGACCGCGTCACGATTTGCCGTAGTGATGCCGCCGCCGGGAAGGATGGTCAAACGATCACCCGCATACTCGATTAAACGAGCCAGGTGATCGAAATTATCCTCGATCGACGTACCGGCAGCGCCGCCATGCGTGAGGATGCGCGTAACGCCGCAGTCGGCAAGTGTATCAATCGCATCGAGCTGAGACTCGGGCGAGAGCTGGTCAAATGCCATGTGAAAGGTGATGTCGATGGGCTCACGCTTACATTCCTCGGTCGCGCAGCCCGCAGCCATCACGAGGGCGCCAAGCGTAAGTTCGTCGAGCGCCCATCCGCCAGCGCAGGGTTTGCAGCAGCCAAAGACCAAGCCGTCAACGCCCGCACTCACGGCAAGGCCCAAGTCCATCTCCATCATGCGCAGCTCGTCCTGGTTGTAGTGAAAGTCGCCGCCACGCGGACGGATCATGCACATCACCCGTGCATCGTGCTCGTGGGCATAGTTGGTCGTAGCGCTGATAACGCCGGCCGAGGGCGTGGTACCACCGACGGCAAGGTTATCGCACAGCTCGATGCGCTTTGCACCGGCATCGATAGCCGCCGGCACTCGCTCAAAGTTCTCGGCACAAAACTCGTACAGCATAGATAGACCCCCAAAGACAGCAGATGTTTTCCGACGGGCATTGTCACACATCCCCATGAAGTTGCGGTGGAATAGGGACTGTTTTGGCCTCTGGAGCCCCTATTCAGTCCCTATTTCACCGCAACTTAAAAGGGGCGCTGACTGGGTTAGTCAGCGCCCCTTTTTTGAATGGATTAACCACCCAGATATGCCTTGCGGACGTTGTCGTCGTGCAGCAGCTCTTGACCAGTGCCGGTCATGGTGATCTTGCCGGTCTCGAGCACGTAACCGCGTGTGGCGATGGAAAGCGCCATCTGCGCGTTTTGCTCGACCAGAAGCACCGTGGTACCGGCCTTGTGCAAGTCCTCGACAATCTGGAAGATCTGTTCGATCAGAATCGGTGCCAGACCCATGGAAGGCTCGTCGAGCATGAGCAGTTTGGGGTTACTCATAAGGGCGCGCCCCATAACGAGCATCTGCTGCTCGCCGCCTGAAAGGGTGCCGGCGACCTGGCGACGACGTTCCTTCAGGCGCGGGAACTGCTCGTAGACGCGCTCCAGGCCCGGAGCCACCGTGGACTTGGGCTGCGTGTAGGCGCCCATCTCCAAGTTCTCCTCGACCGTCATCTGCAAAAAGGCACGACGGCCCTCGGGGACCTGAGCCAGGCCCTTGCCCACCAGCTTGTCGGCAGGCGTATGGGTAATGTCCTCGCCCATAAACTTGATGGAGCCGGTCTTGGAGCGCAGCAGGCCCGAGACAGTCTTGAGCGTTGTGGACTTGCCGGCACCGTTCGCACCGATCAGGGCCACGATCTCGCCCTCGTTGACGTTAAAGGAGATGTCCTTGATGGCGTGGATAGCGCCGTACCAGACGTTGATGTTGTAGACGGAAAGCATCGGCTCTGCCATTTAGTTCTCCCCCTTATCCTGCTTGCCCAGATACGCCTCGATAACGGCGTCGTTGTTCTGGATCTCCTCGGCCGTGCCCTTGGCGATGACCTTGCCAAAGTTAAGCACGCAGATACCCTCGCATATATTCATGACGAGCGACATGTCGTGCTCGATAAGCATGATGGCGATGCCGAAGGTGTCGCGAATCTTAACGATGTTCTCCATGAGCTCCGCGGTCTCGGACGGGTTCATGCCGGCGGCAGGCTCGTCGAGCAGCAGCAGCTTGGGGTTGGTGGCAAGCGCGCGGACGATTTCCAGACGACGCTGAGCGCCGTAAGGCAGCGATCCGGCCTGCTCGTTTGCCAGGTGCTCCATGTCAAAAATGGACAGTAGCTCCATGGCGCGCTCGTGGGCGGCCTTCTCGTGCTTCCAATACGTCGGCAGGCGCAGCACGCCCTCAAAGCCGGAGTAGCGCTCCTGGTTGTGCAGGCCGACCTTAACGTTGTCCTCCACCGTCATGGTGTTGAACAGGCGAATGTTCTGGAACGTACGGGCAATACCCATGCGGTTGACCTGGTAGACCGACTTGCCCGAGGTGTCCTCACCATCGAGCAGGATGGTGCCGTGCGTAGGCTGGTACACCTTGGTGAGCAGGTTGAAGACCGTGGTCTTGCCGGCACCGTTGGGGCCGATGAGACCGGCGATCTCGGTCTTGCCGATAGTCAGGCTAAAGTCATCGACTGCCTTAAGGCCACCGAACTCAATGCCCAGGTGGATGCACTCGAGTGCCGGGCGCTCGCCCAGGTCACGGTCGGGAACGATGGCGCCAGAAGGATACGGGACCATCTTGCCCTTGTTGAACTCAAATTTACTGGGCATCGGCTGCCACCTCCTTCTTGGAAGCAAAGCGGTCCTTGACGCGACCGAAGAACGCCTTGAGCTGCGGGTTGTTGGTAAAGATCATGACCAGGATCAACACGATGGCGTAGATGAGCATGCGGTAGTCCGAGAACTGACGGAGCAGCTCGGGAAGCACCGTGAGCAACGCCGCCGCGATGACGGAACCGCGCATGTTGCCCAGGCCGCCCAGGACCACGAACACCAGAATGAGGATCGACGTGTTGAAGTCGAACTTGGTGGCGGAGAGCTGCGAGAAGTTACCGCCGAAGAGAGCTCCGGCAGCACCGGCGAGGGCAGCGGAAACCACGAAGGCGATCATGCGGTACTCCGTGACGGAGATGCCTACGGACTCGGCTGCAATCTTGTTATCGCGCACGGCCATAATGGCACGGCCGGTACGGCTGCGGACCAGGTTGAGCACGATCACGAGTGTGACCATGACCAGGATGGCACCGGCGAGGAAGGTCGAGTACGTCGACACGCCCGAGGCGCCCTGGGCGCCCTTGATGATGGCGGTGCCGTCCTCGAGCAGGTGCAGGTCGTCGATCGTAGAGTTGCCCGTGATGTTAAAAATCACGTGCAGGCCGCGGGAGTCGACGCCCACAATGAGGCAGGTGACGATCTCTTTGATGATCTCGCCAAAAGCCAGGGTCACGATGGCCAGATAGTCGCCGCTCAGGCGCAGGACCGGGATACCAATCAAGAAGCCCAAGATGGCAGCGGCGATAGCGCCGACCACAATGCTGATGATCAGACGCATCGGATCGGACGGAACGGCGCTCTCCAGCGCGACGGCGGTGACGATGCCCGTGTAGGCACCGACGCTCATAAAGCCCGCGTGGCCCAGCGACAAGTCGCCCGCGATGCCGACGACGAGGTTGAGGGAAATGGCCATGACGATATAGGCCGTGATGGGAACCAGCTGACCGGCGATCATGCGCGGAATCATGTGGTTAGACTGCATAAAGAACACGATGGCGAAGGCCACGATGCACATGGCGTACGTGACAAAGTCGTGACGCGTCTGCTTGTCTTTAAGAAACTTCATAACGCTCACCTACACCTTCTCGGGGACGTACTTGCCCAAGAGGCCGGCAGGCTTGACGAGCAGGACGATGATCAAAACACCAAAGACGATGGAGTTGGCAAGGCTCGTGGAAATGTAAGCCTGCGCCATCGCCTCGATGATGCCGATGAGAATGCCACCGACAAAGGCACCGGGGATGGAGCCGATGCCGCCGAAGACGGCGGCGTCGAAGGCCTTGATGCCAGGCATGGCACCCGTCGTGGGCTGCAGCACCGGCGAGTAGGAGCACAGGAGCACGCCGGCGATGGCGGCAAGCGCCGAGCCGATGGCAAACGTCATCGAGATGGTGCGGTTGACGTTGATGCCCATGAGCTGAGCGGCGGCCTTGTCCTCGGACACGGCGCGCATGGCCTTGCCCATCTTGGTCTTACCTGTAAAGAACATCAGGCCGGCCATGATAACCAGGCAGGCGACGATGGTGACGAGCGAGACGGCGCTTACGTTGAACTTGGCCAAGAACTCCGGCACCTGGAAGGTGACGAGCGAAGTGAAGTTCTTGGGCGTGGCGCCCCACAGAAGCTGCGCGGCGTTCTGCAGGAAGTAAGACACGCCGATAGCCGTGATCAGAACGGCCAGCGGGCCTGCTTGGCGCAGCGGCTTATAGGCCAGACCCTCAATGAGAACACCGAGAACCGTGCAGGCCACGCAAGAGAGAACTACAGATGCCCAGCCCGGGAGGCCGAGATACGACGTGGCGCAGAACGAGACATAGGCACCGACCATGATGACATCGCCGTGAGCGAAGTTCAGCATCTTGGCGATACCGTAGACCATGGTGTAGCCCAACGCGATGATGGCGTAGACGCTGCCCATGGACAGGCCGTTGACCAGGTATTGGATAAAGACCGTCATGTTCCACATCCCCCTTTCGAATAGGTTTCCAGTTAATGTATGAAACAGGGACGTTACATCGTCCCTAGATACCAAGCAAGCAGGGAAGGCCAAAACCTCCCCTGCTTGGGATCAAAACCGCTCTATGTAAGGCGGCCAATTAGGCCTGTACGTACTTGCCGTCGGTAATGACGTACGCCGTCGGGTCCTTCTGGACCTGGCCCTTGTCGTTCCAGGAGAGCTTGCCAGTCAGACCGTCAACGGTAATGTTGCGCATAGCCTCGGGAAGCTTCTCGGCAACCTCGGTCGGGTCGGCGTCGGCACCCAGGCCGGCTTCCTTGAGGGCCTCGACCACCGCATGCACGCCGTCGTAGGCGTCGGCGGCAAACTGGTCCGGAGTCTCGCCATACTTATCCTTGTAGGCGTTGACGAAGTCGGCATTCTTCTCGTCATCGGCGGAGAATGGGGTCATGAGCAGCAGACCCTCGGCCAGAGAGGTGTCGAAACCTTCCACGCCCAGGATACCGTCCATACCGTCGCAGCCCATCATCTTGACGTCGTAGCTCATGTCCTTGGCGTTCTTGAGCAGGACGGATGCGGGCGTGTAGTAGATCGGTGCAAAAATCATGGTGGCGCCGGCCTGCTTTGCCTTGGTCAGCTGGTTGGTAAAACTCGTAGCAGAGTCGTCCTTGAAGGTCTCCTCGTCGACAATCTCAAGCTTAGACTTAGCGGCCTGGGCCTTAAAAGAATCTGCGATGCCCGAAGAATAGGCGTCGCCGGAGTTATAGAACAGCACGAACTTCTCGTTCGCATACTTCTGCGCCAGGAACTTGGCAGCGTTGACACCCTGGTTGGGGTCGGTGAAGCAAACCTGGAAGACGCAATCCTTGCCCTTGGTAACGTCCTCGGAGGACGCGGACGGGGTGATCATGAACGTCTCGGGGTCGTTACCACACTCTGCGGCAACGGCAACCGACGCACCCGTGGTGGTCGGGCCGACGAGGGCCTGCATGCCCCAGTCGAGCAGGGTGTTGAAGGCGTTGACGGCCTTCTCGCCGTCAGCCTGGTCGTCCTCGGCCTTGCTGACAAGCGGCAGCTCCTTGGTCGAGAAATCCTTGCAGCCAAGCTCGACAGCCTGGGTAACGGACTTGCCGTAGGACGCGTTGGCGCCGGTCAGCGGGCCGATGGTGCCGATCTTAAACGAAGCGTCGCCCGAAGCGGAACCACTGTCGCCGCCGTTGGAGGAGCAGCCAGCTAGAATGGACATCGCCCCCAGACCTGCTGCGCTCGCGATAACGCTCCTGCGATTCATAACAGGGTTCAATGACTTACCGGTGAGGCTCGACATGCGGCTCTCCTCTCAAATCTCGTCGGGTTTCGGTTACCCGACAGGCCATCCTTCGCCGTGTTCGGCGTTCGCAAAATAGTAGACGCTTTAGTTAAGGAAAGTGGCGATTATTTCAACTTTTCTTTGGATTTGTTCATTTATCCATAATTCTGCGTATTTCTATTACTTTATGCAGTATTGCCACTTTATTATGTAAAAGTAATGTTTCCATTCTGTTACAGGCGTCCCTGCCCTGAATAAAACAGCCTCACCGGTCGTGCTTTATGCGCACTTAGGCGGCGATGTACTTGCCGTCCTGAATCACATAGGCCGTAGCGGGCTTCTCGACTTGGCCTTCGTCGTTCCACGTGAGCTCGCCCGTCAGGCCCTCGATCTTGATCTTGCGCATGGCCTTGGCAAGGTCGCCGGCAATGTCGGCACCGTCGGCCGTAAGGTCGATGCCCGCTTTATCGATAGCCTCGACGATTGCGTGGACGCAATCGTAGGCGTCGGCGGCAAACTGGTTAGGCGTCTCGTCGTAGGCATCCTTATAGGCCTTGACGAAGTCGGCATTCTTCTCGTCGTCAGCCGAAAACGGGGTCATGAGCAGTACCCCCTCGGCAAGAGAGGTATCGAAGCCCTCGACAGAGAGCAGGCCGTCCATGCCGTCGGTACCCATGAGCGTCATATCGTAGCCCATGTCCTTGGCGTTCTTGAGCAGGACGGACGCCGGCGTGTAGTAGATCGGCGCAAAGATGAGCGTGGCGCCGGCCTCCTTGGCCTTGGTGAGCTGGTTGGTAAAGCTCGTGGAGGAGTCGTCCTTAAAGGTCTCGGTATCGACGATATCGAGCTTGGACGCCTTGGCCTGCTCGGCAAAAGCGTCGGCAACGCCCGAGCTATACGTATCGCCGGAGTTGTAGAACAGGGCGATCTTGGCATCCGCGTACTTCTCGGCCAAGAACTTCGCGGCGCTGGCGCCCATGGTGGGATCGGTGAAGCAAACCTGAAAGACCGTGGTCTTGTCCTTGGTGACGTCGAGCGACGAGGCCGAAGGCGTGACCATGAGCATATCGCCGGCGATCTCGCCCGAGACGGCGACGGCGGCACCAGTCGTGACGGGGCCGACGAGAGCCTGCATGCCCCAGTCGCACAGGGTATTGAAGGCGTTGATGGCCTTTTCGCCGTCGGCGACGTCGTCCTCGGACTTAAGCGAGAATTTGAGGTCCTTGGTCGAGAAATCCTTGGCGGCGAGCTTGGCACCCTTCTCGGCCGAAACGCCATAGGTTGCCGCGGCGCCGGTCAGAGGGCCGATGACACCGATCTTGAAGGTCTTGCCGTCATCGGCGGAGCCGCCGTCCGAGCCACCCGACGAGCAACCAGCGAGTGCGGCGGTGCTGCCGAGTGCCACGGCGCCGGCGAGAAAGTTCCTACGGCTGAGCGTGCTGTTGATGTTGAGCATGGTGTCCCCCTTTTCGCTGGCCGCGATGCGGCCGTCTTGCGGTACAGGGCAAACCTTATGGTGCAAACGTTGACAGTTTGTTACGGAGTTCCGTTTGTAGCGAGCATGTTTCCAATGTTTCCGCAGCGTTTCTGGGGTAGCGTTTTGTGCGACTCCTGTTGCCTGGCGAGCACGCGCCCTCGGTTCACGCTAGAATGCATTCAACCTTTAAGCGGTTAATCCATCCATAAGATGCACGAAGGAGCTATCTATGAGCGAACCCCTGCGCACCGTGAACGTCGGTCTGATCGGTCTGGGAACCGTCGGCGGCGGCGTGGCCCGTCTGATCAAGAGCCACCACGATGAGTACCTGGCAGCCTACGGCATCGACCTTAAGCTGACCCGCGCCTGCGCGCTTGCTTGGGAGCAGGCCGAGGCAGCAGGCATTGAGCGCGAGGCCTTTACGAGTGACTGGCACGATGTCGCAACCGACCCCGCCGTCGACATCGTCGTCGAGCTGATCGGCGGCGAGCATCCCGCAACCGAGATCTTCACCACTGCCTTTGAGCACGGCAAGCACGTCGTCTCTGCCAACAAGGCCCTGCTGGGCCGTCACGTCGAGACGCTTGCCGAGAAGGCGCGCGCGTGTGGCGTGCAGATTAAGTGCGAGGCCAGCTGCGGCGGCGGTATCCCCATCGTGAGCACGCTTGAGCACGACCTGGTGGGCAACAAGATCCTGACCATCGCCGGCATCCTTAACGGCACCACCAACTATATCCTGTCGCGCATGGACGCCGAGGGCGCCGATTACGCCGACGTCCTTGCCGACGCGCAGGCCAAGGGCTATGCCGAGGCCGATCCATCCGCCGACGTCGACGGCTTCGACGCCGCCAGCAAGACGGCGATCCTCGCCTCCATCGGCTTTGGCACCCGCGTGACCACCGACGATGTGTACCAGCAGGGTATCCGCACCATCGGTGCCGAGGACATCGCCCAGGCCCGCGAGCTCGGCTACACCATTAAGCTGCTGGGCATCGCCCGTAACACCGACGCCGGCGTCGACGTCCGCGTGCACCCCACGCTGATCCCCGCCGACCACATGCTTGCCAAGGTCAACGGCGCCATGAACGCCGTCTACGTGGTGGGTGACGCCGTGGGCGAGACCATGTTCTATGGTGCTGGCGCAGGCTCCTTCCCCACCGCGAGCGCCGTCGTGGGCGATATCCTGTCGCTCTCCGAGCAGATCAGCCGCGGCGTGGCTCCGTTGCCCGAGATCGAGCCCTATGGTCACAACCTCGCCTTTAAGCCCATGGACGAGCTCCAGACCAAGTACTATGTGCGCCTGAAGGTTGCCGACCGCGTGGGCGCCCTGTCCGAGACGGTCGACATCTTTGCCAAGCACAACATCTCGATCTCGCTCATCAACCAGGTCGAGGACGGCAAGTCAGGCGTCAGCGATGCCTGCTCGGTCATCTTCCTGACGCACCGCGCGCTCGAGAAGGACGTCCAGGCTGCCGCCGCCGAGCTTGCCAGCGTCGACTGCGTGGCCGAGGTCGCCAACGTCCTGCGCATCGAGGACGTTGAGGCCTGGACCGAAGGCGTCATGGCCAACTAGTCCAGTCCTTGGCACACAACATAGCACCTGAGGGGCTCCCGTCCGTTTGGATGGGAGCCCCTTTGTTTGACGTTCATCAAGCAAAAGTTTGAACAACTTGGCCATTCGCTGACAACCGAGGGTGCCGTTTACCGATATGCGAACGAAGTTGATTTTGCGCGCCGTTATGCTGTGCTGCGTATGTCCACCCCCGAAGAATGGAGGCACCATGTTGCTCGAGGGTAAGAAAGCAATCATCACCGGAGGCACGCGCGGTATCGGCTATGCCATCGCCTGCCGTTTTATCGAGGAAGGCGCCGCCGTCACCGTCTTTGGCTCGCGTCAGGAAACCGCCGACGCGGCCGTTGAGAAGCTCGCCGCCGCCTATCCCGAGGCAAAGATCTGGGGCCGTTCGTGCAACCTCACCTCACTCGAGGCCGTAACCGAGGCCTTTACGCAGGCCGCAGCCGACATGGGCGGTCTCGACACGGTCGTCAACAATGCCGGTATCTCCCAGCGCTCGCCCCTTTTGGACTACACGGCCGAGGAGTTCGCCAAGGTCATGGACCTCAACGTCGTCGCCGTCTTTAATGGTCACCAGGCCGCTGCCAAGATCATGACCGAAGCCGGCCACGGTGGCACCATCACCACCACGAGCTCGATGGTCGCTAAGTACGGTCAGCCCTCTGGCGTTGGCTATCCCACGTCCAAGTTCGCCGTCAACGGCATGGTCCAGTCGCTCTCACGCGAGCTCGCCCCCGTGGGCATTCGCGTCAATGCCGTCGCCCCCGGCGTAACCAGGACCGACATGGTCGCCAACCTGCCCGAAGAAGTCATCAAGCCCATCATCGCTACCATCCCGCTCGGCCGCATGGGCGAGCCCGAGGATGTCGCCAACGCCTTTGTCTTCCTAGCGAGCGACATGGCCGCCTACATTACGGGCGCTGTGCTCCCCGTCGACGGAGCCGCCCGCTCCTAGGGAGCCACAAGCTTTGGCTTCAAGCCTCAACATAGCTCAACCAAAAAGGCGCGCCGTCTGCATCAACTGCAGGCAGCGCGCCTTCTTCTGTTATGAAAGGGAAACTATGTCCCAGTATTTCGCCCATTCCGGGACACAGTTTCCCAACGGCCCCCGTTTCGGAAACCACATCCCGTTCCGAGCCTTCAAAGCGGGACGCGGCTTCCCCGAGAGAGTATCGACTACTTGCCGTCGTCGTCCTCGGCTTCTTCTCTTGCATAGAGCTCCAGCATGCGGCGGCGGTATTCGCGCACGGCGAGCTTGGCGCGCTCCAGGCGGCGACGCTCGCGCTGGGTCAGCTCGGACGGGTCGACCTCGTCTCCATAGGTCTTATCGGCAAGCAGGTGCGCCGCGTCCACGATGCGGGCATCGATGTGGCCGCTCGCCGCCTCGGCAGAAAGACGCTCGGCAATCGTATCGAGCGTAGGCAGGCCCTCGAATACGCGACCATGGCCATGCGAAGTCAGCAGCTCATGCTCGCGCGCGAGCAAGCTCGCTAGGTCGTGGTGAGCGCGCAGAATATCGAGCGCGTCGGATGGATGCTCGGCAACCTCCGCCACGGCGGCAACCGGCGCGGCGTCGATCACGCGGTAGAAGAGTTGGGCGAGCAGCGGCATCAAAAACACCGTGATGGCACCGGCGGCAACCATGACCGAGGCAATGTCTTGCGAAAGCGCCCCCGCGTTGACGGCCACACTCGTTACGGCAACGATGATCGGAAGCGCCGTGGTGCAGTACAGGGCCACGGTAATGCGGCCATACGCCGAGACATCGCGCGTCTCGGGACAGATGCTCATAGAGACAAGAATGGGCACGGCGCGGATGATGAGCAGCGCCACGATAAAGCCCACGAGCAGCCCGGGGCGCGATGCCACAGCCGTCAGGTCGATCTTTGCGCCCGACACGGTAAAGAACACGGGGATCAAAAAGCCGTAGGCCAGACCATCGAGCTTGGTCTCGAGCGTGTGATTGCCCTCGGGGATGATATAGCGCAGGACAAAGCCGGCGGCAAAGGAGCCCAGCACGATGTCGAGATCGAAGATGGCCGAGAACGCCACGAGCGTGACCAGGATGAGAACCGTCAAGCGCACGAAGGTCTGCGATGTGGTATCGGCGCGCTCCTCGACAAACGCAAAGAAGCGGCTGCCGACGCGCTTGGAGCGGCTCGGGACCACGGCCAGCAGCACGCAGACCACCGCAAACAGACCCAAGATCACGAGTGTCTGAATGCCGGTGCGCGCAGAGAGCAGCACCGACATGGCAAGCACGGGGCCAAGCTCGCCCCAGGTACCGTACGCGAGAATCGAATCGCCCACGCGTGTGCCGGTAAGCGAGCGCTCGCGCATGATGGGCACGAGCGTGCCGAGCGCCGTCGAGGTAAGCGCGAGCGTCACGGCGATGCCGTCGAAATGGCTGACCGAGAACCACGGCGTAAAGCGCACGGCAAGCCAGGCGATGCCAAACGTGACGACCCACGTCGCCATGCCATAGCGCCCCTCGACGCCCGTGATGTTCTTGGGGTCGATCTCAAAACCGGCGAGCAGGAACAAAAAGGCCAAGCCGAGCTCGGACACGAGCGAGACCTCGGCGTCCACATGGATGATGCCGAGCATATGCGGACCCAGCACCGCGCCGAACACGAGCAAAAAGACCGTCTCGGGAACGGGCTTTCCGGGAATTGCCGAGGCGATAAAGGGACTCGCAAAGGCCACGAGCGCGATGATGGCGAGAGAAACGAATGCCATGTGATGCCTTTCTCTTGTTTGAGCTTCACTGTAGCACCCTCGCCGTCCTCTACGCGCCGCGAGCTGTCGTATCATAGTGAGGTTTACAAACATGTGGCTCAAGGCGACCGCGAGGCTTGCCCCGCAAACCGACCGCTGCCGCATACCGTACCGTACGCCCAACCGATCAGGAAGGCAGGAACCAATGGTCTCTCGTATCTACGTGGAGAAGAAACCCGGGTTCGACGTCGAGGCTCAGCAGCTCAAGGGCGAGCTGACCGAGATTCTCGGCATTCAGGGCATCGAGGCCCTGAGGATCATCAACCGCTACGACGTCGAGGGCATCGACGAGGAGCTCTTCCGCTCTTGCGTCCCGACCGTCTTTAGCGAGCCCCAGGTCGATGTGACCTATGACGAGCTCCCCGCAAGCGATGGCGCCGTCTTTGCCGTCGAATTCCTGCCTGGCCAGTTTGACCAGCGCGCCGACTCCGCCAGCGAGTGCGTGCAGCTCATCAGCCAGGGCGAGCGCCCCGCCGTGCGCTCCGCCAAGGTCTATATGATCTCGGGCGACTTGGACGAGGCTGCCATCGAGGCCATCAAGCACTACGTGGTAAACCCCGTCGAGGCCCGCATCGCCTCGCTCAATCTGCCCGAGACGCTGCACATGGAGACCCCCGAGCCCCAGCCCGTCGAGGTGCTCGACGGCTTCCGCGAGCTCGACGAGGCCGGCCTTGCCGCCTTTATCGCTGAGCGCGGCCTTGCCATGGACGAGGCGGACATCGCCTTCTGCCAGCAGTACTTCCGCGATGAGGATCGCGACCCCACCATCACCGAGATCCGCGTGATCGACACCTACTGGTCCGACCACTGCCGCCACACCACCTTCGGCACCGTCCTGGACGACGTGACGATCGACGACGCCGTGGTGCAGCAGGCCTTCGACCGCTACATGGAGATGCGCCACGAGCTCGGTCGCGACGCCAAGCCCGTCTGCCTCATGGACATGGGCACCATCGGCGCCAAGTACCTTAAGAAGACCGGTGTCATGACCGATGTCGACGAGTCCGAGGAGATCAATGCCTGCACCGTCAAGGTGAAGGTCGATGTCGACGGCGAGGAGCAGGACTGGCTGTTCCTGTTTAAGAACGAGACCCACAACCACCCGACCGAGATCGAGCCCTTCGGCGGTGCCGCCACCTGCGTGGGCGGCGCCATCCGCGACCCGCTCTCGGGCCGCAGCTACGTGTACCAGGCCATGCGCGTCACCGGTGCCGGCGACCCCACCGTCCCCGTGTCCGAGACGCTCGAGGGCAAGCTGCCGCAGCGCAAGCTCGTGACCACCGCTGCCGCCGGCTACTCCAGCTACGGCAACCAGATCGGTCTTGCCACCGGCCAGGTCAACGAGCTCTATCACCCCGGCTACGTGGCCAAGCGCATGGAGGTCGGCGCCGTCGTAGGCGCTACCCCGGCAAACCACGTGCGCCGCGAGTGCCCCGCCCCCACCGACAAGATCATCCTGCTGGGCGGCCGTACCGGCCGTGACGGCATCGGCGGTGCCACCGGCTCCTCCAAGACCCAGAACACCGAGTCCATCGAGACCTCGGGCGCCGAAGTCCAGAAGGGCAACGCCCCGGTCGAGCGCAAGCTGCAGCGTCTGTTCCGTCGCGGCGACGCCTGCCGCCTGATCAAGCGCTGCAACGACTTTGGCGCCGGCGGCGTCTCGGTCGCCGTGGGCGAGCTTGCCGACGGCCTGTATGTCGACCTGGACACCGTGACCAAGAAGTACGACGGTCTGGACGGCACCGAGCTCGCCATCTCCGAGTCCCAGGAGCGCATGGCCTGTGCCGTCGCCGACGGTGACGTCGAGGAGTTCATGGGCTACGCCGCCGAGGAGAACCTCGAGGCGACCGTTATCGCCGAGGTTACCGCCGAGCCGCGCATGCGCATGGCCTGGAACGGTGTCGCCATCGTCGACCTGTCCCGCGAGTTCCTCAACTCCAACGGTGCGCCCAAACACCAGGTCGCCCACGTGTGCGCCCGCAGCGTGTGGCAGCCCAGCTGGGCCGGCACCACGCTTGCCGAGCGCATAACCTCGCTCGTCACCGACCTCAACGTCGCCTCCAACAAGGGCCTTTCCGAGCGCTTCGACTCCACCATCGGTGCCGCGACCGTGCTCATGCCCTTTGGCGGCAAGACGCAGCTCACTCCGAGCTCTGCCATGGTCGCCAAGTTCCCCGTGGACGGCGAGACCACTACGGCGAGCGCCATGGCATGGGGCTTCAACCCCTACCTGATGGAAGCCGACCAGTTTGCAGGCGCCTACCTGTCCGTGGTCGAGTCCATCGCCAAGCTCGTGGCCGCCGGCTTTGAGCACAAGCGCGCCTATCTCTCCTTCCAGGAGTACTTCGAGCGCCTGCGCACCGAGGCCGAGCGCTGGGGCAAGCCCATGGCAGCAGTACTCGGCGCCCTCATGGCTCAGGTCGACCTGGGCGCCGGCGCCATCGGCGGCAAGGATTCCATGAGCGGCTCGTTTGAGGACGAGGCCGGCGAGCTCAACGTTCCGCCGACCCTGATCAGCTTCGCTGTGGCCGTGGGCAAGGCGGCCCGCGCCGTCTCCCCCGAGTTCAAGGGCCTGACGCACCGCGTCGTCCGTATCGCCCCCGCCACCTACGGCGAGGATTACCGTCCCGACGCCCAGCAGCTGCTCGCAGCGTTCGACGCCGTCGAGGCGCTTACCGCTACCGGTGACGCCCTAGCCATCTCCACGCCCGGCTACGGCTGCGGCGCCGAGAGCCTCTTTAAGATGTGCGTCGGCAACCAGATCGGTATCGAGCTTGCCGAGGATGTAGACGTAGAGAGCCTCTTCGCCCCGCTCTACGGCAGCTTTATCGTCGAGCTCGCTGAGGACGCCGAGCTGCCCGAGGTCGCCGACGGCGTTGTCGTCGAGCCCCTGGGTACCACCGTCGAGGGTTATGTCATCGATACCGGCTCCGAGGTCATCGAGCTCTCCGAGCTCCAGGAGGCCTGGGAGAGCGGCATCGAGGGCGTCTTTGCCTACCGCAGCGCCGGCGAGACCGCCGAGGTCGAGACCATCGACTTCCGCACCAAGGATATCCATGTGTACGGTGGCGCCAAGATCGCCCGCCCGCGCGTGGTCATCCCCGTTTTCCCCGGCAACAACTGCGAGTACGACAGCGCCCGCGCCTTCCGCGCTGCCGGCGCCGAAGCCGACACCTTCGTGATCAACAACCTCACGCCCGAGGCCGTCGCCGAGAGCACCCATGAGCTCGCCCGCCGCATCCGTGCAAGCCAGATCGTCATGATCCCCGGCGGCTTCTCGGGCGGTGACGAGCCCGACGGCTCCGCCAAGTTCATCACGGCGTTCTTCCGCGCTCCCGAGGTCACCGAGGCCGTCCGCGACCTGCTCAAGGCCCGCGACGGTCTGATGCTGGGCATCTGCAACGGCTTCCAGGCCCTGATCAAGCTCGGCCTGGTGCCCTACGGTGACATCGTCGACGCCACGCCCGATGCGCCCACGCTGACGTTCAACACCATCGGCCGCCACCAGAGCCGTCTGGTGCGCACCCGCATCTCGTCCAATCTGTCCCCGTGGCTGTCGCAGTGCAGCCTGGACGACCCCTACACCGTCGCCATCAGCCACGGCGAGGGCCGCTTTGTCGCCAACGACGAGGTACTCGCCCAGCTGATTGCCAACGGCCAGGTCGCCACGCAGTACGTGGGCGAGGACGGCAAGCCCAACATGGATCTTTCCGTCAACCCCAACGGCTCCGCACTCGCCATCGAGGGCATCACGAGCCCCGACGGCCGCGTCCTGGGCAAGATGGGCCATGCCGAGCGTCGCGGCGACAACCTGTACCGCAACGTGCCCGAGCATGTCCCCGGCGACAAGTTCATGCCGATCTTTGAGAGCGGCGTAGCCTACTTCGCTTAAAGCTTTCCCATCGGGTACAATCCCCTCGGGTAACAACACCCGCCACCGGCACACCCGGTGGCGGGTTCTTTTTTGCTTCGCGCATACAGGAAGGACACCATGGAAAGCCGCAAGCCGTATCTCGCCACCCTGCCCGGACTCATCCTGGGCTGCCTCGTTTGCTGCGCGCTCTGGGGCTCCGCCTTCCCCTGCATCAAAATCGGCTATGCGCTCTTTGGCATCCCCGCGCACGATAGCACCTCGCAGCTGCTCTTCGCGGGTCTGCGCTTCACCCTTGCCGGCATGCTGGTCATTGTTGGCATGAGCGCGGCCCAGCGCCGTCCGCTCGTTCCGCAAGCGCGCGACATCAAGCCCATCCTCACGTTGTCGCTCTTCCAGACTATCGGCCAGTACTTCTTTTTCTACCTGGGACTCTCGCGCGCCAGCGCCATGTCGAGCTCCATCATCGAGGCCAGCGCCAACTTCCTAGCCATCCTCTTTGCCGCCCTGGCGTTTCGCACCGAAAAGCTCGATGTGGCCAAGGTGCTCGGCTGCGTGCT
The DNA here is from genome assembly GCA_900540935.1 of uncultured Collinsella sp. Taxonomy (GTDB): domain Bacteria; phylum Actinomycetota; class Coriobacteriia; order Coriobacteriales; family Coriobacteriaceae; genus Collinsella. The sequence goes on along the minus strand of UQHW01000010.1, from coordinate 37,190 downwards.
GGGCTTTGCCGGTGTCGCGCTCGTCAACCTTTCGGGCGCGGATGGCACCTTTGGCTTTACGCTCGACGGCGAGGGCTTTATCTTGGCTTCCACGGTTGCGGGCGCCCTGTCGACCTGCCTCATCGGTATCTTCTCGCGCGAGCATGACGGCGTCCTGCTCGCCGGCTGGCAGTTTTTAGTCGGTGGTCTGGTCCTTACCGCCATCGGGTTTTTAATGGGCGGCACGTTATCCCCCACCGCAATCGCCCCCGCTATCGCACTCATCATTTATATGGCACTTATTTCTGCCGTCGCGTACTCGCTGTGGTCCCGTCTGCTCGCCGTCAACCCCGTCAGCCGCGTTTCGGTCTTTGGCTTTATGAACCCGGTCTTTGGCGTAGCTCTGAGCACGTTGCTGCTCGGCGAGGGTGCTGGCACGAGCCCCGTTACCGTCATCGTTGCCCTGCTCTTGGTCTGCGGCGGCATCATCATTGTCAACAAACCTAAAAAGGCCTAGCGAGCTCACCTTTTTAGAGAGGTTGTTCGCACACTTTAGCTTATTGGAGTACATCGGTGAGCTGAGGGCCGCCACGCACGCAAGCGTGCGCCCCTTTTTCTAGCGTATCTGGACGCCGGCTTTCTTTTTCTCGGCCTTGACGCGGTAGAGCTCCACATCGGCAGCGCGAAGCAAGTCTTGCCAGGTATCGACACCGTCGCCGACCCGTGCGTAGCCGATGGACATCCGCAGCAGATACGGCACGTCGGCACGTGCGAGCTCATCGTTGATTGCCGCACACAGGCTTATGATGTCCTGCTCCGCCGTCGCCTTTTGGAGCACCACGAACTCATCGCCGCCATAACGTGCGATAAAGCCACCAGACGCCGAGCAGACCTCTTTGAGCGTAGCAGATACGACCTGGAGGGCATGGTCGCCCTCCACATGTCCATAGTGATCGTTAATCTGCTTAAAGCCGTCGGCGTCCATCATAAGCAGATACACATCTTCGGCCTGATCCACATTTGAGAACAGCGACAGCATATAGGTCTCAAAACGGTTGCGATTGTTAAGGCCAGTCAACGGGTCGGTCGAGATCAGGTGCTCCTGGTAGATGATGTAGAGTAGCAATATGCTAATCATTATGCCGACACAAAGGCCGGGCACCGATAATACAACCTGAAAGGTACCGCCCACCAGGGCCGGAATGGCGAAAAATGCCAAGGTTCGATAGATGGCCTTCGTTTGCAGGCTTTCGACTTTTCGAGCCTGAATAAAGGCATGCAAGGACGTATATATGACGTAGCAGTAGCTAACGATAGGCTGAGTCATATAAAGCGCTCCGCGACGATATACGCCCTGCGCATCGATATAGAACATAGTGTGCGTCCAGTAGCTGGTAAATGCCAACACGACCACCAATGCGGTTGGCAACGTTAAAAGTACCACCCTATAGGGCGTGGTCAGGAGCCGCGAGCCCTGCATCGTCTCGGAATAGAAAAACCAAATGAGGCACGCGATGGCGAACAGCGAAAACGAAACCGCGTTGGAAATCCAGTTGGCCGTGATGCCTACAGGAGTGCTCACGCCGTCCGAGAGCGTCCAGATCATATCGAAGAAAATGTAGGCAGCAGACGTGTAGCCCAGCATGCTAAACAAAAGCTGCTGGGTGCTCGAGAACAGGGAGCGACGGCTTCGTACGGCAAGCCCGATAAGAATAATCATGCATAGCAGGAATATCTCGATCTTGAGTGCCTTAACCACTAGACGCCATCCCTTCAATATCCAAGTGGTCAGAATCGCCCGATTCGTGTCTAGGCAATAAACACCCCTTACTCCGTAGGGGTAAAGGGAATAATAGCAGAGCGCCCGAACGTTGCTGCAAGACAGCTCTCGTTCGGGCGCCCATACGGCGCGAATTGCACACGCCGGCTTGATTGACTCGCGTCGACGATTACTCGCCGTCGATGTCGGTCGCGACGGCTTCCTCAATAGCCTCGACGCCTTCGACCGACAGATCCTCTTCGCCGTGGCAGAACTTCTTATCGACCCAGCCAGTCAGAATCGGAGCCATGATCGCCGTGATGATAACGGCGGTGGCGATCTGAGCGTACGCGGTGGGCGCAAGCTCGGCGTAGCGCGGTGCGACCTCGGCGAGGGCAACCGGTGTGGTCATAGCCGTGCCGGCAATGGTGGAGCAAGCCACAGCGGCCTTGCCATTGCCGCCGCACAGACGCTCGAACGCAAAGGTGATGGGACCGACGACAAACAGCGTGACAAGACCCAGCAAGATGCCAGAAATACCGCCGGTGATAAAGCTCGACAGGCTCATGGACGCACCGAGCTGAAATCCGATGACGGCAATCGCGGGATTGGCACCGGGAACCAGCAGGTTCTTGATAAACGGGAACAGGTTGCCCAGAACCATGCCAATAACGAGTGGCAAGATGGAGCCGATAATGGTGCCAATGGGAATGTTGGCGAGGCCGGAAACACCGAGGATGATCATCGTGACGGCGGGGCCAGCCGTAAAGAACAGGATACCGACGGCGCCCCGCTCGGACTCATCGCCGAACTCGCCCATGATGCCCGTATAGAGCGCCATGTTGCAAAACGTAATGCCGCCGATGATAGACACGGAGCTCAGACCCAGGAAGTTGTCGTTAAAGAAATATGCTACGCCCAGGCCGAGAGCCGCTGCGACGACCAGCTTGGGGATCAGCACGACGATACCGGTCTTGATGGCACCCGGCGTGGACTTAAAGCTGATGCCGGCGCCCACAAACAGCAGGATCGCGGCGACGATGGTATTGGAGCCACCGCGGCAGGCAGCCGTAAAGAAGCCGCCGATCTCAAAAACCTGCGGGCAGAAGGTGTTGAGCAAAAGACCGACGATCATCGGATAGATCATGATGTCGCCCGGGATGCGCGGGACCTTGAATTTCTTTTGCTCGTTGGCGGTCGCTTCCTGTGCCATGAAACCCCCATTTCCGCTGACGGGGTACAAAAGCCCACGTCACGCTTTGCTACAGTAAAGTTTGACCATGGTACCAGAAGAAATAGACCAGCTCGGTGAAAAATTCGACAAGTTGGGATGGAACGAGATTCGGCGCCCGCGACGCCACCCCTATATAAGGCTCAAGACGATATAGAGTACGATGCCCGAGACGCAGCACCACAGCATCGATTTTGTCTTGACCGCCACGACCACGACGCCGGCGGCCGCAATCCAGGGAACCAAGGCAGGCCAGAGCCCCGCGTCGAACGCGCCGGGACTCACCAAGTCGTTGGCGACCAGCGCGGCAAAGGCAGCGGGCGGGATATAGCCCAGGGCCTCGGTAATGCGGGGCGACAGGGTCCGCCCGCGCAAGGCGAACGCCGGCGCGATGCGAAAGAACGCGATAGCAGCCCACGACGACAGCCACAGAACCAAGAACTCGTTAACGGGCATCGCGGACACCTCTTCCGTCAAATACAGCATCGCACGCCAGCGCAATGGCAATGCCGACCACGACGCTTGCCGGCACGGCAATATTCGTGAGGCCCAAGAACTTGCATACGGCGACGGACACCGCACCCGAAACCGCCGCGACAACGTTGCTGCGCGACAGCCGCTGCGAAAAGAGCAGGCAGATAAAGAGCGAGGTGCAGACAAAGGCTGCAATGGCGGTGGGAACATCGACAACGGCGCCGACGATGGCGCCCATCGTACACGATACGCCCCATGTTGCGATAAGGATCACATTGAGCACAAAGGACTCGCGCGGGCCCCAATCCTCCCCTTCAACCAACCTGGCAAGCGAGATGCCATATGCCTCCTCGGTAAGTGTCGCGGCAACAGCCAGCGTCTGACGCTTCGAGGCACCCGTCAGATGCGGCGCGATCGATGCCGAGTAAAGCGCAAAGCGCGAGGAGATGGCAGCGACGCTCGCGACGATCGATGCTGCAGGCACGCCCGCCAGCCACAGGTTGCAGATCATAAACTGGCCGCTGCCCGTCACAAACGTGCCGCTCAGAGCAAAGACCATCCAGGGCTCCATTCCCGTCTGCCCCATGATCATTCCGCACGGCGCGCCTATTGCAACATAGGTAAGCATCACTGGCCAGACGATTTTAAAGATCCTAAGGACCATGCCACTCCCATTCTGGTAAGTCGTCTGCAGCGCGCCTCGCAACGCAGCAGAAATATCAACCGGTGGCAATAAAGTTCACCTACAATTGCCACCGGATCGAAAGACACAACTTTTTAGGAAGTCATTATGACAGCTATCGATCGAGACCGGGCGCGCGCGGCCTTCAAAAGCTACACCGATGCCTACGACGCCACCAACCCACGCATCGCGCTCAAAATCGAGCATACGTACCACGTGGCCGAGGCATGCGATGCCGTAGCGCGCGAGCAGGGCTGGTCGTCAGAAGATATTGACCTGGCATGGCTTTGCGGCCTGCTACACGATATGGGCCGCTTTGAGCAGCTGCGACGCTGGGACACCTTTAAGGACGCCGAGAGCATGAGCCATGCGGCGCTGGGCATCGAGGTCCTCTTTGGCGAGAATCCCGCCGATGCACCCGCCGTAACGAGCATCCGCGACTTTATCGATGACCCGGCAGAAGATGAGCTCATCCGAGCGAGCATTGCCTATCACAGCGATTTCCGTCTACCCGCGCAGCTCGACGAGCGCACGCGGAGCTTCTGCGATATCGTGCGCGATGGCGACAAGATCGACATTATGCGCACCATCGCCGACAGCACTGTCGACACTATCCTCAAGGTGGACGAGAAGACGTTTCTCGGCAGCCGTTTCTCGTCGCCGACACTTGCCGCCTTTGACGAGCACCGCTGCGTCGCACGCGATGAGCGCGATGAGCCCGCCGACTTCTTGGTGGGGCTTATCTGCTTTATGTTTGAGCTCGTCTATCCAGCAAGCCGCGCGCTGGCGCGCGAACAGGGCGATATCCACCGCCTGCTCGACGCGCCCTTTGGCATTACGCGGCCCTTTACCGACCCCGCCACGCAGGCAACTTGGAGCCGCCTAAAGGACGAGATGCGCGACTGGCTGGCGCGCGCCTAGCGCTCAAGCTGGGCCAGCAGCTCCTCGACGACCTCGACGGCATCCCCAACAACCTTGTACTGGGCAGCACCGAAAATGGGGGCATCCGGGTCCTCGTTGATGGCGATGATGCACTCCGCCCCACCGATGCCGGCAAGATGTTGGATGGCGCCCGAAACACCGATACTCACGAGAAGCCTGGGCGAAACCGATACGCCCGTCTGGCCAATCTGATGGCGATACTCCAACCAGCCGGCCTCCACGACAGGGCGCGTGCAGCCAAGCTCGGCACCCAGAGCCTCGGCGAGCCTTCGCATCAACGGCAGGTTTTTCTTGGAACCAATGCCGCGACCCACCACGACCAGGCGCTCGGCATTGGCGATCGAGGGCTGCTGTCCCCACTCCTCGGCGGGAATCGAGATCTCGACACGAGCCTTAGCATCATCCGCAAGCGATATCTGGGTGATCGTGCCAGAGCGGCCGTAGTCGAAGTCGGGAGCCTTAAAGATACCGGGGCGCACCGTTGCCATCTGCGGACGGTGGTTGGGGCAAATGATGGTGGCCATCAGGTTGCCGCCAAACGCCGGACGCGTCTGTTGCAGCAGTCCCGTCTCTGTATCCATCGAAAGTACGGTGCAGTCAGCCGTAAGGCCCGTCTGCAAACGCACGGCAACGCCGGGTGCCAGTTCGCGACCAAAAGCGGTCGCACCGTATAGGATGGCCTCGGGTTTGCGTTCGGCTACCAAATCGCAGATCAAGCGGGCGTAGACCTCCGCATCGTTTTGGCGCAGGCGCTCGTCGCGACAGGCCAGGACTTCGTCGGCGCCCGCGCAAACCAGATGCTCCAGGTCCCCGAGCGAGCCCTCGGGGCTCATGCCGACCAGTGCCACCAGACGGCAGCCGCGAGCATCGGCAAGCTCGCGTCCCTTGCCCATAAGCTCATAGGCAACGGGAGTCACCGTATCGTGCTCGTCGGTCTGCACGAAGACCCAAATGTCTCGATATGCATCAAGGTCCACCGCACCAGCGGCCTCGTCACACTCGATCGAGATAGCGTTGACAGGGCAGGCGTCGACGCACCCACCGCATAGGATACAGCCGTCGGTTACGCGGGCGCATCGGTTGGGACGCTCGCCCTCCACCACAATGCCGCCCGAGGCGCAGGCGCGAACGCAGCGACCGCAGCCGATACAGGCTTCGCTATCGATAATCAGTCCGCTCATCTATGCCATCCCCTCGATGATCTTGGCAAGTTTTGCCGCCTGCTCGGACGCCGTTCCGTCAACGGCCTCGCACGTTTGGTCACGGTCGGGCACAAACGAGCGCACGACCTGTGTCGGCGACCCGGCAAGACCGCAACGCGCGGGGTCGGCGTTCACGTCGGCGGCACTGACCACGCGCACGTCCGCCTCCTCCGCCGCGCGGATACCGGCAATACTCGGCATACGCAACTGGCCAATCTCCTTGGCAGTCGTCATCGCGCACGGCATCTCAAGGTACACCGTCTCCTCGCCGGCATCGCATCCGTGAACGAGCGCCAGCGAGCCACAGGTCGTAAAGCCCGCGCTCTGCACGCAGCTCACGTCGGTCACGCAGGGAATATCAAAGGCACCGGCAAGCTCGGGACCAATCTGGGCCGTATCGCCATCCACCGCCATCTTGCCGCAGATGAGCAGGTCGAAGTCCTCGTCGAGCGCCTCGATGCCGCACTTGAGGGCATAGGTGGTTGCCAGGGTATCGGCACCTGCAAAGGCGCGATCGGTCAGCAGCAGCGCGTCGTCGGCGCCTCGGGCGATGCAGTCGCGCAGCAGCGACTCGGTCGCGGGGATGCCCATCGACACCACCGTCACGCGCACATCCATGCCAAAGCCGATAAAGTCGTCCTTCAGCGCCAGCGCGCATTCCAAAGCGCTCGCGTCAAAGGGATTAATGACCGCCTGTTTGCCATCGCGCACGATGGTATTGGTCTTGGGGTCCATCTTGACCTCGGTGCTTCCCGGCACGGCCTTGACGCACACCACCATATGGAAATCGCTCATCTTCACGCGCCCCCTTTCTGGACGAGCTCATCCAAGAGCTTCTCCGAAAACAGGTTACCGCGGCCCAGCTGCCCGGCAGGATCGAGCTGGAGCTTAAACCGTGCCGACTCGACCATGGCCTCGTGACCGTACATCGTCTCCAAGAAGCCCGCCTTGATCTTGCCGACACCGTGTTCGGCGGAGACGGCGCCGCCCATGACCGTGACCTCGGAAGCCCACCGGGCAAAGAGTTCTCCGCCGCGGCGGTATTCCTGCGCATCGCGCGGCAGAATGTTCACATGCAGATGGTTGTTACCGATGTGCCCCCAGGCGGCAGATTCAAGCCCACTTTCGGCCAACGTGCGGCGATAAAGGGCGATGACATCGGCCAAGCGTGCATTGGGCACCGACATGTCCGAGCCCAGTTTGGTGATGGCGGGATCCGTGCGGCGACGCTCGTCGATGAGCATGTTGACGCTCTCGGGCACCGCATGGCGGAAGAACCGCTGGCATTCGCGATCGACCTCGGTGCGCGCGACCCAGGTCGCGTCGTCGCGGCCACCCGCAAGCTCCAGTACCCACCCCAAGTGATACAGCTCCTCAGTCGCCTGAACTTCGTCGTCGCAGTCGAGCTCCACGTAGACACAGACCTTGGCCTCTTTGTCGAGCGCCGGCAGCGAGGCAAACGCCGTCGACTGCTCGCGCTGGCGACGTAGGATATCCAGGGCGCCCGCATCGAAATACTCGATGGCGGCCGCGTGGGACAGGACGGGGCGCACGGAATCGGTGAAGGACACGGCCTTGTCTTCGCTATCGAAAAAGCAGCTCACACCCCAAACGACCGCCGGTGCCGCCTGCAGGGCAATCTCGAGCTCGGTGATGACGCCGATTGTGCCACACGCACCGATAAACAATTCGATGGCATCCATATCGTCAGCAACGAAATAGCCCGAAGCATTTTTGGTCTTGGGCATGGTGTAGTCGGGAAGGTCAAGCTCGAGTGCACGGCCCACTGCCGTCACGAGCGACAGGCGGCGGCCCTGGGCAAAAGCCTCGCCGCGCTGAAGCTCAAGCAAATCGCCATCAGCCAGCGCGACGTGGAGTCCCGTGATATGCGGGCGCATGGGGCCGTAGGCGTAGCTGCGGGCACCGGAGGCGTTACATGCCGCCATGCCGCCCAGACAGGCAGACGCCTCGGTGGGATCGGTGGGAAAGAACTGCTCGGGGGCCTCTTGAAACTCATCGTAGGCCTTAAGCGATGCCTGGTCCCAACCAGCGGTCGGCAGCACCTTCTTGCTCAGCTGCTTGCGCAGCTCCGAGAGCACAACGCCCGGCTCCACGCGCAGCAAAAATTGGCCTTGTTCATCGCGGCGAAGGCCCAAGTAGCGATTCATACGGGAAGTATTGAGGATATGCCCGCCGTGGGGCACGGCACCGGCGGCAAGGCCGGTTCGGGCGCCCTGAACCGTTACCGGGACACGCTCGGCATGGAGCTTTTCCAAAATGGCACGGACCTCGTCTTCCGTTGTCGGAAACGAGATGCTCGATGCTTCGCCCGATGCGCGAGATTCATCGCGGCCATACTCTTCGAACTCGTCGGTGAAGGGTTTGATGGTTACAGACACGCGAACTCCCCCTTTAGCTAACTACAGTGTTTGCAGGGAGATGTTACCGCATCGTTTCGTCGACGTGTTCGAGACCGTCTCCATAATTGGCGATTTTTACGTTCGTGCAATTCGGCGAGCGGCTGGATTTCCTCGGCAGACGATGCTTTTAACACATATGGCCCCGCCGTCACTGACCGCGCGATTGCCGCTCGAAAAAAGTTGGAGTATTTTTTGCCGCCTTTTACCTGCGGAGACGCCAATCCGTCAAGCATTTGGTCAGCAATTGGTCAAGTAACGGCTGATACGGTCGGCATCGACAGCCAAAACCGACAGAAGTTTTGGCCCCAGAAGCAGGGAGGTTCCCATGGCATATTACTGGCCCCAGTACGGCATCGCCATCGAAGTCGACGACGATCCCCATCTCCTGCCTTTCGACGAAGAGGCATTCCCCGATACGACGGTCTACCACGTTACCGCCGATGTGATCTGCGACCCCGAGTCGTTCTCGGCGCTCGCCCACCGCATCGCGCATATCCACGACATCGAGCTCCCTCCCGACTTCGACGAGCTTGTCTACTCACGCCGCCTGATACTTCACATGCTCTTTGGAGCGAACCCGTCCACCTTTGCGCGCATCTATACCGCCAAGGATGCCGCATGAGCGCGAAGAAGCCACCCCACTTTGCAGGCCTGGGTCGTCGCAAGAAACTCGTCGTTGCCTGCTTGGCCATCGTCTGTGCCCTTGTCGCCGTAGGACTATACGCTTGGCAGTCGCAGCCCGTACCCGAGGCGGGCGCTTCGGTTACGACGGCCGAGGGCAAAACGCGTCAGGAAATCCAAGATGAGCTCGACGCCATAGTCCGCGACAACATGATGACGATTTCGGTCGCACCGGTCGCTCAGCTGCAGGAGGACGGCAAGCTGCGCGTCAACGTGCAAAACGTCCAAGACAATAAATTTCCCCAGCGATTCCGCGTCATCCAAAACGACGAGACCATGTACGAATCCGGTGTGGTCGAGACCGGCAAGACAATCGAGACGTGCCCCGCCGGCGACATCAAAGAAGGCGAGGCGTACATCGAGATCCAGGCACTCGATGCCAAGACCCTCGACAGCCACGGCAATCCGACACGTGTCAAGGTGCGGGTTGAGCAAACCGAGAACTAGCTTTTCCGGTCGACGCGACACCGCACGCAATTCACCAGCATTCGTCCAATCATCGCGGGGACGGCCCGCGGCGAATAGAAAGGAACGACCATGGACATCACCAGGAACATGAACGGAGCCAGAGCGCTCGTCGTGGGCGCAGGGCTCGCGCTCGCGCTCGCAATGGGCGCCGTCCCGACGCCAGCTATGGCAGCCGGGCGCGTTGGAACCACGAAAGTAATGGTCAGGACCGAGATCGACAACGTTGAGTTCAAAGTTCCGACGGTTATTCCCTTCGTCGCCAAGGCCGACGGCACGCTTCAGGGCCCCTCAGAAGACGCGACCACCATCGACAATCATTCGGCCTACGGCATCCATGTCACCAACATGAAGATCGACGCCATGAACACCTGGACCATTGCCGCCGACGCCAAGGCCGGAACCGCACAGAACTCCATCGACTTTAAGGTCGGCCCCGACGGCGCACTCCAAAACGCCAGCGCCGCAATGCAGGAGACGGGCCTCGATCTTTCCAAGAACGCAGCCTTCGACATGGGCTACCAGGGCATTGCCGGCGGCACGGACAAAATTAAGCTCAAGACAAGCGGAAACGTCGCCCGCGTCACGCGCGACATCTTCCGCGTAACCGGCGAAGGCGATCAGGTTGCAACGATCACCTGGACGGTCGAGCCCGGTGCGCACACGGCATAAGGCCGTCGCCCTGGCCGCCGCCGTCAGCATCCTAGCGTTTGGGCCAGCCATGGCCTTTGCCCAGCAAGAACAGGCGCAGGCCGCCACGCAAGTGACGGTCGACCTCTCGGAGCTCGACCGCGGCGACCGCGAGGAACCGTTGGCGCAGACAGGCGACAGACGATGGCTCTTGGCAGCAGGCGCCACAGCAGCAGGCGCGGGAACCGCCGGCCTCGGTCTGCACATCAAACGCAGCCAGAAACAAAACACGGACAGGCCGCACTAAATTAGCTAAGGAGACCCCATGGCATCGAAGAACCTTTTGCCCGTCGTCGCACTCTGCGGCGCGCTCGCAACCGGAACGTCTGTCGCCGCTTGGGCGGCTCCCGTCATGGCAGACTCCTTACCAGCAGCCCTAAGTTCCGCACCAAATCCATCGAGCGCCATTGCGTGCAAGCGTTTTTCGATCGCACAGGCCGCAATCTCGACCTCGGGATGTCTTCGTCGTAATACGGACGGCTCGATAGTCGTGGATATCGATCGTTCGAACAAGGCAAACGGCTCCCGGGCGGGGTGCGCCGTCTGCACGTGGCGCTCGGCTGTGCTCGATGCAGATGGCGATCCATGCAATTTAGAGCTGCGCATCGACATCGCTTCGGTCGATGACTCGGCGAACGGAGCGAAGGCCGCCTTCGACGGTACGTTTTTTGAGAAAGGAGGCGGTATATGTCTGGGCTGCGCCGCCGCGAATGCAGACGATGCGCAGCCCACCCTCTCATTCACGGCATCATTGCGGCTGACCAAAGCCGGCACCGATGCCATCGCGGCGGGAGAAGCGTCCCTGCTGTTCTACGCCGTCAGTACCAAAGACACAGACGCTCATTTCGAGAAGCCAGCCGGATCACTCAGCCTTACACGAGGGATAGAGGCAGGTCCTTTTGAAATCGATTCCCACGCGCAAAGCAGGCAACGCATTCTTGCCGACCCGGCGCTTCTCGAAATGGAGTGGAACGGATCCGGAGCTATCGGAATTCTCCCCTCCGCGTTTGACGCCAAGACGCTCCCCCCAAACGACGAACCCATCAACGCAACCATACAAGAAGAGAGCGCGGACAAAGAAGCAGGTGCGGGCGACACGCCGTCGCCGACAAACAGCGTCCCAGCTTCTCTCGAAGCACCGAATGAACCCGCTACCGATCCAAACGATTCCGAACTCGCGGACAGTCTGGGGCTTGCTGATCCTCAAGAGATCGATGAAGGTAACTGCTGCGTGCTTGCCGCGCTCGACCACACAGAGGTCATCGACGCTGCGAACATCGAAGTTGCCGCCGCCAATCAACCCGTCCGCAAGTCGGCCATCATCGCATTTCCCGAATCCATCGAAGTCGTCTTTTTGCCATCGGGCGAGGTCGTGGCCCCAACACTGCTCACCTTGTTGGGCGCCAAGAATACTCGAAACGAAATTAAAAAGGTCACGGTTGTCGACCCTGCAACCACCGCCAAGCTGCGTCTATACGCCGTTGCTCCAGATGGAGGCAAGACCTTGGAATTCGATGGCGACACACTCCTAGCCTGGCGGCGTCTGGACATTATGCAAGACGTCTCGTATCAGATCGAACTCGAAGGGTTTGATCGTGCCCGCGATGCCAATATCATCGCCGCGGCTATTGAATTCCCGCAGCGGCTTATGACACTGCGCTTTGAATACTATCCCTATGTCCCGACAACCACCTGAGGCTTAAATGCTGCGCATCATTCCTAACACCACTTATATAACGTATTAGATGAGTCGCGATGTGCCTCGCATTTCGTTCTGCTACGATTGCCACGTTGGCATCAATACAGGAGGGCTCATGCCGGGCTTGGGAACAATCATCAACGTTGTGCTTTTAGTTGCGGGCGGTCTTTTGGGATTAGCGGGCGGCCGCTTCATTACACCGCGCATCCAAGACACGCTCATGAAAGCATCGGGGCTGTGCGTCCTGTTTATCGGCCTGGGCGGCACCATGCAAAAGATGCTCATCATCGATGGAAAGGCGCTAGCGACCACCGGTACCACCATGCTCATCGTCTCATTTGCGCTCGGTTCGCTCATCGGCGAGGCCATCAACTTGGAGGCCGCCATCGAGAACCTTGGCGAATGGCTCAAGCGCAAGACTGGCAGTGAGGGCGATAACGAGTTCACCAACGCTTTTGTCTCGACATCGCTGACCGTCTGCATCGGTGCCATGGCTATCGTGGGATCAATCCAGGACGGTCTGCTCGGTGACTGGTCAACGCTTGCCTTGAAAGGCGCATTGGACTGCATCATCGTCTGCACCATGACGGCGTCGCTTGGCCGCGGCTGCATTTTCTCCGCCCTGCCCGTCGCCGTGTTCCAGGGGACGATCACGTTGTTTGCCGGCGCGCTCTCCCCCATCATGACCACGGCAGCCCTCGACAGCCTTTCGCTCGTAGGCTCCATGCTCATCTTCTGCGTCGGCGTCAACCTCATCCGTCCTCAGACCTTCCGCACGGCCAATATGCTCCCTTCCGTCGTCATCGCCGTCATCTACGCCCTCCTGTTCTAAATCTATCAACGCAGCGGTATCTCGAACATCTGTTTGATGCTGTGCTATGATATGAGGTCACCGTAGCTGCGTTAGGAGAGGAGAAGCGGTGGCCGACCAGGACATCAAGATGCTCATCGAGCGCATTATGGCCGAGGCCCGGACCCATCAGTCCACCCGCTTCTCAAACGAAATCTACGCAGACGAGCCGATTCTCAAAACCGGCCGACAGATGCAGAATTTCCTCCCCGACCAGTACCGTAAAATGCGCGAGATATCGCGCTGGCAGGATGACCCCAAGGGCGGTGCGGGCCGCTGGCTTTCGGAAGCCGAGCTTTTTTACCGCCAGGGCCTGCTGATGGCCGACTTTGAGGACGACTGTCCCTACAACGGCACCTTTAAGTCGTACTTTCCCACCTACAACGCCATGAGCGACCGGCAGCTGCGCGGCTACTTTACCTGGCGTGCCCAAGTGCGCCGCGGAACCGTCGAGGAAACGTCTACGTCCTTTGCCTTTCTGTATCTCTATGAGCTGATTTGCGGCATTGGCGTAGATGACCCGCTCGACGGTTTTAACAAGATCAAGGCCTTTTGGGATGTCTATCGCGCCTTCGAGCCCGGCATTGATCGGTTTGCACGCGTGTGGTTGCAGGATTACGCCGTATTCCATGGGCTCGACCCCAAGCTGCTCCGCGACTCTAAAACCGTCATGTTCGATAACGCCCTTATCGAGCTGCGGCGCGCGGCACGAGACCTTGTACCGGCACCGGCACCGTCCGACCAGACCCCCAAACGTCGCAAAACCTCCGAGCCCACGCTCCCCCTTCCGCCCGATGAGGTGCGCGAGGAGCGACTCATGGCCGCCATCAACGCCCTCTCCACGTACAACCTAAGTAACTCGCGGCTCGACCGCAGCCACCACCGCGATCTGCGCCACGTGGCATGCGCCGCGTATGTCCGCATGGCGCGCTACTATGACACGCATCGAAAGACCGGCATCGTAGCGAGCTTGTTTGGGGAGGAGACGGCCATGCCCTACACCATGTTTGCCTCGGCCGTATTCTTTGCGCCCGAGCGCCACGAGAACTGCGAATACCGCCTGGATCCCATCCATATCTACCGTTGCCAAAACGGCTTTTGGGAATGTATGCGTATCCATGGTAGTAGGCAAAAGAGCAGCAAGCTCGGTGAAATGATGCGCGCCTGCGACCAACGCCTGCGCCTGGCGCTGGACCCCGCCCATCCCCTTAAGGAAGAAAAGGTCCCCAAATATCTGGCCAAGATTATCGATGACGAGATTGTGGCATGGCTTTCGTGGGACGCCGCACACCAGCCCGTCAAGATCGATATCGACCTGACTCAGCTGGGGCACATTCGGAGCGCCGCTGCGCAAACGCGCGAAGCACTTTTAATCGACGAAGAGCGCGAGGACGATGTGCCCACAGAGGTCGATACGGCGGAATCCGAGCAACCGGAAGCCAAGCCTGCGACCGACGTGATGGGCGAGCCGATCGCGGCGCCTACGGAGCGCAACAAAGCCGACGAGCCAACCATTTCCACCGAACAGTTTGGCGTCGTGGCACCGCTCCTCGCACCGACGCCAGCGGTCGTATCGACTGCACCCGCTGGCACCGCAACCGAACTCGCGCCCGCCGCAGATGCCTTCCTTCGCGCGCTGCTCGAGCAAAACGCAGCGCAAGCGACATTGGCGGTAGTGCAATCGAAGCAGAGCGAGGACATGCTCGTCGATACCATCAACGAGGCGCTCTTTGACCTGGTAGGCGACACCGTAATTGAATTTAGCGCGGCAGGGCCGCAGATTATCGAGGACTACGAAGCAGACGTGAGAGGATACCTAGACCATGAGTGATACCGCATCCGCAGCACCTCGCGTGCCCAAGCGCGTCGCTGCCGTCATTCTCAACTCGCTCAAGGGCGGCGTGGTCCCGCGCATCGGCCTTCCTTACATCACCGTAGGGCGCGAGGTCGAGATCCGCGCCCTGCTCACCGATCTGAGTCTCATCGCCGACGGTGGCGCGAGCTTCCGCTTTCTGGTCGGTCGTTACGGCGCCGGCAAGAGCTTTTTGCTCCAGACCATCCGCACGCACGCCATGGGCGAGGGATTCGTCGTCGCTGATGCCGACCTGTCGCCCGAGCGCCGCCTGCAGGGCGGTCAGGGACAGGGCCTTGCCACCTACCGCGAGCTCATCCGCAATATATCGACTAAAACGCGCCCCGAGGGCGGTGCGCTCAACCTTATCCTGGATCGTTGGGTCGCCTCGTGTGCCGACGTCGACGAGTCGGTCGTCAATGCCCAACTGGCCCCGCTCGAGGAGATGGTCCACGGCTTCGACTTCACCCGCATGCTCCGCCGCTATCGCATGGCCGTATCCGAGGGCGATGAAGAGGCTATGAGCCGCGTGACCAAATGGATTCGCGGCGAGTACCGCACCAAGAGCGAGGCACGCGCTGAGCTGGGCTCCTCGACCATCATCAGCGATGACGACTGGTACGACTACGTTAAGCTCATTGCACGCTTTTTGGTCTGCAGCGGATACAAGGGCATGCTGGTGCTCATCGACGAACTCGTGAATCTGTACAAGATTCCCAACGCGATCACGCGCCAATACAACTACGAGAAGATCCTGACTATGTACAACGACACGCTCCAGGGCAAGGCGCAGTACCTGGGCATGATCATGGGCGGCACGCCAACCTCCATCGAAGACCGCCGCCGCGGCGTGTTCTCCTACGAAGCTCTGCGCAGCCGACTCGCTCAGGGTCGCTTTGCACGAGATGATCTCAAAGACATGCTCGCGCCCATCATCCGCCTGCAGCCGCTCACCTACGAGGAGCTGCTGGTGCTCATCGAAAAGCTCATGCAGATCCATGCCGGCTACTTTGGCTGGACGCCCACGCTTACCGAGAACGACTTGGTGAACTTTCTCAAGATTGAGTTTGGCCGCGTGGGAGCCGATACGCACCTGACGCCCCGTGAGGTCATTCGTGACTTTATCGAGCTGCTCGATATCCTGTGTCAGAACCCCGATGCAAATGTGGCCGAGTTGCTGCAAAGCGTCGGCGGCGACGCGCTGGCGCCGGCAGCCGCAACAGGCGACGCCGGCACCGCAGGCGGCGACCGCAACTTCGCCGAATTCACCATCTAACCTGCCAAAAAGGGACAGGTTTATTTTGGCTGGTTTTATCTGGGCAAACGTCGAGGCAGTAATGCAGCAAGCCACTGCCCACCGCGTTGAGAGATTCGTTTTTGAAAGGAGGCCCCGTGAACGCCTTTGACCGCTACGCCCCGTTTATCCAAGACTTCATCTACTCCCACGATTGGGAGAGTCTACGCTCCATCCAGGTTGCAGCAGCTGATGCCATCTTTAACACTCAGGACAATGTGCTCCTGACGGCATCCACGGCTTCCGGCAAAACCGAGGCAGCCTTCTTTCCCATCCTGACCGAGTTTTGGGAGAACCCGCCCGCGAGCGTTGGCGCCCTCTACATCGGCCCCCTCAAGGCACTCATCAATGATCAGTTCGTCCGCCTCAACGACCTGTGCGAAGAGGCCGATATCCCCGTCTGGCACTGGCATGGCGATGTTTCGCAGTCGCACAAGGCTAAGCTCATCAAAAAACCGAGCGGTATCTTGCAGATTACGCCCGAGTCGCTCGAGGCGCTCCTGATCCATAAGCACATGGCAATCCCTCGTATGTTCTGCGACCTGCGCTATGTGGTTATCGACGAGGTTCATTCGCTCATGCGCGGCGACCGCGGCGGTCAGACGCTCTGCCTTATCGAGCGCCTCTCGCGCATGGCGGGCGTGCAGCCCCGCCGCATCGGCCTTTCTGCCACCATCGGCGACCCCGAGCGCACGGGCGCCTTTCTCTCACAGGGAACAGGACGCGATTGCATCATCCCCCGCTTTGAGGAACCGCGCCGCGTGTGGCGCATCTCCATGGAGCACTTCTACAACTCGGGTCCCCAGGCACAGCAGCGGGGATTCGAGAGCACGGGTCCACAAGAAGCCGAGATGCTTGCTTGCGAGCGTATTGAGCCGGCGGCGCCCGCGGCGCTGCCGGCTGGCGCCCAAGACGTGCGCCACAGCGGACAGCTTACACAGGAGGAACGCCGTCAACGTCGTGAGCGGGCACGGGGCAAGGCCGCTCCCAAAGACCGTCGCACTTCTTCGGCCCCCGAGGGCGAAGTCGATATCCCCCGGGCCGATGAGCAGGCGCTCCTCAACCCCACCGACACCGCGCCCGAAAACGCCGATCCCGGCATGGGCTATATCTTTGAACACACCCGCGGGCGCAAGTGCCTGGTCTTTGCCAACTCGCGCGAGGAGGCAGAGGCCGTGTGCTCCATGCTGCGCAGCTACTGCGAGAGCCGGCACGAGCCCGACCGTTTTCTCATCCACCATGGCAATCTTTCGGCATCGCTGCGCGAAACGGCCGAGGAACTCATGCGCGATGAGGAGCAGGCACAGACAACCGTCACCACCTCCACGCTGGAACTCGGTATCGATATCGGCCGTCTGGAGCGTGCGTTTCAGATCGACGCGCCGTTTACCGTCAGCTCCTTTTTGCAGCGAATGGGCCGCACGGGGCGCCGCGATCTTCCGCCCGAGATGTGGTTTGTCATGCGCGAGGAGGAACCCGAGCCGCGCACGATGATGCCCGAGACCATTCCGTGGAAGCTCCTGCAGGGCATCGCGCTCGTACAACTCTATCGCGAGGAAAAGTGGGTCGAGCCGCCCGAGCTCGATCGACTCCCCTACAGCCTGCTCTACCACCAGACTATGTCGACGCTTGCCAGCACCGGCGAACTCACGCCGGCAGAGCTTGCCCAGCGCGTGCTCACACTCAGCTATTTCCATCGCATCTCGGCCGATGACTATCGCGTGTTGCTGCGTCACCTCATTAAGATCGACCATATCCAAGTCACCGAGGGCGGCGGGCTCATCGTGGGTCTCGCGGGCGAGCGCATCATCAACAACTTTAAGTTCTACGCCGTGTTCCAGGAAAACGAGGAGTTCACCGTTCGCAGCGAATCGGCCGAGCTGGGCACGATTGTCAACCCGCCCCCGCCCGGTGAGCGCATTGCCATCGCCGGCCATTGCTGGATTGTCGAGGAAGTGGACTGGAAGCGTCACACCGTCTTTGCCACGCAGGTCAAGGGCCGGGTGCCGGCCTACTTTGGCGACTGCCCCGGCGACATCAATACACACGTACTCGAGCGTATGCGCAAGGCGCTCAACGAGCACGCGGCGTATCCGTACCTGATGGGTAACGCGCGGGCCCGTCTGGCGCAGGCTCGCCATACGGCCGAGATTTCGGGCGCGGGAACTAAGCCGCTCATCAAC
Source organism: uncultured Collinsella sp. (assembly GCA_900540935.1). Lineage (GTDB taxonomy): Bacteria > Actinomycetota > Coriobacteriia > Coriobacteriales > Coriobacteriaceae > Collinsella. The sequence goes on along the minus strand of UQHW01000010.1, from coordinate 18,787 downwards.
CTGGGTGGCGACACCTGGGTGCTCTTCCCCTGGTTGGGCAGCTACGCCTTTTTGGCGCTCGAGCGCATGCTCAAGATTAAATGCGCCGCTGAGTTGGGCCTTCGCGGACTCGACCCGTCACGCCCGTACTTTATGCAGTTTAAGATGAAGGCCGACGAGGAGACGTTCTTTGAAGTGCTCGCCGCCGAAGCCGAGAAAGACTTCGACCCCATCGACCTCGTCTATCCCGGCGAGGTGCCTTACTTTGATCGGTACGACGAATTCGTTCCAGAAGAGCTCGTGCGCAAAGGCTTTGCCGAAGGCGTGCTCGACATCGAAGACATGAAGCAGCGTGTCCGCAGCTGGCGCGACCATACATAAAACCGGTCTTTTCGGCACGGGGCTTGTTGAGCTACTTTGGCATGACCAAGGAGTGGCTAAAGGAGCCCCGTCATAAACAGACTGGTCGCAGGGAGACGCGCTAGTCGTGGAGGGCAGCGCCGAGAAAGTCAGCGTCGAAGGGCACGGCTTCGGCAAAGGCGTAGTCGCCGTCGCTGGCGATGAGCAGGTAGTTTTCCTCGCCGCCGAACTCCGTATCGCCACATGGGACCACCCAGGCGTGAGCGAATACATCGAGTGCCGTGGCAGCGCAATCGCGCAGGAACGTCACGTCGCTCCCCTCGTTTGCGCTCACGACATTGGCAACGTAGACGCCACCGACATTTAGGCTGCCCCGCACTAACCGCAACGCCTCAACCGTTGCCAGCTCGCGTACGGGTTCGGCGCCGCCAAAGCAATCGCTCACGACCACGTCGTAGCAACGATGACCAACACTCGTCACACCCAAATACGAGCGAGCCTCAGCGGTTATCACCCGCAGGCGATCGCCCGCCGCGCGCTCCAGCTCGTCTAGGTAGAACCAGCGGCGCGCCAGGCGCGTAATCTCTCCGTCATACTCGATGACGTCCATGCGCAAGCCCTCGTGCGACATCAGGGCGAACTTAGGATAAGCAAACCCGCCGCCGCCCAGCATAAGCATGCGGTCGATGCCGTGACCATAAGCGTCGCGCATTGCGCCCTCGGCCTCAAACACGTCGTCAAACGCACGATAGTACGCAAAGACGGGCTCCGCCCAACGCTCGCCAACGTAGCTTGCGCTTTGGTAGACGCCGCCTTGCACCAACACGCGAATCTCATCGCCGCGCTCATCGCGCACGCGTTTCACACGCGCCAACCCATTGCGGGTTCGCGCAACCTGCAGACAGGCAGCACGAACAGCGACAGCGGCCGCACCAAGCGCCGCGGCTCCCAGAGCAACGCCGGCAACGACGCCAGCAGAAACACTTGGCTTGTTCATCTAGAGCTCCTTTTGCAGATAGAGTCCATGGTCGTAAAAACCCAAATGGCGATAGTACTCGCGCGTACCAATCGCGCTGATCACGTTGATGCGCGCATAGCCCGCGTCCCGAGCAATATGGCACGCACACTCCACGAGCAAACGCCCCAACCCGTGATGCTGCGCCGCCTGGCCCTGGTCACCCACGCGTGCCGCCATGCCATACACGTGCACCTCGCGAATCATCGCCTCGTCCGGTGTCGTCGGCAACTCGTCCGCATGCGCGGCAACAAAAGCACGATCGGGCAGAGACAGACGCAAAAAGCCCGCGATCTTGCCCTGCGGCGTCACCCACTGCAAAAAGCGCTCGCGCGTCACCGGCGTCTCGTACGCCACTTCCTCGTCAAGGGTCAGCTCATGCAAGTCGGCGCCCGCCGTGCTAATCTCGCGATAGCGAATCTCACGCACTGTCGCACCGTCACCCCGAGCAGCCAGGCGGTTCTCAACGAGCTGGCGCAGGTTGGGTTTCTTGTTGCCCACCATGATGTCATCGGAGCTAAAGTCGCGGATCATGCGGCTGATGCGGCAGAACGCCGGCGTCACCACGATGTCGTCGGCCAACACATCGAGCAGCTCGTCCTCGGTATAGGGGCGCCACTCGCCACGCTCGTAACAGCCCACCAGACGCGAGCCCTCGATGAGCGCGCACGGGTAGACCTTGACCTCGTCGGGCATAAAGGTGCCCTCGGTCATAAAGCGCTCGTAGTCACGCTTGTCCCCCTCGGGCGTGGCGCCCAGCAAGTTGAGCATAAAGTGCGCGTGGATCTTAAAGCCAAATAGGCGCGCGAGCGAAAACGCTCGCTCGATCTGAGCCACCGTGATACGACGTTCGTTAATGTCAAGCAGATACTGGTCGAGGCTCTGGATGCCCATCTGAATCTTGGTGCAGCCCAGACGACGAATGAGCGTGAGCGCCTGTGGCGTCACGGCATCGGGGCGTGTCTCGATAACGAGTCCCACCACGCGATGCTTCGCCGTCTCGTTGATGCGTTGTTGGCGCTCAAGCTCCTCCATCGTTGCCGTCTGCCACTCGGCGGCCTCGCCCCACGGCGTACCGGGGCCGTACAGACGACGCACCGCGCGGTTATAGCCACCCACGGCAGCATCCACACGTCCCTGCTCGTTGGCAACGCCGGCTGTAAGCTCGGCCTCATCGATCGCAATGCCGGCGGCCCGATAGTGCTCGCGACGCTCCGCCACCACCGGCGGCAGAGCGTCGGCAGGAGCGTCATCGAGCAGGCGCCCCGCCTCGGCACGGCTAATACCCGGGCGCGCCAGCATGGGATTAGCCGCCACACCGGCGACGGCATCGTCGTTGAGCGCACGGAAGAGCTCCGACATAAACCACGTCTGATAGCCTTGCGGATAGTCACTCCAGGTGCCACCGAGCACGATGAGCTCAATCTTGTCGGTCGCATGCCCCATCTGCGAAAGTGCCGTCAGACGAGCACTCACCTGCAGATATGGATCGAAGCAGTTTTGCTCTGCACGGGCACACGCCGGCTCGGCATGTAAATAGCTTTTGGGCATGCGCAGATCGTTGGGGCAAAACAGGCAATCGCCCGAGCACGGCCACGGCTTGGTGATGACGGTAATGGTTGCCACGCCCGAAGCCGTGCGACGAGGCTTCATACGCAGCACCTGCAGCAGTTGACGTTCCAGCTCGGCATCGACATTCCACCCAGCCCAACGAGCTGGCTCCTCACGTTTAACCCGCTGGTAGAACGACAGCAGACGGCGCTTGGCCAAATCGCGTTTGTCGGCACCCTCACGGCGCGCCTCGGCATGTATCAGTTTGACGAGCACCTTGTCGTCCACGGTCTCGCCGCGACGCAGAGCCTCGAGTATGTTCAAGATAATCTGTTCCATGCCCCCATTGTAAGGGCAAAGGCGCCGAAGCCGATCTCGGCTTCGGCGCCTTCATCAAACAGCGCGTCTATATCTTCGCCTAGGCTTTCGTCTGCCCCACTACTCCGAATCAAACGACATGTCGCCCGAATCGACTTCAAAACTATACACAGCAGACTTATCCCCGTTATCGAATTCAAGATTCAAAATGGTCTCGCCGTCGTAGCCAAGCGGAAGGAAATCGCTCTCGAAGTCGCCGCTGCCCAAGGTGAGGCTCGCCTTAAAGCCCGTAGAGTTCGGAACCGTCATCTCCACATCGCCCGAGCCCACACTCACGTCCATCGACTTCGCGGGGGCCTGGTAGAGCTCGAACGTTACATCGCCCGACCCGACCTCTGCACTAAGCGCATCAGTCACGCTGCCCGCAAACTCTACATCTCCCGCACCCAGGAAAAGGTCGAAACCATCACAGGTGACACCGGCAATCTGCAGATCGCCCGAGCCCACGTGCGCGTTGACTCCCTTCAGATGTTCGGCAACACGGCGCGGCAGCTCAACCGTAACCGAGCGGTCAATTGCCTTACCGTCATCACTTCCAAACTGAGAAACCTTGAGCGTCGAGTCCTTGACGGATGCGATGTTCTGCGTCGCGGCCTTGGAGGCATCCATACCATTGGCAACGCGTCCCCGCTCGATAACGCGAGCCTTGTTGCCATCAACAACCTTGACGTCCACCGTAGCCGCAGCGATATCGAAATCGAGGTAGCGGAACTCATCGGCATCAAAAGTCGTGCTCGAAAGCTGCTGAGGCCGAGCAGAATAGTTACCGCTATTCAAGGAATCGTCCTCGTCAAACATATCGTCAAAATCAGACAAATGGCCAGATAGAATACCGGTCGTACGCACCATATCGGAATGAGCCAATAGCCGCGAAGTGCCAAAGACAAGCCCGATGATGAGCACAAACGCTCCGATGCCAACACCCAAGCGTATCTTGGATTCATGCGAAAGCTTCATCATTCATCACCCTCTTTGGCACATGGCTCAGCGGTGGCCGCGGTAGTCACGTCAGCATCAACCGAAGCGGAAACATTCTGAGCCCTAGCTGTCACCGGTGCCGGGCCGACCTGGATATCCCCACGCGCCCAATCGCCATCGAGCGCACGTGCCACCCAGTGATAGATGGGAATCGTAAAGAAGATCAGTGCGGCAAAGGGGCCGGCACCAAACAGGAACATCAACAAAAAGAACAGCAGCCAGCACACGGCCCAATACGGGAACGACTGGAACGGGCCCTTCACCGGAGTCGAGCCAACCGCGGTGCCACTCGTCGCCTGCGCCGTAGCGGCATTGGCGGCCTGTGCACTCCAGCTTGCCGCTTGCGCCGCCTTGGCCGCAGCATCACTCGCCTGTGTTGCCGCCTCGGTAGCGCGCGCCGCCGCCTCATGGGTGCGGGCACGCTCCGCTGCCTCGGCCTCGCGCTGACGGGCGCGGTCCTCGTTCTCAAACTCGATATCGTCCTCGATCTCATCGCTCGGATTGAGGAGCTCGTCCAAACTCACGCCATAGAGTTTTGCGAGCGAGATCAGGTTCTCGGTATCGGGCGAGCTCTCCGCACGCTCCCATTTACTGACCGCCTGGCGCGACAGCCCCAGCTTTCGCGCCAGCCCTTCTTGGCTAAAACCCTTGCTGCGACGAAGGTCGGCGAGCCGCTGCGCAGTTTCTACATTCATGGTTCCTCCTATGTGATGCCAGCCGTGCCGCCGGACCGTTTTTGTTCTTAAGGCGCCTTGCACAGTTAAAAATCTATCCGCCACCGCCAAAAGCATGCCACCTATTCTAGTGAGATTTTTGACAACCGGCGGTTGCGGGCATATATGAGCTGCGGAAATGTGTCCAAACAAAGCAATGACCCGCAGCTCGGTTGTCCCCGTTGCGGCGTTAACGGTAGTATGGTCGTACTGTTTATTCCGCACCGCCAACGGAGGGAGTTCCGCGCCGTGAACCGCGATTTCGCCTCATCGCTCATCCAGCTCAACAATACGTTCTATCGCGAGCACTCCGCCTCCTTTTCCGATACGCGCCAGGCTCCTTGGCCCGGCTGGGTGCGCACCATGGACATAGCGCTCGACCAGCTCGATGTGGCCACCATCGAGCATCCCGTCCGCGTCTTCGATCTTGCCTGCGGCAATATGCGCTTTGAGAACTTTGCCGCCGGCGGCACGCTGGCTGCCAAGGGCGTCGACGGCGCGAGCCCCTCGGCAGATGCCAACTGCCCCTTCGAGTTCTATGGTGTCGACTCGTGCCAGGACCTGGCCATCGATGCACGCGGTCACGCCCTGCGCATTCCCAACCTGCACTTCCAGGAACTCGATGTGCTCGACGCTCTCATGAAGCTCAACCCCGCCGAGACGCCCGACGCGCTTTTCGACGCCCCGCTCGCCGACATCTCGGTCTGCTTTGGCTTTATGCACCACGTGCCGTCGTGCGAGTACCGCGTACGCGTGCTCGACGCCCTGGTGCGCCAGACGCGCCCGGGCGGCATCATCGCCATCAGTTTTTGGGAGTTTATGAACGACGAGCGCATGGCGCGCAAGGCCGTTCGAGCCGAAGCCCGCGCCGAGCTCACCCCACCGTTTGAGGGTTACGATTCCGCGCAGTTTGAAGCCGGCGACCACCTCATTGGCTGGCAAAACGACCGCCACGCCTACCGCTATTGCCATCACTTTGACGATCAGCAGATCACCGACCTGGTGCGCGGCGTCCGAACGTTCTACAAGAGCGGCGAGGTCCCCGTGCGCGAGCTTGAGCGCTTCCATGCCGACGGTCGCAGCGGCGAGCTCAACCGCTATGTGATCCTCAAGCGCCTGTAGGCATCGACGACTCGCCGCCGAGCCGCGCCGCATCTTTTGGGTAAGCTATGCCCATCCGTTTTCCAACCCACCGACGGAACGCGCAGCCACGCGTTCCATACGTATGACCAAGGAGCCTCATGGGAGCCGTCCACGTTCGCACGCCCAAGAACTTTGTGCTCGAGGAGCGCCTAGAGCGCTACGCCGATGCGATTGAGACGAGCCCCGAGGCCTATGCCGGAGATTGGCGCGAGGCTTGCGCGCCAGTTGGCAGCAAGCCCTTCGAACACCTTCACCTGGATCTTGGCTGCGGCAAGGGAACGTACCTTGTAGAGCGCGCGGCCCACGAGCCAAACGCCCTCTTTATCGGCATGGACCAGGAGCCCATCTGCATCGCCTATGCCGCGCAGAAAATCTGCGAGCAGGAGCTGTCCAACGCGCTCGTCCTGCCCCGAGGTGCCGCATCGCTGCCGCAGCTGTTTGCCGCAGGCGAGCTCGATGCCATCACCATCAACTTTCCCACGCCGCAGCCCAAGGCCAAATACGCCAAAAAACGACTCGTCCATGTCGACCATCTGATGCTCTACCGCCCGCTCTTTGCAGCCGGCGCCACCGTCACGCTGCGCACCGACAGCAAGCCACTGCGCGACTACGCCCTAGGACAGTTTGCCGCAGCCGGCTACGACACGCTTTGGGTAAGTGACGACGTGCGCCGCGACCATCCCGAGCATCCCGAGACCGAATATGAATGCCGCACGCGCGAGATGGGTGCCGTCGTCTATGGCATTTGCGCCACACCCGGCGCACGGCCCAGCGATGAACAGCTCGCGGCGGGCCGTGCGCAGGAGCAAAGTCTTGCCTGCTACCTGCCCGAAAACCTCGATGAGCTCGCCTATGTGCCTCTGGGCATGGAAGAGGCCGTCGAGAACTTTAGAAACCGTGCCCGCAAGGGCAAGAAGCGTCTACCGCAAGAGTCCTAGGGGCTTCTGATGGTCGCGGCGTTGGCAAACAAGCGCAAATAGGCTCCAGCGAACGGCCCTCAAACCTAAGTGAGTAGACTATTTTGCAATAGCCAAGCACAGCCCGCATAGCGAGACATAAAACCGCAGGTAGAGCCCTTGCGCAAAAGCCATGTGCTCGCAATATCGCAAAAAGTCTACTCACTTAGCTAGCGACTACACTAAACGGCTGGGCAGAACGCCCATTTCCTGCATTTTCTCGCGCGCTGGCACCCCACGCCGCCGCTACGCCATAATAGTTGGCGGACAATCGCGAGAGAAAGCAACCACATGGCACAGACCACGACAGATACCGCCGCCAGCACCGTCTCCGGCGCCGGCGCTGCCAGCTCATTCTCGGGCGGCACGGGAACCGAGGCAGAGTTCGGTTCGCTCGGTGCGCTCTCCCCCACCTGGTGGGAGCCCGAGGACGGCAGTGAGCCCGAACCGTGGCTCACGCCCGACCAAGCCTTCGAACGCTTCTTTGAATGGACGAGCGACCGCGGCATTGAGCTGTGGGATCACCAAGAAGAGGCCCTCATGGATCTGGCTGCCGGTGATCACGTCATTTTGGGAACACCGACCGGATCGGGCAAGTCGCTTGTCGCGCTGGGCATGCTCTTTATGGGCATGGCACAGGGCAAGCGCTGCTACTACACGGCCCCTATCAAGGCTCTGGTCAGCGAGAAGTTTTTCGACCTGGTACAGGTGCTTGGCCGCGATAACGTCGGCATGATCACCGGCGATACGCATATCAACACCAAGGCGCCCGTCATCTGCTGCACGGCCGAAATCCTTGCCAACGATGCACTGCGCGAGGGCGAGGGCGCTGACGTGGGCTGCGTGGCCATGGACGAGTTCCACTACTTTGCCGACCCCGACCGCGGCTGGGCCTGGCAGGTGCCGCTGCTCACCCTACCCCACGCGCAGTTTATGCTCATGAGCGCCACGCTCGGCGATGTCACCGCCATCGCCGCCTCACTCGAGGAACACACCGGCACTGCTTGCGACTTGGTTGTCGATGCCCCACGTCCCGTTCCGCTGAGCTACGACTATGTGACGACCTCCCTCGAGGGCACGGTCGAGCTCGCCATGCGCCGTGGCGAGGCCCCGCTTTATATCGTGCACTTTAGCCAGGATGCCGCCCTTGCGACGGCGCAGTCGCTCGCCAATTTTGGCATTGCCAGCAAGGAGCAGCGCGAGGCCATCAAAGAAGCAGCAAAGGGAACGAGCTTCTCGACGGCCTTTGGCAAGATTCTCAAACGCCTGCTTGGATGCGGCGTCGGCGTGCACCATGCTGGCATGTTGCCGCGCTATCGTCTGCTGGTCGAGCGCTTGGCGCAGCAGGGCCTACTGCCCGTCATTTGCGGCACCGATACACTCGGCGTCGGCATCAACGTGCCCATCCATACCGTGGTGCTCACCGCGCTCACCAAGTTTGACGGCTACAAGATGCGTCGCCTGCGCGCCCGCGAGTTCCATCAGATCGCCGGTCGCGCCGGTCGCTCTGGCTTTGATACCGAGGGCATGGTCATCGCCGAGGCCCCGGAGCACGAGATCGAGAACGCCAAGCTCATGGCCAAGGCGGGCGACGACCCCAAGAAGCTCCGCAAGATTAAAAAGAAGAAGGCCCCCGAGGGCTTTGTCACCTGGAACAAGCAGACCTTTGAGCGCCTGATCGAGACGCAGCCCGAAACGCTCAAGCCACGCCTTCGCATCACACACTCCATGGTGATTAGCGTGGTCGAGCAGGGCGGCGACGCTCGCGCCCGCGTGCACGACTTCATCGAGACAAGCCTGCAAACGCCCGAGGAAAAGGCGAAGCTCGAGGTTCGTGCCGATGAGATTTTCGCCACACTCATCGACTCCGGCGTCGTCGTGCGTACCGAGGTGCCGCCCGCGCCCGACGCTCCGGCTGACGCCGCACCGGATATCGATTTCGCGCTGACGGTCGATCTGCCCGAGGACTTTGCGCTCGACCAGCCGCTTTCGCCGTTTTTGCTCGCCGCGCTGGAGCTGCTCGACCCCGAGAGCGAGACCTACACCATGGACCTCATCTCGATGGTCGAGGCAACACTCGAGGACCCCAAGCAGGTGCTGCGCGCGCAGGAGCGTACCGCGCGTGACCGTGCCATGGCCGAGATGAAGGCTGACGGTGTCGAGTACGAGGAGCGCCTGGAGCGCATCCAAGATGTCACCTACGAAAAGCCGCTCGAGGAGCTGCTCGACGCCGCCTTTGATAAGTACTGCCAGGAAGTGCCCTGGGCCAACGACTACCAGCTTTCGCCCAAGAGCGTCCTGCGCGATATGCTGGAGAGCGCGAGCGACTTTAAGGGCTATATCCAAAAGCTCGGCATCGCCCGCTCCGAGGGCATTCTGCTGCGCTACCTGGCCGAGGCCTACCGCTCGCTCGATCGCACCGTGCCCATTGAGAAGCGCGACGAGCGCTTGCGCGACATCATTTCGTGGCTGGGCTTTGTGGTGCGCTCGGTGGACTCGAGCCTGGTGGACGAGTGGGAGAACGCCGGCAACCCGGCTGCGCTCGACGCCGCGCCGCCGCAGGGCATCGACGAGGTCGTGGCCGATCGCCGCGGCTGCACCCTGCTGGTGCGCAACGCGCTCTTCCGCCGCGTGACCCTTGCTGCCCGCGAGCACGTCCGCGACCTGGGCGAGCTCGACGAGGACTGGGGCATGAGCGAGGTCCGCTGGCAAAAGGCGCTCGATGCCTACCACGAGCAGCACGAGGAAATCCTCACCGACGGCGACGCCCGCAGTTCGGCGATGTTTACCATCGACGAGAGCGACGAGAAGACCGATCACGTGTGGCACGTGCACCAGATCTTTGCCGACGAGGATGGCGACCACGACTTTGGCATCATGGGCGATGTCGATCTGGATGCCACGCAAGACGGCGGCGAGGTCATCTTCAAGAACTACCGCGTCGGCTTTATCGAGGACCTGCTCGAAGACTAGCCGAATCAGCCAGGTAAACGAAGCGGGGCCGCTGGCAACATCGCCAGCGGCCCCGCTTTTTGCGCCATGCGCTATCCCCTACTCGGCATCCTCGACCTCATAGGCATCAGCTTCGGCAGGCTCATCGCCCGCATCTGCTGTGGCCTCGCGCGCCTCGTCAAACGCCGCCTTCATGGTCTTGTTGCCCCAAGTGAGCTTGCGAACCGTAAGATCATCGGCTTTCTTGTTAGCTAGGCGCAGATTGTTCTCGGAGGACAGCAATGCCTCCTTGGTTTTCTGCAGATGGCTAATCGTCTTGTCAATCTCGTCGATTGCCGTTTGGAACTTGCGGCTCGCAATCTCGTAGTTACGGCCAAAATCATTCTTGAACTTTTCCATCTTGGCTTCGAAGTTCGTGACGTCGATATTCTGCTGCTTGTACTCCGCCAACTCCTGCTTATAGCGCAGCGATCCCATAGCGGCGTTGCGCAGCAGCGTGATCATGGGAATGAAGAATTGCGGGCGGATCGCGTACATCTTCTCGTAGCGGTAGCTCACGTCCACGATGCCGGCGTTATAGAGCTCGCTCTCGGGCTCGAGCAGGGTGCAAAGCACCGCGTACTCGCAGCCTTTCTGACGACGGTCGTGGTCGAGCTTCTTAAAGAAGTCCTCGTTCTTGTGCTTGGTCGCGGTTTCGTCATTCTCGTTTTTCATCTCGAACATGATCGAGATGATCTCGTTGCCGCTCGCGTCGCACTCACGGAAGATGAAGTCGCCCTTGGTACCCTCGGACGCATCGTTGTCTTTCTCAAAATACGCGTTGGGAAACGCCGTCATGCGCAAGCGATTGAACTCAGTCTCGCAGTGTTGCTCGAGCGACTCGCCCACCATCTTGGTGGATAGGCGCACCTTCATGTCCTTCAGGCGCTCAATCTCTTCGTCCTTGTAGCGGATCAGCTCATCGCTCGCGCGCTTGGCCTGCGCAAGCTCGAGCTCGTGTGCTGCCTTGGCCTGCTCCTCGCGTGAATCGCGCACTGCCAGCTCGCTCGTCAGCTTGGCACGCGCCTCGTCGCGCTCACGCTCCGCCGCGGCGACTGCTTCCGACAGGTTCATCTTTGCCGTCAGCTCCTGCTCACGCAGCTGGGCGCGCAGGCCCTCTGCCTCCTGCTCGGACTGAGCCTTTGCGGTGGAGAACTTCTCCTTCACTTTCGCCTGATAGTCGGCGAGCGTACGCTCGGCCTCGCTGCGAGCGGCATCAAGCTCACGCTGGGACTCGGCGGCGGCAGCGGCAAGTGCCATCTCCTGGGCCTTGTCTGCAGCGGAGAGCTTCGCCTGCAGCTCGGCAATCTGAGCGTCGCGTGCGGACAGGTCGTTTTGCGCGGCGCCACGCGCCGCCGCCTCGGCAAGCTTGGCTTCGTCGTCTTTGCGTCCCAGCTGTGCACGCAGGCTGTCAATCTCACGCTGGAGCTCGGCGTTCTCCTTTTGGGCATCGGCACGAGCCTCAATAGCCGCACGCTGACTTGCGCTCTCGCGCTCTGCGGCAGCACCCTCGAGCTTGGCGCGTAGCTCGGCAAGCTCGGCGTCGCGCTTGGCAACTTCCTGTGCCAACTCCTGAGCCGCGATATTCTTCTGTTCAGTGAGCTGAGCGCTGCGCTGAGATTCCACCTCCCGTAAGGCGGCAGCCGAGCGCGAGCGTTCAAGCTCCAGTGCCTGCTCGCCCTCGCGCTGGACGGCCTTCACGCGCTCATCCAGGTCGCGCGAGAACTCCGTATCGCGCACCTGTTTGACGATATCCGCATAGCCGGACGCATCGACCTTAAAGACTTCGCCGCAATGCGGGCACCTGATCTCGTTCATAGCAGCTCCTCGATGGACGCACATTTCAACTGCCTACACTCTACCGCGGCACGCGGACAAAAAAGGCGCCGCCGCCATAATGGCAACGGCGCCAGAACCACCACAAAGGCGCCTGTCCCCATTGTGGTGGTTTGGGAGCCTTACAGGTCGCGGTAGTCGATGAGGCGAAGATCGTCCTGAGCCTCGAGCCACGCCCGCAGCTCGGGGTCGATCAGTGCATCGACTTCCTTGGTGCGATCGGTCGTAAGCGAACTATTCTCTAGGATAAAGCGATCGAGATAGCCCGGATGGCACACGAAGACGACCGTCTCGCCGTCTGCCATCTCGCGAACCGTCTGCATAATCGAGTCCTTAGGCTCGTAGCCCGGCTCCATCGAATGCATCACCATGCGCAGGTCGGTATCTCCGCAGTGCACCACGGCCGTGGGGTCGAAGCTCGCCTTTTGCTCCTTAAGGCCCAGCTCCTGCGCCACCGCCGAAATCGCTCGATTGAGGTTTTTGCTCATAACGGCGTGGGCCTCAAAGTAATCGGGCTCGCGACCCACGATCTCGACAAAGTGATCGTGCTGCGCACGAATTTCAATGCATGCCTCGTCGAAGTCAATCAGTTCCTCGCCACGCTTAAAGCGCTCGCGGAAGGTACGGCTGCTATGGAACTCACCGTTTTCATCGAGCAGGCTTGGAATGAGTGCCGGATCGGCACACGGCTTGCCCAGGCACACGTTGGTATGCTGGCCCACCGCAATGTCAGCATCCGCCACGAGTGACCAGCCATGCTCGGCCTCGGGCATATTTGGCATGAGTCCCACCGAGCACACCAGGCCCTCATCGACGCTGCGGGCGATCCCTAAGTCAACGGCATACGAATAGCCGAGATCGTCGGCACGAATAAGCAGTTGTTTCATAACGACTCCAATCTATGGAAAAACCACCACAAAGGTGCCTGTCCCCTTTATGGTGGTTTGAAAGCTACAGTCCAAAGAAGCTCAAGATCTGGTCTCGGTTTACGGGCTTGTAGCCATTGGCGTCGAGGCCCACATCGTAGCGGTAGATGGGGCGTTCGCGATCACGGTTGCGCGTGTTGGTGCGGTCTCCCCTGCTGTGGATATGTCCGTGCAGCATAATGGCGCCACGCGCTTTGCCGTTCCAACTGAGCATGGGGTAATGGCTCAAAACCAGGCGATGTCCCTTGGCATAGCCGGGGGCAATTTCCAGGTAATCGCGCACGTCATCCCAAATGTGCGGTGCGTCCGGATCTTCCCAATCGCCGTCATGGTTACCGCGGATGAGCGTCACGTTCTGACAGGCAATGCGCTCGCGCAGGAGCACGGCCTCCGCCATGGGCAAGCGATACGTAAAGTCTCCCAGGATATAGAGGCAGTCGTCCGCAGCAACGCACTCGTTAATGGCGTCAATAACCTTGCGGTTCATCTCCTCGACCGAGGCGAACGGCCGATCCATATCGTGCAGGATATTCGTATCGCCCAGGTGCAGGTCGGCGGTAAACCACATCATCGTCTGTGTCCTCATTTCGCAACGCGTCTAACACGTGCCTAGTATACAGACGCTTTGGCGCAGCGGTTACCCAAAGAGCCCGCCAAACAGTCCACGGCGGCGCTTGTCATTCTTCTTCGATACGTCGTCCCGTGCGTTCTTATCCTTCCGCTTTTCTCGATTCTGCTCCAGCTCATCGTCATCGAGCAGCAAGTCCCACTCAAACGGTTCATCCGTCAGATCGAACAGGTCGTCGTCATCAATCATGACAAACTCCTCTAATGGCGGGAACAACCAGCGACTTTTTCCTTATCGTCTATCTCATTCTAGTGCACAAACATGCGCACGAATTTGTGCTTCCAGCTTGCGTAGGGCGCATAGCGGAATGGCACGTCCAGCCAGGTTGCCTTGTTCACGATGCTCTTCTTGTGGCTAAACGTATCGAAGCTCTCGCGGCCATGGTACTGCCCCATGCCGCTCGCGCCCATGCCGCCAAAGCCCATATGGCTCGTAGCCAAATGCATGATGGTGTCGTTAACGCAGCCGCCGCCAAAGGGCACATAGCGCACAAAGCGCTGTTGCACCGCTCGGTCCTGGCTAAAGATATACAGGGCCAGCGGCGTCGGACGATCCGTGATAAACGTCTCGACCTCATCCAGACTCTCGAACGTCAGCACCGGCAAGATGGGACCGAAGATCTCCTCTTGCATTACGGCATCCTCGGGCGTCACGCCGTCCAAGATCGTCGGTTCAATCTTGAGCGAGGTCTCGCGCGCCGCACCTCCCAGCACAACCTTGTCGGGGTCGATCAACCCGCGCACGCGCGCGAAATGCTTGGCGTTGACGATATGGCCGTAGTCCTCGTTGTCGAGCGGGTGCTCGCCAAACATGCGGTGGACTTCCTCCTTGATGAGGTCCAACAGCTCGTCGTGCACGCGCGCGTCAACCAGCAGATAGTCGGGCGCCACACAGGTCTGGCCCACGTTGAGCCACTTACCAAAGGCGATACGCCGCGCCGCGACCTTCAAATTTGCGGAGGCATCCACAATGCAGGGACTCTTGCCACCCAGCTCAAGCGTCACGGGCGTGAGATTTTTGCTCGCGTGCTCCATGACAAGCTTGCCGACCGGAACGCTGCCGGTAAAGAAGATTTTGTCCCAGCGCTCATCGAGCAGTGCCTCGTTCTCGGCACGGCCGCCCTCGACGACCGTCACCAGGCGCGGATTAAACGCTTCCTCGCAAATCTGCTTGAGCACCGCACTTGAAGCCGGCGCATAGGCACTCGGCTTGATGACCACCGTGTTGCCCGCAGCGAGTGCACCGGCGAGCGGCTCGAGCGTCAACAAAAACGGGTAGTTCCAAGGCGCCATAATCAGCGTCACGCCATAGGGAACCGGCTGCGTCCTGCACACGCTAATGGCATTGGCGAGGTCGCACGGGCGCAGGCGTGCGCGACTCCATCGGGCCACATGCGCAATCTGATGGCGAATCTCGGAAAGCGACGTGCCGATCTCGCACATATACGCCTCGTCGTGCGACTTGCCCAAATCGGTCTTGAGCGCCCGGGCGATATCGTCCTCGTGCGCCCGCACCGCATCGCGCAGGCGCACGAGCGCGCGGCGGCGAGCATCGACATCGAACGTGGCATGCGTCTTAAAATAGGCGCGCTGACTGCTAACGATGCATGCGATTTCCTCGGTGTTCATGGGCCCTCCTAGTTCTCGTCCTCAAACATACCACCCGCGACGACCTCGTACATATGCTCGAGCTCCAAACGGTCCATTAAAAGCGGGACAGGATACAGCGGATTGGCCTCGGCATCGGCATGGGCCGCCATTTGCGGAATATCGGAGCGACGAATACCCGAGACATATTTAGGAATTCCCAAGGCCTCGTTCATGCGATCGACCCAATCGATAAAGGCCTCGGCGGCAAGACTGTCCTGCGCGGTGGCCGGCGCGATGCCCGCCATGCGAGCAAGATCGGCAAGCTTGGGAGCGGCGGTGTCGCCATAGGCGCGAAGCATGTGCGGCAGGATGATGGCGTTGGCCAAACCGTGTGGAATGCCGTATCGGCCGCCCAGGCTGTGCGCGATGGCGTGCACGTATCCGACATAGGAGCGCGTAAATGCGACGCCCGCCTTATACGCCGCCGAAAGCATATTGCGGCGCGCACGCATGTCGTCGCCATGCTCATAGGCCTCGAGCAAATTGTCGTGGATGAGCTGCACCGCCTGTCGCGCCATCTTGCGCGTATAGGGCGTAGTGCTTCGCCCGATAAAGGCCTCGACGGCATGCGTCAGGGCGTCCATGCCCGTCTGCCCCGTAATGGAGGCAGGCAGACCGCGCGTAAACTCGGGGTCGTGGACTGCAAAACGCGGGATGAGCACAAAGTCGTTAATGGGGTATTTGTAGTGCGTCTCGTCATCGGTAATTACCGCCGCAAGCGTGACTTCGCTTCCCGTACCGGCGGTAGTGGGAACGGCGATGAGCAGCGGCAGGCGACGATGAATCCGCAGCAGGCCGCGCATCTTGTTGATGGGCTTGTTTGGCTGCGCAATGCGTGCGCCCACGCCCTTGGCGCAGTCCATGGCTGATCCTCCGCCAAAACCGATAATGGCCTGGCAGGCGCTCTCTCGATACAGGGACGCCGCTTCTTCCACGTTTGAAACCGTGGGGTTCGCTGATGTTTTGGCATAGACCGCAACGCCAATTCCCTTGGACGCGAGCGCTGTCTCGAGCGGCGCCGTGAGCCCCAGACGGGCAATGCCGGGATCCGTCACGATAAGGACCTTCTGGATCGAGCGCTTTTGAAGCACCGCGGGCACATCCTCGGCATGCTCTAAAATGCGCGGCTCGGTATAGGGCAGGATCGGCAATGCAATGCGAAAAACCGTCTGATATGTTCGGCACCAGGCACGACGGGCTAGATGCATAAAGGAGACTCCTTCATTTGTTGATAGGTCAACATTTGCTCGCCCGATTGTACTCAGCGGCGGTCAAAGACGGCCTGCCAATCGTTAATCAATCAACATCTTCATATCTCAAAATTGTTTTATTAAAAATCATTCCTAATAGGCTTCACATTTGGTTGCATTTATGGATAATAGAACTCGTCAAGACGCACGTCCGGAGAGGGCCCTTACGGGACCGGACGAGCGCACCATCGCCATCGATCGAAAGGATCGAATCATGAAGTTTGTTTGCCCCGTTTGCGGTTATGTGGAAGAGTTCGACGGCGACCAGCTGCCCGAGGACTTCAAGTGCCCCCAGTGCGGCGTTCCCGGTTCTCGCTTCCTGAAGCAGGAGGAGGGTCAGCTCGAGTGGGCTGCCGAGCACGTCGTGGGAGTCGCCAAGATGGAGGGCGTCTCCGAGGACATCGTTGCCGACCTGCGCGCCAACTTTGAGGGCGAGTGCTCCGAGGTCGGTATGTACCTGGCCATGGCGCGCGTCGCTCATCGCGAGGGCTATCCCGAGATCGGCCTGTACTGGGAGAAGGCTGCCCACGAGGAGGCCGAGCACGCTGCCAAGTTCGCTGAGCTCCTGGGCGAGGTCGTAACCGACTCCACCAAGAAGAACCTCGAGATGCGCGTTGAGGCCGAGAACGGCGCCACCGCCGGCAAGACCGATCTTGCTAAGCGCGCCAAGGCCGCTGGCCTCGATGCCATCCACGACACCGTGCACGAGATGGCTCGCGACGAGGCTCGCCACGGCAAGGCTTTCGCCGGCCTGCTCAAGCGCTACTTCGGCTAAGCCAGCAACCTGAGACATAACCTCTAGCTCGATGAGGCCCGGACCGCATGGTTCGGGCCTTTTTCGTGCCTCACAAACTTGTTAACTACCTGAAATAGGACCGCCTTCGGCATCGGCTTCTCGTCAAAAACTAAGTGAGTAGACTTTTTGGAACTTGCCGAGCAGACCATCCATATCACTTTATAAAGCCGCAGGTAAATGCCTTGTTGCAAAACGACCTAGTCGCCAAAGTGCCAAAAGTCTACTCACTTAGATTCGCAGCCGTCCACGATCGAGCCATTTTGTGTCTAACGGGCATCTTTCCGTCGATTACTCCCAATTTTGTCCAGTCAACGAATAGTTCAGACCTGAGTAATGTCTCAGCCCTTTGCTCATCTGAGCTTTTATCACGATATTCAGCATCGAGCATCCTGCATACGGCCTTAACGATCGCGCGGAATCTATCCTCATCCGATATCTGTCTGTGTGTCAGGAGAAGCACATCGTAGCCCATGGCCTGAAGGGCCGTCATGCGGTCAGCGTCACGCAAGCCATCCCCTGCGCGTCCGTGCGAGGCCTTTCCCTGACATTCAATGGCCACCTGTCGCCTGCCGTCCGGCGAAGACAAAAGTAGATCGATATACACACGGGACTTTCCCACAATCACTCGAGCACTTGTGCTTAACGTCACTTCGACATTGAGCTCTATACCGCAAAACCCTTCGCCTCCCAAGGCTCGCGGCAGTCCAAGCAACAAATACGCCTCGACCTCAAAAGGCGACGCGGCACCCAATGGAACGAGTTGTGATACCGCCATAAATCTATTGCCGTAACGCATCCCGCAAACATCTGAACAAAAACGGTCAAGGTCTCCGCCCAAAACCAAAGCGTCTCGACGCCATAAATTTGAGGCAGTGCCGTCCTCGGACGGGCAGCGCACCCAACCGAACGTTGTCGAAATCGCACCTGAATCAATTGCACGCCTAAGCTCCGCCTCAAGTGCCGCCGGCAGAGCGCACACCGCAAACAAGCCACACGTCTCCGCCAATACCAAAAGAAGCTGAAGATCCGTCAGATGCCGCGACATGATGAATGCCGTCAGCAGAGGAGACGTAACCAAAAACCCATGCTCCGTTTCCAGCACGGATTCCCTAGGGAGCTCACCAAGAAACAGCCGCTGCCTAATGCTGGCAGGACAAGTCCGTTTGTTTCTCGTCCGAACCAATGTATACAACGGAAAGCCGAACACAACCGCAGCCGTCGGGTTACGGGCGAGGTCATATCGCTGCCGGTCTTCTTCCGGCCGTGGAAGCGGCGGACATAGAGCGCGGACCTGAGGGGGCAAACGCCAATACCTAAAAGCCGATATGTCACAAAGTAGATCCTTCATACGCACAGGAAACCACGAATTTCAACCCAGTCAGTCACACATTGGCGCGAACGCGCCAAAAATGGTGCCGAACGGACTGCCAGGTTTTCAACAGCCCTCCCCAACTGGCCAAAAGCTTGCCGAGAGCTGGACGAAGTTCTGTTGAAAACCCCATTTTTTTCTCATGCAGAAGCTTTGCGCGACAAGTGAGTAGACTTTTTTGAACATCCCGAGCAGCCCGGTCATCCTGCTTTTCAAAACCGACGCTCCTATAAGTTGTCAAGAGGCAGTTTGCGGGAGCGCTCTCTCCA
>UQHW01000009.1 GCA_900540935.1 uncultured Collinsella sp. | reverse complement strand
AATCTTTTTTGATTTCAATGCTTATCGAATACGCATGCTATGTAACATAAACATTCCCCCCCTTTTATATAATATTATATACAAAAGCAGCTTGTTGTCAACATATATATATATGAAATGATATAAAGATGCATTCCACAAGAGGAAAGTGGGGCGACAGTGATGGGCGAACTGGTAAACCGTGGAGAATCGGCAATCGTGCCAGAAGTTTTTTACAAGCAGGTTTCCTCGATTCTCAACGCCGCTCGCGACAAGGCCTATACCGCCGTTAACTTTACGATGGTTGAGGCGTATTGGGAGATCGGCAAGAGCATTGTTGATGAGCAGGGCGGAGAGGAGCGCGCAGCATATGGAGAGGCATTGATTGCGGGCCTCTCCAGAAGGCTTACCGCGGATTTCGGAAGAGGCTTTGGCATCGCAAACCTTCGCAATATGCGTCAGTTCTTTCTTGCGTTTCCAATTCGCGACGCACTGCGTAGCGAATTGAGCTGGACTCATTACCGCAGGCTGATGCGTATTCCCGACCCCGAAGCTCGCGCCTGGTACATGAACGAATGTGCCGATTCTCGCTGGAGCACGCGTCAGCTCGAGCGCCAGATCAACACCATGTTCCGCGAGCGCCTACTTGCCAGCAAGGACAAGGAGGCCGTCACCCAGGAAATCCAAAAGAGCGCCCCGGCTCGTCGCCCCGAGGATATCATCCGCGACCCATATGTACTGGAGTTTTTAGGTTTCTCGGACGATGCTGCGTTTCGCGAGAGCGATCTAGAGCAGGCACTCATCACGCATCTTCAGAAGTTCCTGCTGGAGCTTGGCCGTGGTTTCGCTTTCGAGGCGCGCCAAAAGCGCATCACCTTTGATGGACGCCATTTCTATATTGACCTTGTGTTTTACAACTATCTGATGCGCTGCTTCGTGCTCATCGACCTTAAGACCGATGACCTTACGCATCAGGACCTGGGCCAAATGCAAATGTATGTGAACTACTACACGCGCGAGCTCATGAACGAAGGCGACAATCCGCCCATAGGCATCGTGCTCTGCGCGGACAAAAGCGATTCGATTGTCGAGTACACGCTGCCCGAAGACAACGACCAAGTGTTTGCCGCCAAATACCTGCCGTATCTTCCAAGTAAGGAAGAGCTGGCGCGCGAGCTGAGTGCCGAGTACCGCGCCATCAACGAAGCGACTAATGGCGAAGCACAAGGATAGCAATACGTTGCGACCGACACCACCGATGGCGCTCCACATCACCCGGGATAAGAGGAGCTTTCCATGACAGACAGACCGAAAACAACGCTGCGCGACTGCATCTATGGGCTCGCCGTCGGCGACGCACTGGGCGTTCCCTACGAGTTCAGGCCCCGCGGCACGTTCGAATGCACCGACACGATCGGCTACGGCACGCATGGACAGCCCGCCGGCACCTGGAGCGATGACACGTCCATGACGCTTGCTACCTGCGACTCGATTAGGGAGCTAGGGCATATCGACACCGCGGACATGCGCGACAAGTTCGTAAGCTGGATTGCCCGTGGCGAGTATACAATCGACGGCGTTTTCGATTACGGCGGCACGACCGCCCGCGCCTTGCACACCGGCAAAGGAGGCTCCGGCGAGCGCGACAACGGCAACGGTTCGCTCATGCGCATCGCTCCCCTGGCGTTCACCGATGCGACAGGTGAAGAGATCCGCGAGGTCTCCGCGATTACGCACGCCCACAGAACGTCGACTGACGCGTGCATCGTATTTGTCGAGCTGATGAGGGATGTGATGAACGACGCGCTCCCCTCGTGGGCACTCCATCTGAAAGGCGTGCCAGAGCAGGAAATCAGGTCAGGTGGCTTCGTGCGCGACACGCTTAAGGCAGCCACCTGGTGCTTCGTCAACACTAACAGCTACGAAGATTGCGTGCTTGCCGCCGTCAACCTAGGCGACGACACCGACACCACCGCAGCCGTCGCAGGCGCCCTCGCCGGCACGGCCTACGGTATCGACGCAATTCCGCAGGAGTGGATCGATACCCTGCGCGGTAAAGAGTTGATAGAGCAGTGTTTGTTTTAGGACACGCCTTTAACGAAGACAATGTCAGTCAACGCAAATGATTAAGGGACCGCATAAATGATGATTACAGAATGCGCCGTCATGGGTCCGTTCGTCACAGAGCAAAGTACCGTGGGGCCGTACACCATGTTGGTATTCGAATCCCCGCTGCCGCAGAAAAGGGCCGGTTGCCCCGGCCCTTTAGACATTAGCACCTGCGTTGCCCGCGCTTCCAAAGTTGACCGACTGAGGAGCGGGTTCCGCGGCACACCTTGATTTTGCCCGGTGGGGCGGCTCTTTTGCAGCCGTCCCACCGTTTATTTAGATCTACCACGACGGACAGCTCGCACTACTGCGCACTGTCCCGTACCGTTCCCCTACTTCCCAAAGATCGCTGCAAGCAGCCCCTTGCGTTTGGGCTTTTCTTCTCGGTAGGAACCCTCGGCAACCGCTGCCACCTGACGCGGCTGTTCGCCGTCTCCACGACGCACGATCTGGTATAGGAAGGGCGATTTAACGTATTTGACCTCGATGGGCGTGGCATGTACGGTACTTTCGTTCGATAGATGCAGGCTCGGGTTGAGCGGCGCCACCACATGCGTCTCACGCTTGTCGCTAAACACCACCGCGGCCGCGCGGCCCGTCTGGCCGTTTACGGCAATGCGCACCTGCTCGCCATCGCGGCTGTCCGTCGCTGGGCGATCGACAAAGTAGACCGGTACCATCACCAGGCCGTCCTTATGCTTGCGAGCCTTGCGCGCCCAGGTGCGGATGCTCTTTTTATTGAGCCCCAGCACCGCCTCGGCATCGTTGCCGGCAATGTCGAGCGCCAGCTTATCAATGACCACCTGGTCCTTGGTAGACGCATCGACGGAGACAACGCGGAAGTCGCCTTCCTGCATGGCGGGATCGAACGGGCCGACCTTGGCAAAGTCCCACGGTTCCAAAATGCCCATGAGGCGAACGTCCAGGTAGTTTGCCCGCGGATATGCCCAGTCAAGCACCTCGTAGTACACCAAGGTCTCCTTGCTCATGCCCTTGCCCGGGAAGGACGCCATCATGCGCAAATCCGCGAGCGCCATGGGGAAGTAGAAGAGCATCATGTCGTTTTGGATCGCATCTTCCACGTCGTGCCCGGCAAAGGCGTCGGGGTACTGGCGCACCAGCTGCAGTGCGTTGGCACGTGCCTGCTGCGGCGAGATTTCGCAGGGAATACCCTGCCCAGGTACATACTCCGCACCAACGCCCAAGGTCAGGCGCTTGCTAAACGTCCCCGGCTTGAGCAGGTCGGCAATGCCGATCTTGTTGCCGCAGGACGGGCACTCAAACACACGCTGCGTTGACTCGCCCTCAAAGGACGCTCCACAGAAGGGGCAGGGAATGCTCACGTGCGTGGCTTCTTGGAACTCCTGCGCCGTGCCGCGGTCCTCCCACAGCAGATGCTCCAGAACCGACTGATTGCGCCAGTGTGAATTAAAGAAATACCAGTCCGGGTCCTCCGGGCGCTCGAGTTGCGACACATGGGTGAGCTTAAGCAGCCCATCGACAACCGTCAGCGGCGTATGGCGAATGCCCAGGGCGCTCTTGGGCTCCCCCGCATCGGCCTGCCACGGAACGACCGTGCCGCAATAGGCGCACTCAAAACTGCGTTTAGCCTGGTGTGAGTACATAGGGCCGCCGCAGTTTTGGCATTTAATGGCAAACATCTCGTCCATGGATACATCCTCCTTTGCGCAGGGGCTGTCGACATTAAGTATGTCGGGCAGGCAAGCACATGACCATACCCATGTGGCCCAAAATGGAGCACCTGGTCGGACAAGAAGGGCCGCTCGTTAGCTCCAGCAGACCATTGCTGCATTTTCTGAGCATCGGCGCACGGTGCGCCCATGCGAGCTACACTATCCCCTTAACCATGATTGTGAGGACGATTGCCATGCTATTTGTAAATCGGCTGGTACATACGCTTGTTCCCGGCAGCGAGGGCGAGACGGTCGATACGACTCGCCGTACCAACGCGGGCTTTGCCGCAAGCCTCATTTGCATTGGCCTCAACATTACCCTGTGTCTGGCCAAGGGCATCGCGGGCCTACTCGCCGGCTCCGTCTCGCTCATCGCCGACGCCTTCAACAATCTCTTCGATGCGTCGAGCAACATCGTGAGCCTGCTCGGATTCCGACTTGCCAGCCGCCCGGCAGACGAAGACCACCCCTATGGCCACGGCCGCTACGAATACCTCGCCGGTCTGGTTGTCGCCGTCCTCGTTTGTGCCGTCGGCATCAACCTGGTGCTCGAGTCCGTTACCAAGATCATCAAGCCCTCCCCCACCGCTTACACACTCGTTTCCCTTGCGGCACTGGCTACATCCATGCTCGTCAAGTTCTGGATGGCGGCGTTCAACCGCACGCTGGGCAATCGCATCGACTCGGAGACGCTCATCGCCACGGCGCAGGATTCCAAAAACGATGTCATCGCCTCGGGCTCGGTCTTGGCGGCGGCGCTCATTTCGCAAACGACCGGCTTTGACCTCGATGGCTGGGCGGGCCTGGGCGTGGGCATCTTCATTTGCATCAGCGGCATGGGCCTGGTGCGCGACGCCATCAGCCCGCTGCTGGGACAAGCGCCCGACCCCAAACTCGTCCAGGAAATCCGCGACAGGATCATGTCGTACCCCCAGGTCCTGGGCACTCATGACCTCATGGTGCACGACTACGGCCCCGGCCGCCAGTTTGCCAGTGCACACGTGGAAATGCCCGGCGAGGGCGATGCCTTTGAGCACCACGAGATTCTGGACACCATCGAACACGATATCAAACGCCAGATGGGCATCGCCATCACGTTGCACTGCGACCCCATTGCAACAACCGGCGATGACTTGCGCGGCTGGGTCAAGCGCGGCGTAGCGCAGATCGACCCCGCGCTTTCCATCCACGACTTGCACGAGCACGACGGCTTTGTTTCGTTTGACCTGGTGCGTCCCGACGGCTTTGACATATCCGACGAGGAGCTGCTGGAGCTCGTCACGCGCATCGTGCACGAGCGCAGGCCCGATGCATCATGCGTCGTCACGTTTGACTCCGGCTTTAGCTCGCCCGAGCGTCCGGCAGAGCAGTTGTAGCCCCGCTTCGCTCAGCCGCTAGTTTCCCTGTGCGCCCGAAATGCCGTTTTGCAGCGCGTCCCAAGCATTGGTAGCCATATCGCCCAGGTTCTGCGCGGTATCGCCGAGGTTCTGAGCCGTGTCGCCCAGCTCTTGCGCCTTATCTCCAAGCTCCTGGGCCTTGTTGCTCAGGTCCTCCAGCGTGTTGGAGCTCGAATTGTCGGTGCCGCTTTGGCCGTCGGACGAGTTACCCGAGCTGCTCTTGTGCGTGAGTTGAATTTCGAGGTTACCGTTGTCGTTATAGTAGGCAGAAGTAACAACCCAGTTGGCATCGACAACAGGCGTCGAGCCGTCGTCAGTCAGAATCACAGCATTCGAAAGATCGGCCCCGCGCGACTTGAGGAGCTTCTTGGCGTTGGACCAGTACTGCCCCGGGATATCGCTCAGATCGACGGCAGCAGACTGGGTGGTCTCGGCCTGCTCGGTCGTGGCATCGGTCGTGGCGCCCCGCTTGTTGAGCATGCCCGACACGATGGCGAACACGATCGACAAGGCAAAGAAGATCGCCAGCACAATCAGGATTTTCTTGATCACGCTCGACGAACGCGACGGTGCCTTCTCCTCGTCCTCACCATACTGCGGAATCGATTTGGGATACTCGCGATACGGCTGGCACGCATGCGGATCGCGCGACTCATAACGAGGCTGGGACTGTGCCGTGCGCGGCATATACGTCGTCTGCTGAGGCTGCGGAATGGGATTTTGCGGCAGGTTATTATAAGCGCCTGCCGCCGCATTGCCATACGGGTCCGGCGTCGCATTGCCATACGGGTCCTGCGGTGCACAATCAAACGGATCCCGCGGTGTATCGCCATAGCCCATAACTCGTGTGGGTTCGGCGGACGCCTGCGTCGCATCGGGGGCAGCATTGCCGGGGTTCGACACAATGCGGGTCGCATCGGCGCTGCCGCCAGCCTGCGCGGAACCATATCCGCCCATCACGGTCGTCTTGTCCTGGTCCATGCAACGTTTCCTCTCCGTCGCCTGTAAGCATCAAGTTATCCATGCATTCTACCCGCGCAAAAGCCTATGATGGGCAAAGCCCGCCGGTATCTACAAGACATGCGCGTGCCTAAGGATCAAAAAGCCCCGCCGGGCCTTGGTAGGCGCGGCGGGGCGGGCAAGCGGCTATGAGCAGCAGACTTAGAACAGGCCGGTGATGTTGCCGTCGTTGTCGACGTCGATATTCTCGGCCGCGGGAACCTTGGGCAGGCCCGGCATAGTCAGAACGCTGCCGGTCAGCGCGACCACAAAGTGAGCACCGGCAGAAACCTTGAGCTCGCGCACCGTGATGCGGAAATTCTCGGGAGCGCCCAGGGCCTTGGCGTTGTCGCTAAAGCTGTACTGCGTCTTGGCGACGCATACCGGCAGGTTGCCAAAGCCGTTCTCGCGCAGCTCGGCGAGCTGGCGCTTGGCAGCCGGCGTAAAGTCGACGCCGTCGGCGCGGTAGACCTTGGTGGCGACGGCCTCCAGAGCATCGGCAACATCGGCACCGTCCTCGTAGGCAAACTTGAGCTCGCTCGGCTGCTCAATCAGGCGCATGACCTCATCAGCCAGCTCGAGCGCGCCCTCGCCGCCCTTGGCCCAGACCTCGGAAAGCTTAACGTTAACGCCGAGCTTCTGGCACTCGGACTCGATGAGCTCGAGTTCGGCCTCAGTGTCCGTCGGGAAGCGGTTGATGGCGACCACGCAGGGCAGACCGTAGACATTCTGAATGTTGTCGACGTGGCGCAGCAGGTTGGGCATACCGGCCTTGAGGGCCTCGAGGTTCTCGTCGTTAAGGTCGGCCTTGGCAACACCGCCGTTGTACTTAAGCGCACGGGCGGTGGCGACAATCACGACGGCGCTGGGACGAACGCCCGTCATGCGACACTTGATGTCGAGGAACTTCTCGGCACCCAGATCGGCGCCAAAGCCTGCCTCGGTAATGGCGACATCACCAAAGCGCATGGCCATACGCGTGGCCATGATGGAGTTGCAGCCGTGGGCGATATTGGCGAAGGGACCGCCGTGGACAAATGCGGGCGTGCCCTCGAGCGTCTGCACCAAATTGGGCTTGAGCGCATCCTTAAGCAGCGCGGCCATGGCGCCCTGAGCCTTAAGGTCGCGGGCGCGGACGGGCTCGCCGGCATAGCTGTAGCCGACGACAATCTCGCCCAGGCGCTCCTTGAGGTCGTTGATGCTCGTGGATAAGCACAGGATCGCCATGACCTCGGAGGCAACGGTGATATCGAAGCCGTCCTCGCGCGGCACGCCCTGAGCCTTGCCGCCGATGCCGTCGATAACATGGCGCAGCTGGCGGTCGTTCATGTCGACGACGCGCTTCCAGGTGATGCGCTTGACGTCGATACCGAGCTGGTTGCCCTGCTGAATATGGTTGTCGAGCATGGCGGCCAGCAGGTTATTGGCGGCACCGATAGCGTGGAAGTCGCCGGTAAAGTGCAGGTTGATGTCCTCCATGGGGATGACCTGGGCCCAACCGCCGCCGGCGGCGCCGCCCTTGACGCCAAAGACGGGGCCGAGCGAGGGCTCGCGCAGGGCCACAGCGCTCTTGACACCGCGACGGCGCAGGCCATCGGCCAGACCGATGGTCGTGGTGGTCTTGCCCTCGCCAGCGGGCGTGGGGTTGATGGCGGTCACGAGGACGAGCTTGGCCTGGTGATCGGTCGGCTCGTTGAGCAGCGAATAGTCGACCTTAGCCTTGTCGAAGCCGTACGGAATCAGGTGCTTTACGTCGACACCGGCGTTCTTAGCCACCTCGGTAATGGGCAGCGGCGTGACGGAACGTGCGATTTCGATGTCAGTAGGCATGGGCGGTCCTTTCGTTACCGGATGAGAAAAAGACCAATTCAGCATAGCACGGGCGCGCAATAGTAAAACACCCGTAACCGATGAATGGCGATATGTTTATCCAATGCTCAGCGATAGCCTACAGACTAGCCAAAACAAACCCGACTCTAAACGGCTGGCTCGATACCCAAATGCTCAAAGGTGCGAAGCGTTGCCTGACGGCCCTGGGGCGTGCGAATCATCAAGCCGCACTGCAGCAGATAGGGCTCATAGACATCCTCGAGCGTACCCGGGTCCTCGCCCACCGCGCTGGCAAGGGTCGTCAGGCCCACGGCACGGCCGGAGAACGTCTTGGCGAGCGTCTCCAAGATGCGAATATCCATCCAGTCCAGACCAAGCTCATCAATCTCGAAGAACTCGAGTGCCTGACGGCAAATATCAAGCTCAATAGGACCGTTGCCGCGCACCTGCGCATAGTCGCGCACGCGTTTGAGCAGACGGTTGGCCAGGCGCGGCGTGCCACGCGAACGCGAGCCGATCTCGAGCGCACTCGGATGGTCTATCGTCACGCCCAAGATGGTCGCCGAGCGGGTCACGATCTGGGCAAGCTCCTCGACCGTGTAGTAATCCAGGCGATACGAGATGCCAAAGCGATCGCGCAGCGGGCCCGTGAGCATGCCCGAACGGGTCGTGGCCGCCACCAGCGTAAACTTAGGGATATCCAGGCGAATCGAGCGCGCAGCCGGACCCTTGCCGATCACGATATCGAGCGCAAAGTCCTCCATAGCGGGATACAGGACTTCCTCGACCGAGCGGTTAAGGCGGTGGATCTCGTCGATAAACAGCACGTCACCCGGCTGCAAGTTGGTAAGGATAGCCGCCAGGTCGCCGGTACGCGCGATGGCCGGGCCGCTCGTCGTCTTGATCTGAGCGCCCAGCTCGTTGGCGATAACCGTGGCCAGCGTGGTCTTGCCCAGACCCGGAGGGCCCGAGAAGATCACGTGGTCGAGCGTCTCGCCACGGCTCTGTGCCGCCTCGATCAGCACGCGCAGGCTCTGTTTGATATGCTCCTGACCGCAGTAGTCGTCTAGGCGCTGGGGACGCAGGGTACGGTCGACATCGAGGTCTTCGGGTGTCAGTTCCGAGCCCACCATGCGCTCACCGTGCGCCATGGATGCCGCCGGCGAGCTGCCGGGCGTCGCCCACAGGTCCTGAGAGTCATCGGCTTCCCACATCACGCATCCATTCCGAGTCGCTTAAGCGCCGCGCCGAGCAGATCCTCGACACGCATGTCCTGCCCATCATACCCGCTCAGGGCAACCTCGGTCTCCTGCGGGCTAAAGCCCATGGAAAGGAGCGCCGCGCGGGCATCATCGATCGCCGAGGGAACGGCGGCGGGGACCGGCATCGCAACCTGACCGGGAATTACGTCGACCGGAACAAAGCCCTTGTCCTTGGCAAAGGTACTCTTGAGCTCCAAGATGAGGCGCTGCGCCGTCTTTTTGCCCACACCGGGCACCTTGGCCATGCCCTTGTCGTCCTCGGCCATCACCAGGGAATACAGCTGCCCCACGGTATAGGTGGAGAGCACGGCAAGCGCCAGGCGCGGACCGACGCCCGAGACAGAAACGAGCCGATCGAACATCGTGCGCTCGTCCTTGGAGGCAAAGCCAAAGAGCGTCATGGCGTCCTCACGCACCTGCATACGGGTATAGAGGCGAATCTCGCCGCCGGGCGTGGGCAGCGTGGCGGCAGTGCTGCCCGAAATACCGAGCTCAAAGCCCACGCCCGATACATCGACGACGGCCGAGCTCATCGTGGCCTCGACAAGCGTTCCATGGAGCTGGGAGATCATCAGTATCCGGTTCCTCTCTGTTGATAGAACTCGCCGCCGGTAAGCACCCGGGTGCGGCTTAGGTTAACGTGACAGATGGCGCAAGCCAGGGCATCGGCGGCATGGTCTGGATGAGGGTCGTGATCGAGCTGTGTGAGCGTGCGCACCATGTAGGCAACCTGCCGCTTATCTGCAGCGCCCGTGCCCACCACGGCCTGCTTGATCTGCATGGGCGTGTATTCGCCAATCTCGAGCGCGCACTCCGAAAGCGCCACGAGCGCGGCACCGCGGGCATGCGCCGTTGGGATGGCCGAGCGGACGTTAGCGCCAAAGTAGATGCTCTCGATAGCAGCGGTATCGGGGCGATAGCGTTCGACGATATCCTTGAGGTCGCGGGCAATGTGAGACAGGCGCACCGCGAGCGGGCTGCCCGCGCTGGTCTCGATGCAACCGTAGGCACGGCAACGAACCTCGCCACGCCGCTCCTCGATAATCCCCCAGCCCGTATGGGCCAAACCGGGGTCGATACCCAAAATGACCAAGCCAACCTCCCCTCGCCTTTTTTCCAAGCGCAAGGCAAGGCCCCGCGCATCATTCACGAACGTCTGTTCTAGAATAACACAACCTGGGAAGCATAAGCCAAGCAAGGTTGAATCGCAGGTTGAACATACGCCAGCGAGCGAGCCCCTGCCGTGGCAAGGTGTCGCGAAAGAGGAGCGCCGCGTACTTTTGTACGCAAGCGACGGTTTGAGCGGCAGATTGCCCGGCAGGGGCTCGCGCAGCGTCGACTCGTTACGCGGTTTGGTAAAACCGCGTAACCTTTTTAGTTCTGCGAGAAGAACGGAAACTGTCGGGGGTCCACCGGCGGATGCGGCATCGGACCACCCTGGGGCCCACCCTGCGGGCCACTCTGGCCGCCCATCATCTTTTCGATGGCATCCTGGACCTCGCCCTCAAACCGCTTCATGCCCTCGTGCAGGCGGCGCTGGCCGTCCTCGGAGCGCAGCTCTTCCATCTGCTCAGGCGAAATACCCAACAGCTCGCCCAACAGGCCCATCATCTCGCCGCGCATGCGGTCACTCGTATCGTCGTCGGCAAAGCGGCGCACCTCGGCGCGTGCCAGCGAATCAACCGTCATGCGCTCCTTACCGTTGAGCCCCAGATCGGACCATGCAAGCATGTACGGCCAGGCGCGCTCGGCAAACGAACGGGCCGAGACGATCGGGGCCGTCGGTAGCATGCGACGAGCAGCCTCACCCTGGCGCACGAGCATCAGCAGCAGCGAGCAGGCCTCGGGCTTGGCGGCGGCCATCGGGATGTCGTCGAAAGGTCGATTGCGGTCTACGTGCGACTCGAGCGCACCATCGACCTCGCCCGGCTCAAGCCCGCCAAGCAGCTGCGCCGCGCGATCGAGCATATCAACCGGACCGGCGAGCGTCGAGAGCGCTTGCGCCAGCACGCGATCCATGCAATCCTCCACCGCGTTGAGCGTCACGAGCTCTTGGGGCACCACGGCCGAGACACGGTTGCGCACGCGTGCCACAAACTCGAGTGTCGACAGATACACATCGCCAAAGGGCGCAAAGTCGCCCTGGTAGCCACCGGACAGCGCGGGCGCCGCCAGCGCATACTCGGTCTTGGAAAGCGGGCTCAGCGCCATGGCGCCCAGCTCGAGCGCCGTATCCTCGAGCATCAGGCCCAGCGCACGCGAACGCAGGCGCTCGGCATCGCCCGCCGACACATCGCGGTCGAGTACGCGCGCCGCATCTGGCGCATCGCGCTCGACGGTGCGAATGTGCAGGCGCTCGGCGATTGAGCGAACAGCGGAACAACGGGCGGCTTCGGCCTCCTCCTGCGCCGGCGTAAAGATGCGATTGCGCCCCAGCACCAGGCCAATCACATTACGCGGACCCAAGGCATCGACGGCAAGCGCCGCCAACAGGGACGACGGCAAATCGCCCTCGAGCGCCACCACGGCACGCGAAGCGCCGCGGGCGCGGGCATTGTCGTGTACGGCAAGCACCAGCGCCTGCCACAGCCACTCCTCGGAACGAAACTCGGGCAGCTCGTGGTCCTCCAGGGCATCGAGCATCACGCCGCGCTGAATCTCCTGAACCAGCAGGCTCTCCTCAAAGCACGGCGCCTGGGCCACCACGCGGCCGCAATCGTCGAGCACAAACGATCCGCCGGTATACACCGACTCGTCATAGGCACCAATCGGCGCCATGCAGGCAAACCATACGCTGCGCTTGGACGCGATCTTGCGGTAGGCACCGCTGCGCACGGCGGCAATGGCGGCCGTCTCGCGATCGGTCATGTCAAACGCGTTGAACTGGAAATAGGCGATGAGGTCGACGCCGGTCGGCAGCATTTCGAGCTCGCGGTCCAGGTCAAACACCACGGCGATGCGCACGCCGTCCACGTCAAACACCGGAGGCGCCCAACGCGCGTCGTTGTTCTCGCCACGCTGCAGGGCAATACTTGCGCGCGCGGGCACCACGCGACCATCTTTGAGCATCATATAGTCAAGCAGGGGCTGGCCCTCAAACGAAACCGCAGCGGGCACGATGCAGATCATGTCGAGCTCTTGGATGCGCTCGGCAACGCCCGTCAGGCCCGTCAGCATATCGTGCTCAAAATCGGCAGCGCCTACCAGGCTGCCCGGCATGGCACCCATAAAGAGCGGGGCCGGAACGCACAGCACGCGCGCGCCGCGCTCATGAGCCAGGCGAGCCTGGTCCTCGATGCGGCCGCAAATGCCCTCGATGTCACCCAGGCGCATATCGATCTGTGCAAGTGCGAGCTTCATGGCCCCGCCCTTTCCGTCTTAAAACGTCGTTGTCGTAGTAAAAGCGCCGGCCGCATAATGCAGCCGGCGCTCGCATGTGCATATGCTAGCTATGATACCCCGAGCGGGGGCGCGCTCCTAGAACGTCGCGGACCACAGCCCATGCAGGTTGCAGTAGGCATAGACGGTACCGGTCTTGGAACCGCCAGCGAAAAACGTCGTGGGCTTCATGCCGGGCTCAAGGTAATGGACCTCCAGGCGGCCCTCGGCCTCAAGCGCGATCCACTCGATGTAGTGCTCGGGCAGCATGGGGTGCTCCGTCGAGCCCACGCGCGCGCGAATGACGTGGCCGTCGCGCTCGATCTCGACAACAGGCACGTGCTTCTCGTGCGCCGCATCCTCGGTGTTTGCCGTCAGCTCCGTGCAGCCGGCAGGGGTCGCAACGCCGTCGCCAAGGGCGGCAACGAGCTTGCCGTCGGAGTCCTTAAAGAATTTCGCCATGATGTTCTCCTTTGCTGATGTGCCAATATTCCTGATGCTTCTTATGCCCAAAGGTAGGCGAACCATCCACGGCATGGCAAATGAACACATAACGGGTGAGGTATGCGGTCGGGCCGGGACGAACCGGCGACCTGGCCCGACCCGGCAGCCCCCATCCCGTGCGCAGCTAGCGACCGTCGCCGCCCAGCAGCGCCAGAACATCCTCGCGCGTGAACAGCGCCGACGAGATGCCGTCGCCGCCGAGCACACTGTTGACCAGGTCGCGTTTGGACTCCTGCATCTGCATAATGCGTTCCTCGATCGTGTCCTTGGCGATGAGCTTGTACACGGTCACGGTGTGCTGCTGGCCAATGCGGTGGGCGCGGTCGGTCGCCTGGTCCTGCGCCGCTACGTTCCACCACGGGTCGTAGTGGATGACCACGTCGGCAGCCGTCAAATTAAGACCAACACCGCCCGCCTTGAGCGAAATCAAGAACACCGGCACCTCGCCTGCCTGGAACTGCGCAACCATCTTGGCGCGGCTCTCCTTAGACGACGCACCCGTGAGCTTAAGGAAGGCGATATCCTCCTTGGCCAGGCGCTTGCCGATGATATCGAGCATACCCGTAAACTGGCTGAACAACAGGATGCGATGCCCGCCGTCGAGTGCGCCGTGCACGAGCTCCATGCACGTATCGAGCTTGGCGCTCCCCGCCTTGTAATCCTCGTAGTGAAGACGCGGGTCGCAGCAGATCTGGCGCAGCTTGGTGAGCTCGGCAAGCACCTTGAGCTTATCTTTCTTAAACTCCCCGGCCTCGCGGTGCTGCACCTGCTGGGCGATGCGGTCTTGGTTGGCCAGGTAGAGCTTGCGCTGTTCGCCGGCAAGCTGCGCCATCACCGTATCCTCGATCTTCTCGGGCAGGTCGGCCACCACATCTTCCTTGACGCGACGCAGCACAAACGGCGACACGAGCGCCTGCAGACGAGCGGCACTGTCGCCCTCGGCATGTTCGACGGGACTCTCATAGCGCTTGGCAAATGAGTCGCGCGTGCCCAGAAGACCCGGCATCAAAAAGTCGAAGATACTCCAAAGCTCGGACAGGCGGTTTTCGATGGGCGTTCCCGTCAAGGCAAAGCGCACGCCGGCCGGCAGGCGCTTGGCGGCGCGCGCCACCTGCGTGAGCGGGTTTTTAATGTACTGGGCCTCGTCGAGCACTACGCGGGCAAAGTCCTGCTCGACATATTCGTCGATGTCGCGACGCATGAGGTCATACGACGTCACGACCACGTTGTGCTCGGCGGCACCGGCAATTTGCACGCGACGCTGGGCCTTGGCGCCCACGATGGCACACACATCAAGCGAGGGAGCGAAGCGCTCCAACTCGGCAGCCCAGTTGTACACGAGCGACGCGGGGCATACCACGAGCGTGGGCTTAGCGTCCCCCGCCTCCACGCGCGCCAGGATATGTGCGATCATCTGCAGTGTTTTGCCCAGACCCATATCATCGGCCAAAATGCCGCCAAGGCCCAGATGCTCGAGCGAGCCGAGCCACTGGTAGCCGTCGACCTGATAGCCGCGCAGTGTGGCCTTGAGCGAGGCCGGCACCGTAAAGTCCATCTTGCCGAGCGTGTCCAGGCGTTCAACGGTGCGACGGAATGCAGCGTCGCGATCGGCTTCGAGCTCGGGCGTGCGCGCAAGCATGCTGTCGACGAACAGGGTGCTCGACGCAGGAAGCGACACGCCATCGAGCAGGTCGACGGCATCGACGCCCAAGTCCTCGGCAAGGCCAAACGCGGCGCGCGCTCCCTCGTCCAGGCGAATGATGTCGCCCGACGTGAGGCGCGCAAACGTCTGGTGGCGCTTATACGAATCGAGATAGATGGCAAGGTCGGCCGCCGAAAGCCCGCTTGCGCCCAGTTCGACGTCGAGCAGGTTACTCTTGACGGTCGCGCGCACCGAAAGCTTGGGCGCGGGGCGCACCGAGATCTGGCGCAGACGATCACTGAGCATGACCTCGCCCAGCTCGGACAAGGCAGACAGGCCCTCGGTCAGCAAGTGGAACAAGCTCTCATCATCGCGCTCCTCAAACGCCAGGCCGCCCTCGTAGAAATCGAAGTACAGGGCCGCCGTGTCCATAACGCGAAACTCCGCCACCGTATCGCGGGGCGGAACGCCGGGGCGTTGCTCTTCGAAAGGACTACCCGGAGCACCAAGACTAAAGAGATCTGCCGACCAAGCGCCGTAGGCCACTGTAATCTTGCAGGTCACAAGGCCATCGTCGACGCCAATCGCCATGGCAAAGCTCGGCTCGGGCGCCACGGCATCGAGCGCGGCGGGGGCGGTCAGGTCGGTGTAGTCGCGCAAGATAGGCAGCGCCATGCGGCAGAACTCGCCCACCTGGTCGGCGGCGATATGGACCGGCGTGCGGCAGGGCAACAAGCGCGACAGGAACGGTGCCGCATGCTGGGCAAACGCCGTGTCGGTACGGCGCGCGCGGCGCGTATCGACCAGATAGGCTGCGTCACCAGCGACAAAGCAGTACATATCGGCCGGAAGGCGCAAGTCATAGCTGCCTCCCGCCGCCGGTGCAATCTTGGCGGCAAGGAGCGGCGGGCGCTTGGCCGGGACTTCGCCCTCCCCCTGCGGCGACGGCTCGACCGCCACCTCGTAGGCGCGATGCGTCGTCGTCCCCCGCGACCAAGCAGGCTCAAAGGACAGGGTCCTGCCACACAGCAGGTCCAGCACGGACACGATGGAATACTCGGATACCGGCAACTGACGCTCGGCGACAAAACCGCTGCGGGCAAAGTCATACGATGCCGAGCGCGAGCTCGTAATATCGCCTAGGTAGGCGACCGTCATTGCGATAAAGTCGAGCAGCTTTGTCGACACGTCATCGAACGCCTCGGGCACATGGACAAACGTAAGCTTCTTACCATAGGAGAACGTACCGCCGCGCACATAGGCATCGGCCATGCCGTCGATATCCTTAACCACGTAGGACACCGAACCGCAGCGAATGCGAAACTCAAGCGCCCAGTTAAAGCGATCGGCAAACAGCGGATTGTAGTACGGCACCAGCGAGGGCTCCAGCACCGCTTTGGGCGCATCGGGGTCAATGGTGCCGGCGAGCTTGCGACGCATGGCCACGAGCTCATCCATGCGCGCGTCCGAAAGATCGGAAAGCGCCGCCACAAGGCTTGGGCTCGTGGGGACGGGCGCCGGGAAGGGAAAGTTGGGATTGACCGCAGATGCGGTGGGCGCGGGACGGGCGGGCTGCTTGGACTGTGCGGGCGGTACCGTAAACGTGCGGACCGGCGTGCGCAAACCCTCGACGGGCTCGGCGCCGCTGGCATCCAGATACGCTAGCGCCGTGGCGATGGCGTGCTTGCACATGCCGGAATAGCGGAAGGCGGCCGGGCAATCGCAATCGTAGTCGATAACCTCGTGCTCGTCCATGTCGAGCGCCACGTGCGTCTTGTACAGGTCACCGCGCGAGCCGCGCACCGAGCCCTCGATAGTCACGTTTTTGGAGAAGCGCGAGCCGGAGTCCTCAAACGACAGCACGGCGCCGTTGAGC
Source organism: uncultured Collinsella sp. (assembly GCA_900540935.1). Lineage (GTDB taxonomy): Bacteria > Actinomycetota > Coriobacteriia > Coriobacteriales > Coriobacteriaceae > Collinsella. The sequence continues at coordinate 55,561 of UQHW01000009.1, read as the reverse complement.
ATGAGCGAGCGCCCCTTCATAAAGGTGCTGCTAAGCGCCGCCTCCTTACGGAGCGCCTGCGCAAACGTCCCCTGCGTCATCACTTCCTCCAATCTCGCGCGGACCAGCAAGGTCGCCCTTAGATCACCGTCACGCGACCCTGGTTACCCACGATGGCTTTTGCCTCTGCCAACAGCGGAATCGAGCGTGCGTTGACCTTGGCCGGCACCTCGGCACGCAGTACGTGCCCGTCCACCTGCTCGATAAAGATCTCCACGCGGTCGCCGCCCGGGTTGGCGGTAAGCACCGTGGCAAGACGCGCCATATTGCCCTGGCTAAAGCGGCTGCTGGGCACCATGACCTCAAACACCTTGGGCTTGTTGTTCTCCTCGTTAAGCTCAAGCGGCACGATCTCCTGCGCGATGATCTGGTCGCCGCGGTCCGAACGCTCGAGCTTGCCCTTAATGCGAACAAACGCATCGGACAGCTGTGCACCGGTCTCGGGATCGACCTCGCCGTACAGGTATCCCTCGGCCTCTTTGTAGGTCTTGGGGAACACCACGACCGTGGCCTCGCCTTCCATGTCCTCGAGCTGCACAATACCCATGGGGTCGCCGTTTTTGGTCACGCGCTTGGACACGCTCGAGACCATGCCGGCCCACCACAGCGCCTTGCCCTCGGGAATCTCCTGGTTGATGGTACCGCCCGTGGGGTTTTGCACCTCGTAACCGGTGTCGATCTGCGAGAACGAGAAGTCGCGCGCCTTGGCTAGCGCATACTCAAACGGGCGCAACGGGTGGTCCGAGACATAGATGCCCAGAACCTCCTTCTCCTGGCTCAGCTTAAGGTGGCGGTCCCACTCCTGGCCGTCCGGATCGGGCACGCTCACCTCAAAGCCCGAGCCCTCAACGTCGCCAAACATATCGAAGAACGACGTCTGGCCGCTCGCACGATCCTTCTGGCGCTTCACGGCGGCATCGATGATGTTCTCGGGGTTGTTCTTGTCCACAAAGTGCATCATCTGGCGACGCGGATACCCCGTGGAGTCAAAGGCGCCTGCCTTGATGAGCGATTCGATCACGCGACGGTTAGCCTGGCTCGAGTCCACGCGCTCGACAAAGTCGTGCAGCGTCTTAAACGGACCGCCCGCCTCGCGCTCGGCGATAATCGCCTGCGCCACGCCGGTGCCCACGCCGCGGATGCCAGCCAGACCAAAGCGCACGCCTTCCTTGGTAGCCGTGAACTCGGTACCGGACTCATTGACATCTGGCGACAGCACGGGGATGCCGTCGTGACGGCACGCCGAGACGTAGTGAACGATCTTGTCGGTCTTGCCCGTATAGGACGTCAGAACGGCCGCCATGTACTCGTGCGGATAATGCGCCTTGAGCCATGCCGTCTGCATAACCAGGATGGCGTAGCCGGCGGAGTGCGACTTGTTAAAGGCGTAAGATGCGAACTCGAGAACATCGTCCCAAATCTTCTGGGCGACCTCGCGCGTGTAGTTATTCTTGATAGCGCCGTTCATCCAGTGGTCGTAGGTGGTCTCGTCCGAGCCATCCTCCCAGTGGAGCACCGTCGACGTGAGCAACTTGATCTTTTTCTTAGCCACGGGCTTACGGATACGCGAGTCCGATTCGCCCTTGGAGAAGCCGCACATCTCAACGGAGATGAGCATAACCTGCTCCTGGTAGACCATGGTGCCGTAGGTTTCGCCCAGGATGTCGTCCAGGCGATCGTCGTAGGAGACGGCCGGCTCCTTGCCGTTCATACGGTTGATGTAGGACGAAACCATGCCGGCGCCCAGCGGGCCCGGGCGGTATAGAGCGATCAATGCCACGACGTGCTTGTACTCGGTGGGCTTCATGTTCTTGATCGTGGCCGTCATGCCGGCGGACTCGACCTGGAAGACGCCGGCGGTGTGACCGGAGCCCATGAGCTTAAAGATCTCGGGGTCGTCAAAGGGAATCTCTTCCTCTTTGATGTCGATGCCGAAGTTCTTCTTGATGTTTGCCTTGGCCTTGGAGATAACCGTCAGCGTGCGCAGGCCCAGGAAGTCCATCTTGAGCAGGCCCATGTCGGCAACGGTATGACCCTCGTACTGGGTAATCTCGACGCCGCCCTTGGTATCGAGCTTGGTGGGCACATGCTCGTTGACGGGATCGCGGCAGATCAGGACGGCGCACGCGTGCACACCCTCGCCACGGGTGAGGCCCTCGATCGAGAGCGCCGTGTCGATGATACGGCGGGCGTCGTCATCCTTTTTATAGGCCTCGGCAAAGTCGGGGTTAAACAGATCCTCTTTGCCGGGTTGCTTTTCGAGCACCTGCTTGAGCTTGACCTTGGGGTCGCTCGAAACCATCTTGGACAGGCGCTGGCCCATGTAGACCGGATAGTCCAGCACGCGCGCGGCGTCGTTGATGGCCTGCTTGGCCTTAATGGTCGAGTAGGTGATGACGTGGGTGACCTTCTCGGGGCCGTAGAGCTGGCGAACGTGCTCCACGACCTCGAGGCGCCGCTCATCGTCGAAGTCCATATCGATATCGGGCATCTCGGTACGCTGCGGGGACAGGAACCTCTCGAACATCAGGCCGTTCTCGAGCGGGTCGAACGCGGTGATGTTCATGGCGTAGGCGACGATAGCACCGGCGGCCGAGCCACGGCCGGGACCGACGCCGATGCCGTTGTCCTTGGCCCATTGCACGTACTCGGCGACGATCAAAAAGTAGGCGGCAAAGCCCTTGTCGCAGATGACCTTGTATTCGTACTCAAAGCGCTCTTTGATGTTGACGCCACAGATCTCGCGCGTGGCCCAGTCGTCACCGTAGTGTTGGCGCAGGCCCTTCTCGCACTCGCGGCGGAACTGGCTCTCGTGCGTCTCGCCGGGATCGAGCAACGGGAAGCGCGGCAGGATGATGGAATCCCAGTCCAGCTCCACATAGCACTTGTCGGCAATCTCGAGCGTGTTGTCGCAGGCCTCGGGGCAATACGGGAACATCGCCCGCATCTCCTCCTCGGTCTTCATGTAAAACTCCGAGCCGGTCATGCGCATGCGGTTGGGGTCGTCGACCTTGGCGTTCATGCCAATGCACATGATGACGTCCTGCACGGGCGCGTCCTCGCGGCGCAGGTAGTGGAAGTCGTTGGTGGCGATGACCTTGACGCCCACCTGCTTGGCGATGTCGATGAGCGTGCGGTCCATCTGCTCGTCGGTCAGGCCGTTGTCGGTGGTGATGCCGTGTTCCTGGATCTCGATATAAAAGTCGCCGGGCTCGAAGGTGTCACGGAAAGTCTCGGCCCACTTGATGGCGCCCTCCATATCACCGCGGTCGATGTACTTGGGAATGATGCCGGCGATGCAGGCGCTGGTGCAGATCATGCCCTTGGCATGGCGGCGCAGGTTGTCGAGCGTCACGCGCGGCTTGTAGTAAAAGCCCTGCACGGCGGCCTCGGAGACCGTCTGCATTAGGTTGACGTAGCCCTCCTGATCCTTGGCCAGAAGGATCATGTGGTAGAGCTCGGGCTTGTGGTCGCGGGCAAGGGTCTCGTCCGGCGTAAAGTAGACCTCGCAGCCAAAGATGGGCTTGATGACCAGGGGCGGTTTGAGCTCGTCGATGTTGCCCTTCTCGTCCCACATGGCCATGTCTTTGACGTACTGGGCATGCTCGCGCGGGTTTTCCTCGGGATCGGGCTCCACCAGCTCGTCGCGGCGGTCCTTTTCCAAGAAGGCCTTGTCGTGGCTCCAGGTTTTGTACTCGGGCGTGTTGTGATTGACGGCGTCGCAGGCCAGCGCCAGGTCGGGCACGCCATACATGTAGCCGTGGTCGGTAATGGCCACGGCGGGCATGCCAAGTTCAACGGCACGATTGACCATATCCTGGATACGGGTTGCGCCGTCGAGCATGGAGAAAACAGTGTGATTGTGCAGATGGACGAATGCCATGTGATGAGCTCCGATGCGGGTTCGTGTTCTGACTGAACGATTTTACCGCACGGCACGGACAGCACCCGAACCTAGCCAAACCCACACGGGTAGCTAATCACCCGAACCTAGCCAAACCCACACGGGTAGCTAATTTGGGACCTTCAAAAAGGGGAATGAGGGCATCCCGATATATCGAGTATTGCTGGAACCCCGGCGATGCGCGGAATGATTTGTGACGAATAGTCATGTCCATCAAGAAGGCTCGACGCTTCGGATAGCTCGTCAATCGATATATCAATTCTTGGAGATCTGTATTCCTACCATTTTTAATGAAACAACGGCGGTAATTGCTATCGCGATTGCGCCAATAACACCGAGCGCTATCTGAATGGGATATAACCCCAACACATATCCAAATATGGAGAAAAACATTGCAGAAAAGAGAGCCCTTACCAGAGACGCGACGGAAAGGATCGTCGCGCGGAGATCGTCCGCTATCGCGTCTTGGATTAAGTTATCCGAAGTGATGTACACCACTTCTGGGAGAAAACAAAGCACCATGCTAAGGCCAAACAAACACAGCGGATTTGAAGCGAACCACGGAAGAATCATGAAAAGACCGGCCTCGATTAGCATCGAGCCGAGCATGGTATTTCTTTTCCCGAAACGCGATGAGAAGAAATCTGCTGCAATGTAGGCCGTCGCATTTACTGCATAGGATGCACCGAAAAAGATTCCTATTATGGAGACGGGAGCATCAAATGCGTCGAATACCAACTGATTCAAGTTGTAATAACTCCCATAGAATCCATCGAGCATGCTTGTGCCGATTAGAAGAAGCAACACCGCAAAAGCGGATTCTCCAACACGCCAGGTTTCGCGTCTGAAGACCTTAGCTACGTCAAACCTTCTCATCTCAGAGCTTTCAGAACGGGTCGCTTCCGTCCTCTCAATGGGATACAGAAGGAAAAGCTGCAGGAGATAGAAAACGGAGACACATACGTAGAGGGCGCTCCAAGATACTTGGGCAATGAATGATCCAAGTACGATTGCCACTCCCGTCGCGATTGATTGCGCGGCAAGCAGCCGAGCGTTGATGGTGAGGAAGCGCTCTCCTTGACCGGCATTTCGGGCAATTTCATATAAAAGTGCTTGTTCGGATCCCGATTGAAGGGAGTAGGCGAGTGCCTCAACAAGGGAAAGCGCGACGAGAAAGGGGCCTGAGAGCAACAGCATGCCAGCCGTATGGAAGAAAAGCAGCAGCACGCCCACTTGAATCGAGAACTTCTTTCCAAAGAAATCGCCTATCAGCCCTGTTGGCAGCTCGAGGACGACCGTTGCAATGTTAAACAGGGCTTGATAAAGCGCGATTTCCGTGACAGACATTCCTTTCTCCGCAAGGAAAAGTAGAAACACTCCCCGATTTAAAACAAATCCCGCGAGAACGAAAAAGGCGGAATAGATGTGCAGCTGCGCAGTGGCATTCTTATTCATTTGGCACTTCCATCAACTAATTATGTCAGGCCACTCGCTACTGACTCGAAGCCTGAAGTGTTCACAGTTGCTGTGGAGAGCGGTAAAGCTTTTGAACAGGGTATCAATGGAATACATCCGAAGCGTTTTCGGCAGCATCATCGGCGAAGGCGGGATTAGCCTTTACACGGCGCTCACCCTCGATGTATTTGACGATTTGATCAATCGTCTGGTTGGCGTGGCTCTTGAGCTTGCGCTCATAGAAGAAGAGGCCGAGCTTGCCGCGCGTGCCAGACGTGTTGCCACCCACACCCTGAAAATCCTCGGTATAGGTGAGCTCGCAGGCACCATCGCCAGCAGGTACAGCCTCATAGCGCATGGTATTGATGCCCGCCGCATACTGAAAACGGACCTCATAGAGGCACGGGTAGTCAAAGTGCTTGATCTTAACCTTGATCGCCGTGCCCTTGGCCTTGCCTTTTGCGGACTGGGCGCGTTTCTCGTACTTATAGCCATTGAGCTTGTTGCGACTGGGACGCTTGCCCGTGGCGTTCTCGATATCCTGCATGATGGACCCCGCCAGAGCGTCAAAAAGCTCCTCCGGCGTCACCTTAAGCGTTTTGGTGAGCTGCATGATGGCTCCTTATTCGTTTGAACCGTTCGAGCCATTGTACCGCCCCAGGCTCTCCCATGCGTTGCGGTGAAATGCGGACTGTTTGGCGGCTTTTTTGGTCAAAACAGTCCGTATTCCACCGCAAGTTATCTGAGGACTAGAGGTTGTAGGTGACCACCTGAGGCTCGGCGGGTTCGACGAAGATGGTTGGATTCGCCTGCTCCACGCGAACGAACTTGACGGTCACGGCCCCAAAGCCCGCCTTGTGCAAAACATCAGCGTAGACGCGCGCCTGCAGGGCGTGCTTCTCCTGCAGCTGTTCCGGCGTCTCGTCCGGTGTGCCGCCCGTCTTGTAGTCGATGACCAGCGCGCATGACGAATCCGCCGGGTTCGTCGCCAAAGCGTCGATGGCGCCCTCGGCATAGGCACCGTAGCGAGCGATGTCCTCGTCCTCGCAGCCCAGCGAAAAGAACGGCACCTCGGCGCGAACGCACGGCCACGCGAGCAGGTCGGCACGAACAGCCGACTTGAGCCAGCGGTCCAGGGCGACGTCGAAGCGTTCGCGCTGCTCCGGCGTCAGGCACCACAGGCGCGCCAGCGCATCGGCACGCTCAGCGGGCAGCGCATCGGCACCCATCTCGATGAGCCACTGGCAGGCGGCGTGGAAGGCCGAGCCCAGCGCCATGGGGTTGCCGGCGAGCTCAACGGTGGCCACGTCTGCATCCGTCATCTCGGAACCATCCGACTCCGCATCATCGCCGGCCTCGTCCATGGGCACGCGTGCCTCGGCGGCACGGTCCTCGGACTCGGCATGCAGCGCCGCGGCAATTGACGAGTAGCTGTACGAATCGCGCTCCGGATACGGGCAGGTGCCCATGCGCACGCCCGCCGCCTGGGGATACACGAGCTCAAACGCATCGGGATCGGGGTCGGCAGGACCGGGGACGATTGTACTGGCCGAATCGTCGACAGTATCTGTATCGACATCGCCGCGAACAAGCCTGCCCTCGGCATCCAGCGAAGCGTTGGCCTCAAACGCCTGCTCGCCAAAGGTAAAGTTCGCGAGCGAAATGAGCTCGTAGTCGCCCGGCCGGGAGTTGTCGAACACCAGGCGGTCGGCATCGAGCTGCGGCATGTCCAGAGCGTCGGTCGGCAGAATACGGCGCAGCACGTCATAGGTCAGATCGGTCTCGACGTCGAAGGTCGGCGCCGCCACCTTGCCGCGGCTCACGCCGGCATCCATCGCCAAAATCACCAACTCTCGCGCACGCGTCATGGCGACATAGAGCAAACGAGCCCGCTCTTCGAGCGAAAGCTGCAGGTCGTCGTTGCGCAGGCGAGCAAATGCCTCGGCGGGAGAACCCGTCGCGCAGACGTCCTCCATGAGCTCCGGCGGCAGCCACAGCGACGTGCCCTTGCCCTTAAACGCATGCTCAAACTGCTTTTTAACGTCGTCGCCCTTCACAAAGGTTCCGTCGGCGAGCTTAACGCCGTCGAAGCGTGCCGGCAGCGCCACGACCTGCGCTCCGCCCTCGACGCGACCCATCTGTGCCGCACCCGAGGACTTACGCACGCCAAAGCACTCGGCGACCGCCACGACCGGATATTCCAGACCCTTGGAGGCATGCACCGTCATGATGCGCACCGCGCCGTCGCCCTCCTCGTTGAGGGCACCCGGGGCTTCCTTGCCCGCTAGGAAGCGATCGAAGGCAAGCGCGATGGAACGCGGCGAGTTGCCGAACTCGGCCTCCGCCTCGGCCACAGCGTCGAGCGCCTTGAGCACGTTGGCGGCAATGGCCTTGCCCTCGGGGCCACGCTGCGCCAGACGCACGAACCAGCCCGAAGCGTTGACCACGTCGCGTGCGATGGCGGCGAACGAATCGCGGCCCACGCGACGAAGCGCATACCGCAGCACCTCGCGGGCGCGCGTCACGAGCGGCAGGTCTTGCAGGCCCGGCACATCGGAATCGCTCATGATGCCCACGTCGATATTCCGGCGCGAGGTCTCCCCCGTCTCGCTATCGAACTTGGTCGCCAGCGCCAAAAACTCCTGGGCGCCCAGCGCAAACATCGGCGAGGCGAGCAGCGGCATAAGGCCCTGCGCCGTATCGGCCGGATTGGCGAGCGCACAAACCAGGGCGCGCACCGTCTGCACCTCGGCGGCTTGGGCAAAGACCGAGCCGCCTGCGATAACACAGTCGAGCCCCTGGTCGCGGAAGGCCTGTGCGTAGACGTCTGCGTTGGTCATGCGGCCCAGCAGCAGCACCATGCCGCCCTGGGGCTGGCCGGCATCGGCAAGCGCGCGGAATCGCTCGGCGATCGCACGGGCCTTGGCCTGTGTGCGCTCCTGCGTGCTGCCGCCGGCAACAAAGAGGGCCTGGCGACGCGAGGCGTCTGCCACCAGCGTGTCCTTGCGGCCGTCGCTCGCCTCAAGGTCCAAAAAGCCCTGCATCAGGCCGCCGTCATCGCCGTCGAAGACGCGTGCCACGTAACGCAGTACCTCGTCGTGACTGCGGAAGTTGCGCACGAGCTTGACGAGCTCGCCGGTGGGGACATCCAGCGTGGCAACCGTCTCGGACGCCGCCGTCGAGCCCACCTTGCGCTCCTGACGACGGAACACCTCGACCTCGGCGCCACGGAAGCGATAGATGGACTGCTGCGCATCGCCCACGGTGCACAGCGCGCGCTCCCCCGCACCCGTCAGGTAGCGTATCAGATCGACCTGCATCTGGTCGGTATCCTGAAACTCATCGATCATGACCATCTTAAAGCGGCCCTCGTACGCAGCACGGATGGCAGGGTAATCGCGCAGGGCCTCGTAGGCCATACGCAGCAGGTCGTTATTATCGAGGGCGGACTGGGCAGCCTTCAGCGCGCGATACTCAGCCTCCACGGAACGGGCCAGGCCCACCAGCGCATCGAGCGCCGGGCCACCGCAGGCAAGCACGATATTGATAAACGCATCGGCGGCCTCGGCCTTGAGCAGCTCGACCTGCTCCTTAGGGAATGCCTTGCTCGCGCGCGGCATGGTGCACGACATCATGAGTCGCGCTGCATCGGCCATGGTCTTGCCGCTCGCCTCGAACGCGTCAATGGCGTCGAGTGCCATCTGCGCCTTCTCGGTCGCGGCCTTGCTTGCGCCCAGCGCCGCGCGATAGGCATCGGCGAGTGCCGAGGTATCGGCCTGCCCGCGCGCCACGCACACGTCGTCCATACCGCCCGGCAACTGGCTCGACAGCTCCAGCAGGTCGCGCACCAGGCCCTTGATGGTCGCGCCAGCGCCAAAGGAACCGCCCTCGCCCGCCATGGGATACCAGGCATAGAGGGCCTTGAGCGATGCCGCGAGCTCGGGGGCGGCATCGGGCGCCGTCGCGCGGGCCAACACATGCTCAACAGCCTGGTCCATAAGCTCGTCGGTATCGGTGAGCACCGTGAACTCGGGGTCGATGCCCAGCTCCAGCGCATGCGCGCGCAGGATACGCGAGCACATGCCGTGAATGGTCGAGATCCACGCGTCGTCGACGGTCAGTGCTTCCTCGTCCATGCCCTCGTCGATAAGCGCACGGCGCACGCGGTCACGGATCTCGGCCGCGGCATCTTTGGTAAAGGTAATGGCGAGCACCTGGTCAAGATGTTCAACGAACGGACCGGATTCAGGCGAGAGCGCGTAGACGATGCGACGCGTGAGGGTAAAGGTCTTGCCCGAACCGGCGCCCGCCGAGACAAACAGCGGACGGTCGAGCGTTTTGACAATCTGCAGCTGTTGCGGCATCAAAGTCGAAAGATCCATGGTCTACACGTCCCTCCTTACAAACGTTCCTTCGTGGTTATACGAGCAGCGCGCATGCGCGGCCTGAGCCGACGTCGGGTCGACGGCGGCAACGTTGCCTGCCTCGAGCTCGCGCAGGCGCTCGGCGATGCCGGCCTCAACGCGATCGAGCAGGGCGTCGAAGTCCATGCTGCCACCCTCGCCGGGGAAACCTTTCTTAAGGCCCGGGATGCGACCGTCGCCGCGCTCTTCCTCGAGCAGCTCGGCGCTCGCGGCACCGCGCAACGCCGGCTTGCCGCCCTTGGTCGAAAAGTAGAGCGCCGCGCGGGTGTCCAAATCCAGCGCCCGGCGCATGGCCTGGGCGTAGATGAGCGTTTGGGTATGTGGTGGCAACCAGCGCGGATCGTCGATGGGCGCCGTGCCCGATTCCTCGTCGCGCACCGTGGGGTCGGCGAGCTTAAACTCCTCAACGCCCGTGCGATGCTTGTAGTCGATCACCACGGCACGATTCTCGGCGTCCACGTCCACGCGGTCGATGCGCCCGCCAAGCGGCCAACCGGCATACTCGACCATGAGCTCGTTGAAGGCGAACTCCAGGTAGCGCGGGGCAAAGGGGGCAAGTGCCTCGGACTCGTAGGCAAGCACACCCTCCAGCTGCGGCAAGATCTCGGCCACCTGGCGTTCCTCCACCGCAGAGAGCGGCACCAGCGGGCCCTCCGTGCCGCGCTTGCCGGCGTGCTCGGCCAACGTCTCGTCAAAGACCTCGTGCAGCAGCTCCTGTGCGCGCGGCAGATTCTCGGGCGTCACGCGCTCCATGCCCTCTTGGGGCAGACGGGCATGCAGATGCTCCAGCACGTCGTGGACAAAGTTGCCCTTTTCCATGTTGCCAAAGCCCGCGTCGATCGACTGGGGCTTCACGCGGTACGAGACGAACCAGCATAGCGGGCAGGTCGAATAGGCCTCGATCTGCGAGGCGGACGTCAGACGCGGCACGAGCGGCGCGTCCTCACCCTCGCCATCGCGACGGCGCAGGACCAAATACGGCACGGCCTCGGCACTCAGATGCTGAGGGGCTTCACAGGTCACGCGCTCGCGCTTGAGGCCTTCACCTGCCGCGGGATCAAAGTCGGCGATGATATCGCCCTCGCCCACGCGCATGGGCTTGGCAGCGCAAGCGGCCTCGGCATGTGCCCACAGCTCGGTCCATACGGCTGCCGGGTAGCACTCGCGTGCCTGGCGATCGTGCGTCACACGGGCGAGCGCGACCGGACCGCTCGCCGCCTGCATCGCACGGCCAAAGCGCACGCGCAGCAGGGCAGCGGGCTCCAAAGACACGCCGTCGCGGCGCAGCTCGGCTGTCAACGTGGCAAGCGGGCCCTCTTCGTGCGAAAGCGGATAGCTGTCCAGGTCGACATCGGCAAACAGCACGGCATCGTAGCTGCCAGGGCGAAGAACCGACGCATCGGCAAGCGACGCGAAGCGCACTTGTGCTCGTGGTGTGCGATCGACCTCATAGGTCTCGTAATCGTAGGCGGTACTGCGCTTGTCCACCTTGGTTCGAACGCCGTCGAGAACCGGCACGGTCGCGGCCTGCGACACGTCGAGCGCGCGAGCATCGTTCATAAGGATGTCGATGGCATGGCGCAGCAAAGCCGTCTCTGCCTGGCGACGGGCCTGGCCGTCAAGGCCGCCTAGAGCGCGATCGGGCAACGCCTCGGCAACGGCAAGCATGGCCTTAAGCGCCGTCACGGGCTTGTCACGCCACAGCGCCTGGAACACGTCCGAGACCACACACGGTACGTTCTTAAACCAGTTATCGTCGCTCGTCGCCTTGCGCGCGCCCCTCACCTGGCCCTGAACGCTCTGCAGCAGGCTCTTGACGCCCGCGGTAGTCTTGCTGCGCGAGAGACGCATATTCTTATCGAAGGTACGGGCATTGACGGCATCAGCGCCCGAAAGCGGACTGTAGATCCAGTCGGTAAGCTCCGGCGCGGGCCACCACTCAGTCTTGGAAGCGGTGCCCTCGTCGGCGGCTTTCATACGCTCGATCAGGTTGGCGAGCGCCGTAAACTGCCTGCCCGCGATGGACTGGGAAAACGCCGTGAACTCAGTCGTCTCGGCCGCAATGTGACGCGCCGCCAAACGGGCGGCGAGCTCGCCGAACAGCTGGGGTGCCCGGGCAGAAACGACGAGCACGCGCACGGGGTCGGCGGGCGTTGCAGTAGCTTTATCGGCCTTGGACTCCTTGTGCGCTTTCACCAACTTATCGATGGCGTCCGCATAGACATGAGCACGGGCATGGGGGCCGGCGACCTCAATAAAGGCAGGCTGAGCGGCGGCCCCGCAAGCGACATCAGACGCGACGGCGTCCTCCCCCAGCGGCGCGATCTCAAACAGCACACCGCGGGCATCAAATGCCGTGGCAAGCTCCTCGCGCATCGCCGCCTGCTCGCGGGCAAGCAGCACGACGACCTCTCCCCCATTGTTCGCCACGGCAGACAGCAGCTCGAGTAGACCGTGCGTAAACGACGTGGTACCGCGCACGCATACGGCGCGGGCGCACGCCGGCAGGCTATCGGCCAGGGCACCGGCCATAATGTCGGCTGCCTCGCAGGGCTCGACCATATCTCGACGGTCCAAACCGCCCGCGTAGGCACGCAAAAGCTCAAACACACGAGCCTCGGCATCGCTTTTTGGCTCAGGCTGGCAATTGTTGCCACCGCATCGCTCGGCCGTCGTCCCCGCCACACCCGGCAGCACATCGCGGGCCATGCGCGCGAGCATGCGCACCGTGCCCTGGCTACGCGAAAGCGGCTGCAGGTCGGCATCGTCGCGGCGGGCAATCATATCCGAAAACAGCATCTGACGTTGCAGGTTGTCGACGAAACCGCGCCCGTCGCCCAAAAGCTCCCAAAGCGAGCGAAGCCACGATGCGGGTGTCTTGTAGTCGATACCCAGCGAAATGCCGGCTTCCGCCGCATCATGACGGCACAGATCGAGCTCGGCAAACGTTGGTGCCAGCAACACGGCACGCCCGTGACGGGCAATAAGGTCGGCAAGCAGCGCCGACTCGGCATCGCTCAAATCCGTGCCGGCATTGGTGGTATAGATTCGAACAGGCATGGTCCTCCGCTCAAACCGTTCGCAATAATCAATGCATCCATCCTACCCGCCCAAGCGGACACATTGCCACCGCAGTTCCATCTTTTGGTACAAAGCAACCTGAACCCAACGCACCAGCCGATTGCAGGCATATAAAAACCGCCCCCGGAGGGACGGTTCTTCGTAATTCAATGTTGTCGCTGGCCTACTCGCCATCCTCCAACTTAATGAGGATCTTGCGGTAGCCACCGTACTCGCCGTTCAGCGCCTTTGAAACGCGGCTCACCGTGGTGGACGAAGCGCCGGTACGGGCCTGAACCTCAACATAAGGCTCGCCCTCGTCCAAATAGCGCGCAACCTGCAAACGCTGAGAAAGGTCGCAAATCTCGCGCGGCGTGCAGATATCGGTCAAAAACGCTTGGATATCCTTCTCGTCGTCCAAAAGGCTAAATGCGTGGACCAGCTGCTTGACATCAGGCTTGTCAAACATGTTCTCGATATTCATCGATCACCGCCAAACCCGCCAAAAGGCATCGAAGTTGATACTGACATCGGGCATCGTTCACCCGTTCTATGCAATAGGGCAACGCCTGTGGCTTTTGCCCGTAGCAGTGTAGCACACCACCAAACTAAAGCGACAAGACTCTCTGCCAGCGGCGCGTTTTTCAGGACGAACGCCGTTTAGAAACCATATGCGCACGTAAGCTCCACGAATATTTGAGACAATGGGCGCCCAAACACCGCGGCGCGCCCGCGCAACCATCCAGGTCGCCGCCGCAAGCCGCTTCACGCGACGCCAGCAACCCCGGCGCAAGAAAGGATTCACGCCATGCGCTTTATGCTTAACTGGCTCTTCACCTCGATCGCCATCGCGATCGCCACGTTCCTCGTCCCCGGTATCCAACCCTTCGGCTTTGCCGAGGCTTGGGTCTGCTTTGCCTTCGTGGGACTGTTCCTCAACATCGTCGACTCGCTCGTCAAGCCGTTCCTGACGGTCATCTCACTGCCGCTCACTATTATCACGCTTGGTATTTTTCAGCTCGTAGTCAACAGCTTTATGCTCGAGCTGGCCAGCTACCTGTCGGTCAATCTGCTGGGAGCGGGTATCTCCATTGCCGGCTTTGGATCGGCCTTTATGGGCAGCATCCTGGTATCCATCATGCGCAGCATTCTCGACAGCATCGCCAGGAACTAAAGCGACCGGATACGAACCGCCACAACATGCCAAAACGAAGGCCGTCCATCGCAACGATGGGCGGCCTTGTCATTTGCCAAGCCTCAGAGGGCAAGAAAATCGACCATTTCTACCCCGTCCCCCAATGGCAGGTGGGACTAGATGACGTAGTCGTAGCCCTCGTTGGGGGCAACGAGCGCATCGAGCGTCACACCGTCGAGGTAGTCGTTGATGAGCTTGTCCAGGTTCTTCCACACGTCGAGCGTGGGGCACTCGTCCGAACGCGAGCAGCCCTTGCAGTCGCCGTCCAGGCATGCGACCGGTGCCAGGCTGCCTTCGGTCAGGCGCAAGATCTCGCCCACCGTGTACTGCTCGGGCGGGCGCGTGAGCACGTAGCCGCCGCCCTTGCCGCGCATGCCCGAGAGCATATTGGCGCGGACGAGCGTAGCCAAGATGTTCTCCAGATACTTCTCCGAAATCCCCTGACGCGCGGCGATCTCTTTGAGGGGAATGCGGCCGGCCGCCTGGTGCTCGGCCAGGTCGACCATAACGCGCAGGGCATATCTGCCCTTTGTGGAAACCAACATATATATTGCTGCCTTTCGGTCTTTTAATTCGTAGAAATTCTAGCCGAAAAATTGGTTTTGAAAATACCTATTCCCGTCAAGCTGGTTAATCGACTCGTAATAATCTTCTATTTCCTATTGCGTTACTAGGCTTTAGTGCCTACTATGCTTGCCAACAGCAAAAAGAACAACCCATAAGGTTTATGGGTTTGGCTGTTACACACACCGTGAAAACACACAGTATCCAGTCATTTGAACACTTTGGAGGTTCACCATGAGCAATGTTTATACGTCCATCGATCAGCTTATCGGCCACACCCCGCTTCTGGAGCTCACTCACTTTGAGGCCGATGAGGACCTCAAGGCCCGCGTGCTCGTCAAGCTGGAATACTTCAACCCCGCCGGGTCCGTTAAAGACCGCGTCGCCAAGAACATGATTGACGAGGCCGAGAAGGCCGGCAAGCTCGTGCGCGGCGGCGACTACACCATCATCGAGCCCACGAGCGGCAACACCGGCGTCGGCATCGCCTCGGTGGCGGCGGCTCGCGGCTACAAGGTGATCATCACCATGCCCGAGACCATGTCCGTCGAGCGCCGCAAGCTGATGCAGGCATATGGCGCGCAGCTCGTGCTCACCGACGGCTCCAAGGGCATGAAGGGCGCCATCGCCAAGGCCGAGGAGCTGCAGAAGGAGACGCCCAACAGCATCATCGCCGGCCAGTTTGTGAACCCCGCCAACCCTGCCATTCACAAGGCCACGACCGGCCCCGAGATCTGGGATGACACCGACGGCAAGGTCGACATCTTCGTCGCCGGCGTCGGCACCGGTGGTACCGTGACCGGCGTGGGCGAGTTCCTCAAGGAGCAGAACCCCGAGATTCAGGTCGTCGCCTTCGAGCCTGCCACTTCCCCGGTGCTCTCCAAGGGCCAGGCCGGCCCGCACAAGATCCAGGGCATCGGCGCCGGCTTTGTGCCCGACGTCCTCGACACCCAGGTCTATGACGAGATCATCCCCGTCGAGAACGACGACGCCTTTGCCACCGGCCGCGCCGTGGGCCACAAGGAGGGCGTGCTCGTGGGCATTTCGTCCGGCGCCGCCGTGTGGGCCGCGCTGCAGCTGGCCAAGCGCCCCGAGAACGAGGGCAAGACCATCGTGGCGCTGCTCGCCGACACTGGTGAGCGCTACCTGTCCACGGCACTCTTCCAGGACTAGGTCTGTCGCCCAAAGGTTGAGCCCAGGACGAACCGGTCTCCTCTCTCCCGGCAGTCTGGGCTCATCCCAACAGGGTGTCCCACATGACGCCCGAACTTGCTACAATGTCTGCGGCGCGGAACCAGCCTCCCGCGCCGCTTTTCTTTTTTGGCCACATGCCACCAAGGAGAACCTCCCCATGCACAACAAGCGCGTGCTCGTCGCCATGAGCGGCGGCGTCGATTCCAGCGTGACCGCGTACCTGCTCAAAAGCCAGGGATACGAATGCGTCGGCGCCACCATGCGCCTCACCTGCCCCGCGCCCGACCCCGCCACGGGCATGAGCAAGGTCGACCGCGACATCGCCGATGCAAAGGCCGTCGCCGAGCGCTTGGGGATCCCCCATCGCGTGCTCGACCTGCAGCAGACGTTCGACCACAGCGTTATCGAGCGCTTTGTGAGCGCCTACCGGGAGGGGCTGACGCCCAATCCGTGCATTATCTGCAACCGCCACATTAAGTTTGGCGCGCTGCTCGACGCGGCGCTGGACATGGGCTGCGACTACATCGCAACGGGACATTACGCCAAAACAAGCCAGGCGGCAGACGGCACCTGGCAGCTCCATCGCGGCGAAGATCCCAAAAAGGACCAAAGCTACTTTTTGTATTCGCTTACGCAGGAGCGCCTGGCACACACGATCTTTCCGCTGGCAGGCCTAGACAAAGAGCGCGACGTGCGCCGCATAGCCGCCGAGCAGGGCTTCACCAACGCCCAGAAGGCCGAAAGCGAGGACATCTGCTTTATTCCAGACGGTGACTACGCGGGCTATATCGAGCGCCGCTGCGGACATCCCGCTGCACCGGGCGACATTGTGTGGCGCGACGGCAGCGTGGTCGGGCGCCACAACGGCGCGCTGCGCTACACCATCGGCCAGCGCAAGGGCCTGGGCGTCGCGATGGCGCATCCCGTGTATGTGACGGGCGTCGACGCCGCCAACAACACCGTGCATTTGGGCGAGGCCGAGGACCTGGCGGCCTCGGCGCTAACTGCCGATGAGTGGATCTGGAGTGCGCCGGACGCACGCATGGAGGCGGAGCTCGACGCCGGCGGCATTCGCGTAGGTGCCAAGTACCGCTACCGTCAGAAAGACCAGGCGGCAGTGCTCACGCGCGGCGCAAACGGGCAGATGCTCTTGACCTTTGACAAGCCGCAACGAGCCATCGCCCCCGGCCAGGCAGTCGTTATCTACCGCGGCGACGTCGTCTTGGGCGGCGGCACCGTGACCGGCGCCATCAAGTAGCCCCATCCCCTTCATAAGTTGCGGTGAAATAGGGGCTGCTTAAGCGTTTAAAACCGCCAAACAGTCCCTATTTCACCGCAACTTAGAGAGGACGGCCTCGGTCGGTACTGCCATGTCAGCCGAGGCCGCTGCATCGTTAGCGCTGAACGTAGGCGCGAACGAGCTCGTAGGTATTGCGCACGCCGTCGATGTGGCTGCGCTCGTAGTTGTGGCTCGCGTACACGCCGGGGCCGATCAGACCATGGCGAATGTCGTAGCCGGCCGAGAGCGTGGCCTCGACGTCGGAGCCATAGTGCGGGTACACATCGATGGCGTAATCGAGCTCCAGCTCGCGCGCGATGTTAGACAGCGTGGTTACCAGGTCGTAGTTGTACGGACCGCCCGAATCCTTGGCGCAAATCGAAACCATGCGCTCGGTGCAGCCCAGGTCGTCACCCACGCAGCCCATGTCCACGCTGATCATCTCGCGCGTGTCGGCCGGCACAAAGGCACCGCCGTGGCCGACCTCCTCGTACACCGTAAAGAGCAACGAAACCTTGCGCGAAAGCGTCACCTCGCCTTCGGCGACGGCGCGGGCCAAACCCAGCAGAATCGACGCGGACAGCTTATCGTCAAGGAAGCGACTCTTGATGTAGCCGCTCTCCGTCACCGTGGTGCGCGGATCCATAGCGATGATGTCGCCGGTTTGAATACCCAGCTCGAGCACATCGTCCTTGCTGTCAACGTTCTCGTCGAGCAGGATTTCCATGTTCTTCTCGATGGTCTTGACCGGCTCATCGGCCACGTGCGCCGAAGGCTCGGTATTGAGGACCACGCCCGTGTAGACATTGCCGTCGCGCGTATAAACGGTGCAGTTCTCGCCATCGGCCGTAGACCACTGATGCCCGCCGAGAGTCGTGGGGCGCAGGCGACCATTGTCCTTAATGGAGCGCACCATGGCGCCCAGGGTATCGACATGGCTCGCCAACACGAGCGGCTCACCCTCACCACCAAGCTCAACGAGCACATTGCCCTTATTGGAGCGCTCGGGCCCAAAGCCCATATCGCGCAACGTCTCCATCAGATAATCAGTCGCCGCACGGGTATAGCCCGTAGGCGAGGCAATAGAAGTCAGCGTCTTAAGCTGTCCCGCAATATAGGAGAGCGTCCCCTCTAGAGAAGCACCAACATTAGAAGCCATATGCATCCTTCCAAGTAAAACTAAGACCGAGTCCCGATTTTAACCGTTCTGCACGGTCAATGCCCTAGGAGCCGAACCGCCTCCCGACGTCCCCGCACCGGTTTTGTGCACGCGCACGATTTACAACCCGAATCTTGCATAAATTCTATCGGTATCTGCATAAAAATGAGGCATTTTTTTATTTCGTCTCAGGGTACCCCACCTTGGACCGTGCAAAAAACGGAGTATTCAGCACCGTGGGCCCCAACGGCCCCATCACAAACGACAAAACGACGCGGTTACAGCAGTGTTGCAGGTCGTCGCAAAGCAAAAACTCAGTAACAACCCCCTCCGCTCATCGATAGCCCGCCCACAATGGCTGTCGATGGGCGTCTGCGGGCCACTACGGGCCATTCAAAACGTTATGCATTTTTAAGAGCTTGCTGAATACTCCCAAAAATGCACGCTGGGAAGTGCACCACCTATCCGCAGCGGGCAGTATGCCTTGGTTTTGCCCATCTCGGGGCATCGACGCAGCACAAAAAGCCCCGCCGCGCTACGCGCGGCGGGGCCAGTGGCAAGTCAAAAGACCATACGCCTACAGGCGAAAGAACACCAAACGAGGCTAGGCAGCCGGGCAGATCTTCTTGAAGAGTTCGATGACGTCGTCGAGCGTCGCCTCGCGCGGGTTACCCGGGAAGCAGGCGTCGGCCATGGCGTCCTTGGCCAGGACCTCGATCTCGTCAGCCTTCATGGCCTCGCAGACGTGCGGGATGTTCACGTCGGCAGAGAGCTGCTTAACGGCGGCGATAGCGGCATCGGCAGCCTCGTCAGTGCTCATGCCCGTGGTGTCAACGCCCATGGCGACGGCAACCTTGGCCAGGCGCTCGGCGCAAACCGGCTTGTTGAACTCCATGGCGATCGGCAGCAGCATGGCGCAGGCGACGCCGTGCGGGGTGTCGTAGTGAGCGGACAGGGTGTGAGCCATGGCATGGTCGATGCCCAGGCCAACGTTGGAGAAGCCCATGCCGGCGACATACTGGCCAAGAGCCATGCCCTCGCGGCCGGAGCCGGGCTTGCCGGACTTGGCCTCGGCGACGGAGTCGCGCAGGTTCTCGCTGATCAGCTTGATAGCCTCAAAGTGGAACATGTCGGAGAGCTCCCAAGCGCCCTTGGTGGTGTAGCCCTCGATGGCGTGGGTCAGAGCGTCCATGCCGGTGGAAGCGGTCAGACCAGCGGGCATGGAGGCCATCATATCGGGGTCGACGACAGCGACCTCGGGGGCGTCGTTGGTGTCAACGCACACGAACTTGCGGACCTTCTCGGGGTCGGTGATGACGTAGTTGATGGTCACCTCGGCGGCGGTACCGGCGGTCGTCGGCACGGCGATGGTGAACACGGCGTGGTTCTTAGTCGGAGCAACGCCCTCGAGGCTGCGGACGTCGGCGAACTCGGGGTTGTTGATGATAATGCCGATGGCCTTAGCGGTGTCCATGGAGGAGCCGCCACCGATGGTCACGATAGCGTCAGCTTCGGCGGCCTTGAAGGCCTCGACGCCGTCCTTGACGTTCTGGATCGTGGGGTTGGGCTTAATCTCGGAGTAGAGGCTCCAAGCGATGCCGGCAGCGTCGAGCTCGTCGGTCACCTTAGCGGTAACGCCGAACTTGACCAGATCGGGGTCGGAGCAGACGAAGATCTTCTTGTAGCCGCGACGCTGGAGCTCGCCGGGGATCTCCTTGATGGCGCCGGAACCATGATAAGAGATGGTATTGAGAACGAAACGATTAGCCATTGATAGCCTCCAATCGTGTGCGGGGCACCCATTACGCCCCACGCTACGAGTCCCATCCTAACGCTTTTGAAACAAAAAACACGTGAGAACGTCAAAGGTGTTAAAGCGTTTCAACATAATAACGGAGTCCTAGACCTTCCCTCCCGACAACAGCGAAGGCTAGATTATAGGAGCAATCGCCCAAAGAATACGACCACTCAGTCTATAAATTGTTTCTGTTTTAGCAATATATGTTTGACAATACGTTTATAAATGGATACCTTATAGTAAACATCTTAGTTCACTAAAATAACATTAGTGAAATGAAAGAGGCGGTAGAGATGTTAGTTCTACCCATAAAGACCCTCTTGGGCCACTATATTTATGATGCCAACCGAAACGAGATACTTGCAGTAAGCAAAGATCTCTTCAATTACATCTCAGAAGTCCAAGCAGGCGAAGTTTGCCCCAACTCCTATAAATCAGACCAAGAATTCCAGTTACTACAATCATGTGGCTACTGCTGCGATTCGCCATTGCAGGATGTCGCTTATCCATCAATTGACCTTTTGAAAGTTAAGCTGGAAAGAAATTTACGGATGATAACCCTTCAGCTGACTCAATCTTGCAACTTCCGATGTGATTACTGTATCTATTCCGAAAACTCCTTATACAACAGAACCCACAGTCATAACTCTATGTCTGTTTCGACGGCCAAACATGCAATCGAATTCTTTAAGATGCACTCGATTGACAACCCAAACCCGGTCGTAGCATTTTATGGAGGAGAACCTCTCCTTCGATTTAGTGAAATTAAGCTAATTACTCAATATGCAGAACAGGTATTTGAAGGAAAACACATCTCATTTCGAATTACAACCAATTGCTCTCTTTTATCTGAAGATATGGTTAAATTCTTCTTCGATTCTGGGCATGAATTCTATTTGCTAATCAGTCTTGACGGGCCGCAGCAAATCCATGATAAGTCTAGGCATTACGCTAATGGTGAGTCCTCATACCAAGCAGTTATAGACAATGTTCATATGATTTTAGACAACCATCCTGAACGCAACAAATATATTCATTTTAATGCCGTAGTCGACACGAACAACATCTATAAAACAGTCTCTTCCTTTATAAATGATAAGGATATCGAGGCTTGCGATGTTCAATTCAACTACTTGGAACGCAACGGACGTATCGCCCCCTACAATGACAAGTTCTCAAGTCAACTGAATTACGCCTTATTTAAAGCAAGAATTATGGACGAGCGCAAGATCGAAAAAGGAAACCGCAGCGATAGGCTCGCTTCATATACGCTTGCAAGCATCAACCAAAACATTAAGCGATTTGCACCTTCGAACATCCCAACAAAAGCTATACCCGGTGGTCCATGCGAGCCAGGAGTTACGCGTCTATTTGTGACAACAGCAGGAGCGCTTCTTCCTTGCGAAAGGGTCAGCGAAACAACCAAGGACATGTATATCGGTACATTGGATTCAGGATTTGATTTAGGTCAAATTGAAAAGATGATCAATGTTTCAAAGCTGACCAGCGATTCATGTAAAAAATGTTGGGCATTTCAGCTGTGCACTCAATGCATTAAAAGCGCAGATTGCAAAGGAGTAATTAGCCCTGATTACAAGCGAACAGCATGCGACAACTCAAAACGAATTGCCTTTGATCGACTTAATCAGAAAATACTTCGCTTTGAGCTTCATAGACACGAAGTGTCCATTACAACGGCTCTTAAAAGGAACAAGCGATAAAAATCATGAAGACAATTGGACTTATATCTTTCACGAGAGCTGACTATCCTCTTCTAATTGGATTGCTAGGAATTGGCTACAATATTCGGGTATCAACACCATGCGGCATTCTACCGGACGGCGTAGATGTTGCCAACCTTGTTAATTGCAAAGAAATTGGCATAAGAAATCGAATTAACTATGTAACGACAATCGATGAATCAGACCTGGTTGTCGTTTTATCGACGAAAGAAAGCGCCGCAGGACTCATAGAATTTAGTAAACACGCTGAAACCTATGCACATTCTGTAAATAAGAAGGTTGTCAGCCAACTCGCCACTGAACAAATTGAGTCTAGCAAAAGCGACATGCAGGAATTAGCCCTGATACCAAAAATTGTTGTCGGGAATCTATATACACCCGCCGATTCAACAATTACGTTTAGTAGCATCGTTAGCGAGATGAGAAAGCACCATCCCAATCTATGCGCTTTGAGCTTCAATCCTTTAAATGAAATCTGGGGCTGCAACACCCTTAGTTTTGATGGTGGCCAATCCGCCGTCATCAAAATGAATGAGCAGATCAACCTCATCATTGAGAATGATAAATCCGACCTAGCTCTATTAGAAACGCCCAATGTGCTTATGAAATACGACGACCACATTTTCGGAGATTACGGATTAGGATCGATTGCTGCATGTCGAGCTTTCTGCCCTGACTTGGCCATTATCAATATCCCATACACGATAGCCGACTACGACATAATGCTTGGGCTCATGCCCATAATTGAAACGCTTACGCAAGCAGAGAAAGTTCAATTTGAAATTACAAACGAAGTACTTGACGCCACTGAAGGGTTGGAGACGCATAGATTTCAAATAAGCTATTCATCTAGCGATAAAGCAATTCAAGCAGCAAGAGAACTTCGACTAAGAGGAATGCCCTGTTTCTCAGCCAGCTTAGATCCAGAAGAATCATTACTATGCTGCAAAACAATCGAGAACGAGTTGTTTGATTTCGATATTGGGGTGCTGAAATGACAGCATATCGTAAAGATGAAACCATCTACGCAGAAATCGAAAAAGCGATAAGCAATATTAGAGATTTGGATTTGACTCAATTTGACCAAAATCTAAGAAATCAGCAATTGACCGACCCGCCATTCAACTTGTCCTCATCAGATTTAGTTCGACTGCTTATTTATCTTGAAAGCAGGTTTTCTGTTTACGTTGAGTACTCGTCGATTGAAAACCTAGGGTTCAACAGTGTTGAGGAGGTGAAGAAGGTAATAGAACAGTCAGAAACAATCGAACAATGGGAGGCAGATCATGAGAAGTATTCGTCCATTTAACATACATGCAGTAAATAGCGTCATTCATTTTGTTAGAAATTGCCCATGCGGTTATTGCAGCTGCATGTACTGCAACATACTGCGCAATTCTCCGCACGAAGCAGAAGTCGGTTCCAATTCGATCGAGGCGATGACGCGTGGTGGCTACTGGTCCTAAATCGAGCAAGACGGCTACAAACGAATATCGAATCTCAATTGAAGGTAACCCTTATCCGCATGCTCTAGCTCTCATCAACCCAGCTGGAGACAACCTCAATATCAAAAGACATGGGTTCACGGGTCCACTAGGACAGCTATTGAGTCTAAAATATACCGTTTATGACGATGCAAATGAAAAACTCTTTACTGTCGTCGACGGTGGTTTTAGTAACATGCCCAGGGTTGCGCTCATCATCGAACACAAGGAAGTTGCGGTGTTCGATTATGGCCTAAACAGACTTGAGATGAAGTGCGTAACGAACATACCGAATTACACAATAAAAGGTAACTTCCTATTTGGAGATTACGACATATTCAGCCAACGGGAAGTGAAGCTATCTTCAGTTATCGTCCTTCAATGTGATAAACAATCGTGCTTTAGCATACAGGTTTTGGATAAAGCCGAATTGGCCGCCGCAATTGGAATACCCACAGCCATTGCCCTTCTGAGGGCTCGGATTGAAGAGCATCTCGAATAAATCGCAAAAAGCAGTTCGTAGCAACGTTCAGGAGCTAGATAGTTTTTTCTGGCTCCTGAAACTGTATTACATAGTCTGCAAATTGTTCGAAACCATGTCCATGATCCGCAATGATGACGATTCGCTCTTTCATCTCCTGCGCAACCACCATCTTCAAAAAGGATATCGAAGCATTATCTAAATTGTTGCAAGGCTCATCCAAAATAATAATAGAATAACTGCTCAGAAAGGCCCTGCAAAGTAATAGAGAAGCCAGTTCTCCGCCAGACAAATTGTGTCCCCTAGCTCCAATGATGGGATTTACTTCAAATAATATATCGAGGCTAAAACCCTTCAAAAGATAGATGAGTTTTTCAGAGTCAATATCTACAAGACCATAGTAAAGAGCCTTCCTGAAAGTTCCCCCCATTATCAAATGTCTTTGCGGCATAGTTGCGCAGGGTAGCTGGATTAAAGTCGAACCATCGAAAATGACAGTAGACTCATTAACACACAGTCTGCCAGCAACTGGCGACAATAATCCGTTCAATACTTCCAGAAATGAAGATTTACCACATGTATTAGGGCCGCTTACTAAAACCAGACAAGGTGCCTGTATCGTGCAATCTGGAATTGTTATCCTCTCATTAGTTTCGTTCGACGAAAACGAGAGAATGATTCCTTTCCAACTAATTCGATCAGCGTGATCGAAACATATCAAATTAGGTTTTTCAGCTTCCAAAAGACGACGTAATTCCAAGACACGGTGCAACGATCTAAACGACGGCTGAAGCTGAGCCCAACAATTCAGAACAAGAGGAAAAGGAGAATAGCATAGAAGTACAAGTTGATAGCTCTGCACCGCAATCCCGACCGTCAGTCCGCGCTTTGACACAAGGAAAATAAGCAGCAGAACTGAAAGCAGGCCAGTAATGATGTTGCCAGCGTCAACTATTTCAGTTGCCAATCTCGCAAAGACACTCTCCTCAACTCGAGAGTTCCTGCAGGCTTTAAGCATCTTTTTATAGCGAAGTAATTCCAAGTTAATTGAACGAGAAATACGAATGTAAAGTCGACAATTTATTAGTTGGGCTAAATAAGCAGAACCCCTCGCCTGGGCCTCCAATGCCTTTTCGCTCTTAGTCGATAGCTTACTAAGAGCGAACGGATATAGAAGCGAAATAAACAATGCCGAAACACAAACAGGAATCAAAAGCAACAAAGAGATATTAGATAGTGCCACAAACGATACCAAACCCGTCACTAGGCACGGAAGAAACGCAGTTGTAAATATTCCAATCATCGGCTGTAGGTTCCCAGCCTCTTCAATGCGCGATAACAGGTAGTCACTGTCTTTTGCTAAAACTAAGGGCCGCTCTAAAGCATGGCGGGCAAGCAATCTATAGAAGCAGTTAGTGCCATCGGAAGCCAATTGCTCCGCATATTTTGATCTGAACAGGTTTGTCACCAGCTCAACAGAGAGCAATACTAGCAGGCCTAACCCAATGCATAAAACGTTACGATAATTAGAGCGAAGCAGGCCATAGTCTATTATCAACGATTCAGCTTTAACAACAGACAGCTCCACCAGGGCAGATAAAATGCAGAGCGCCATCAACTTGATTACTGTCGTCTTATTTTGAATAAAAAGCTCTGGCATATGTCCATCCCCTCAACTAATAATTATAGCTAGAAAGATGACATTTTTATTCTATAGCCTTAAGCAGCACGCTTTGCTGACGTCAAATCTTGTCATTACAAACATGCACCTTAGGCTTAAGACTCAAAAAAGGGGGCGGCCGAGATGGCCGTCCCCTCCCCATTATCGATCTATCTGGCAAAGGGACAGCCCCTTTGCCGCATTCGGTTACTTTCGACAGCCCTCTTTCCAAGCCTCGGCCGCAACCTTCCAGCGTAAGCGCAAGTCGCGCTCGCGGTCGATGAACATGATGGCAAACGCGACAAACAGCAGCAAGCTCGCCACGACGATGGCGTGCAGGCCCATGCGCTCAATACACCAGTTGCCCAACACGGCGCCAAACACAAAGATAAAGATCACGCCAAAGTAGAGCAGGCCGTTTTCCAAAAAGCCGCGCCTGTGGGTGATGATGTAATCGTCCACGTTTTGCAGCGCGTTGCGCAAGTTGCCGATGCACATGGTCGTAGCGATGCCGTGACCGTGGATCTTGCGGAAGCTCTCGACCTGCATACCGCAGGCAA
This sequence comes from uncultured Collinsella sp., assembly GCA_900540935.1. Classification (GTDB taxonomy): domain Bacteria; phylum Actinomycetota; class Coriobacteriia; order Coriobacteriales; family Coriobacteriaceae; genus Collinsella. The sequence continues at coordinate 29,563 of UQHW01000009.1, read as the reverse complement.
ACGAAGTGAGGCAGTTGGCGAGCAGGTTGAAATCGCCGCCCGGAATAAAGCTCACGCCCAGCAAGATAACGGCTTCAAAGAACACCGTCACCTGACGCCAGTGGATCAAGCTGCCAAAACGCTCGTGTACCAGATCGGCAAGCATAATACCCACGGCAAACGACACCACAGGGAAGAAGTAGCGCCCCGCAAGTGCCCAATTGCCCTCCGAGATGCTCACGCCCACGAGCAGGATGTTGCCTGTCTGCGCGTTGGCGAAAACATGGTCGCGCCCAATGTACGAATACACGTCCATAAAGCCACCGGCGAGCGCCAAGATGATGCCCAGCTCAATAGACTCCGATATCTGTTTGGCACGCTGCATCGTCGTGCATCCTCCTTGTTGACGACTCTCTCGTGCGTTGGCGGAAACATAGCCGCCGTTCATACTGTAACCCATTGACAACATGGCGTGCGCGCGAGACGGCTTCCCCAACGCGCAGATACACAGTCTGGAAACAAACGGCGGGTACGGCACCCGCATCGACGCGCCGATCCGCCAGCCCATGTACTCCACCAGTCTTTTTAGCCCCGTCCCAAAAAGACTGGTTACAATTACGTGCAGCATACAAACACCGGGAGGGATCGTGGCAAAAAAGCCTCAGCACGCTCAGAACAACCAGCGCAGTCAGCAGGGCAAACAGGGCCAGCAGCAAAAGCGCGGCGGTAAGGCCCAGGGCGGCCACGCCACTCATACCCCGGCAGCGCCCGCCCGTCCCTGGCGCCCGGGCCGCGACAAATTCCTCCCCGTCAGCCGCGCCGATATGGACGCGCGCGGCTGGGACCAGTGCGACTTTGTCTACATCTGCGGTGATGCCTACGTGGACCATCCCAGCTTTGGCATGGCTATCATCAGCCGCGTACTCGACGCGCACGGCTACAAAGTTGGCATCATCTGCCAGCCCGACTGGACCGACCCCGCCAGCATCACCGTGCTCGGCGAGCCGCGCCTGGGCTTTCTCGTCAGTGCCGGTAACATGGACTCCATGGTCAACCACTATTCGGTGACCAAGCACCGCCGCCACACCGACGCCTATACCCCCGGTGGCGAGGAGGGGCACCGTCCCAATCGCGCCGTCACAGTCTACGGCAACCTTATCCGTCAGACGTTCAAGGACGCCCCCATCATCATCGGCGGTATCGAGGCAAGCCTGCGCCGCCTGGCCCACTACGACTACTGGCAGGACAAGCTCAAGCGCTCGGTGCTGCTCGACTCGGGCGCCGACATCCTCATCTACGGCATGGGCGAGCACGCGATTGTCGAGATCGCCGACGCACTCGACGCGGGGCTGCCCGTCGATCAGATCACCTATATCAACGGCACCGTTTACCGCACGGGTTCGCTCGACGAGGTCTACGACTACGACCTGCTGCCCAGCTGGGACGACCTTGCCGCCGATAAGCTCAACTACGCGCGCAGCTTTAACGTGCAGCAGCAAAATATGGACCCCATCACCGGCCATCGCTTGGTAGAGCCATATCCCAACAGCGTGTACGTGGTGCAGAACCCGCCGTCGGCAACACTCACCACCGACGAGATGGACGAGGTTGCCGAACTCTCCTACGCACGCGATTGGCATCCCGACTACGACGCGGCGGGCGGCGTGCCGGCCTTTGCCGAGATCAAGTTTTCCATTAGCTCCAACCGCGGCTGTTTTGGCGAGTGCTCGTTTTGCGCCCTCACTTTCCACCAGGGCCGCGTGTTGCAGATGCGCAGCCACGACTCGATTATGCGCGAGGCCGAGCTGCTCACACGCGATCCCGAGTTTAAGGGCTACATCAACGACGTGGGTGGACCGACGGCCAACTTTAGCCGTCCCGCCTGCGACAAGCAGCTCAAGCACGGCGTGTGCAAGAACAAGCGCTGCCTGTGGCCGAGTGTGTGCAAGAACATGGTGGTCGACGAAAGCGGCTACACGCAGCTGCTGCGCGACCTGCGCCAGCTGCCGGGTGTCAAAAAGGTCTTCGTCCGCAGCGGCATCCGCTTTGACTACACCATGGCCGACGCCTCGGACGAGTTTTTGCGCGAGCTGCTGGAGCATCACGTCTCGGGCCAACTGCGCGTAGCGCCCGAGCACGTGAGCGACGCGGTGCTGTCCGTGATGGGCAAGCCGAGCCGCGCCGTCTACGATGCGTTCTGCCGCAAATTTGAGCGCTTGAACCGCGAATACGGACTCAAGCAGTACGTGGTGCCGTATCTGATCTCGAGCCACCCCGGTTCAACCATGAAGGAAGCCGTGGACCTTGCCGAAGCCGTGCGCGACATGGGCTACATGCCCGAACAGGTGCAGGACTTCTACCCCACCCCGTCCACCATGTCGACGTGCATGTACTACACCGGCGTGGACCCGCGCACCATGGAGCCGATCTATGTAGCGCGCGACCCGCACGAGAAGGCCATGCAACGCGCGCTCATCCAGTATCGCAAGCCCGAGAACTACAAGCTGGTACGCGAGGCGCTGGAAAAGGCTGGCCGCCGCGACCTGATCGGCTACACCAAGCATTGCCTGATCCGTCCCGTGCCGCCGCGCCCGGGCGAGACGTCTGCCGGCGGCGGACACGGCACCGGCAAGAAGGGCGGCAAGGCCCACGGTGGCGCTGGTGGTGCCGGCAAGGGGTCTAAGGGCAGCAAGGGATACGGCGGCATGTCCCGCGCGCAGAACACTGCCGGTCGCAATCGCGCGGCACAGGGCCGCCAGGGTGCCAACGGAGGCGGCAGGCGCAACTAGCGCGGCGAGGCGGCATGCCGCCGCTGGCGGCACACACGCCCCCACCAATGAAATGCCGCTCGCCGGGGCGTCGTAAAACGATTCCTCGGCGAGCGGCCGATTAATATTGTCTATCTCAAAACGTCGTTACTTTTTGTCAAAACGACCATAGAGCGCAAACGAGAGCGTCGCGGAAATAACCCAAGTCAAAGCGATGCAGACGACAATCATGATCAGATTCATGGGATTGCCGCTTGGATCGGCATAAACGGGCAACGAGGTAATGCCGGGCATAACAAAGCCGAAGCACTTTGCGCCCAGAACAACGGTGAGCGCACCGCCAATGCCATCCGCGATCATCGCAGCGATAAGCGGAGTCCTGTTAGGAACCTGAACGGTAAACAAGGCGGGCTCGGAGATTCCCATAAACGCCGAGAAGGCGCACGTCATTGCAGCGGACTTGAGCTTTTCGTCGGTCATGCGCAGGGCCGCACCAAAAGACGCACCGCTTTCGGCGAGGTTATGGCAGAAAGAAATCGGGAGCAGATAGTCATACCCCAGCGTTGCGATATTGGAAATCTGGATAGGGCTCGTTGACTGGTGCATGCCGAAGAGCACGATAAGCGGCATAAAGAAGCCCAGCAGAAAACCGGCAACGGGGCCTAACGTCGAGAATAGCCAAACGATACCGTTGGCAAGACCAAGGCCGCACCAGGCACCAATCGGAGCAAGCACAAACAGGTTAACGGGAATCACGATAGCAAGGGAGAGCGCCGGAACGACAACGAGCTTAAAAAGATCCGGCACGACTTTGTCGATTGCGCGATATACAAAAGACAAGCCAATGACGCCAAAGATAACCGGGAACACGGAATCGGCGTAGCTAAAAATCGGCACCGCAAAACCGAACAGCGCAAGGGGCGTCTCGCCCGTACCGACAGCGTTGACAATGGTCGGGTACATCAGCGATCCGGCAACACAAAGCGCAAGCGAACGGTTGACCCGGAACTTATCAGCTGTAGACATTGCCAGCAAAAACGGCAAGAAGTAGAACGGGATATCCGAAATCATATTGAATATCGCAAAGTCGCCGGCACCCGTGTCGATTCCAAAAGCCGCGATAGCAGCCAGGATGCCCTTTACGATGCCTCCCGCCACCAGTGCGGGAATGATAGCGGAGAAGATGCCGGTGATGATATCGAATACGCGAGCCGAACCTTTTTGGAGCTCAGGCTGCTCGGCGTCGGCGGAGACCTCGCCACCCATCCTGTCACCTAGCATGGGCTCCAATTCGTCATATACCGACCCCACGCTGGCGCCGATGATAACCTGCCACTGCCCGTCTTTAACCTGCGCGCCCAAGGCGCCGTCAAGCGTCTTAAGGGCCTCCAGATCTGCCTTGCTATCGTCCTTCAGGTTGAATCTGAGCCTTGTAATGCAGTGCGTTGCCATAACAACGTTATCGGCGCCGCCCACGAGCTCGAGGACACGAGCGGCCAGTTCCTTCTTGTCTGCCACGACAATCACTCCTACCCAAGATCCTCGCCATTAGTGGCGATACATTTCTGATACCAATAGAAAGAGTCTTTACGCGAGCGCTCCGCAGTGCCGTTGCCGCAATTATCCAGATCGACATAGATAAGCCCGTAGCGCTTGTCCATCGTAAGAGGACCGCAGGCAACAAGGTCAATGAATCCCCAGATCATGTATCCGCGCACGTCAACGCCATCGATCACTGCTTCCTTAAGGCACTTTATGTGCTGGCGCAAATAATCGATTCGATACTCGTCGTGGATGCTGCCATCCTCCTCGACTACATCAGATGTACCGAGGCCGTTCTCGGCGATATACAGGGGCAGCCCATAGCGGTCATACATCTGGTTAAGGGTAACCCTCAGGCCAATGGGATCGAGCTGCCAGCCCCACTCACTCGTCTCAAGATAAGGGTTCTTGTTTGCCATGACCAGATTTCCCGCAGTCTTCTCCCATCCCTGATCGCAGGTGGATACCTGGGAAAAGTAGTACGAGAAGGCCAGGAAGTCGACCGTGTTGCGAGCGATGAGCTCTTCATCGCCCGGCTCCATTTGAATCTCGATATCGCACGCGTCGAAATAGCGATTCATATAAGCGGGGTATTTTCCACGAGCCATCACGTCCGTATAGAACCAGTTGGAATACTGGTCGTCGTGAATAGCCTGCATGTTATCTTCGGGACGGCAGGTGGCGGGATACGTACAGAATCGAGCGATCATGCCGCCAACGGGAGTATCGGGCGAAAGACGATGGACAATCTCGACGGCACGCGCATTGGCAACGAACTCGTGGTGCAGGCACTGGAAGATGGCTCGATCGAAGTTCTCCCCCTCTTCGTCTTTGACCAGACAGACCCCGTCCCAAGGCGAAAAACGCGCTGCATTGAACTCGTTAAAAGGCAGCCAGAAATCGACCAGATCGCCCAATTCCGTAACGATTGTCTCGACATAGCGGGCGAAGAAATCAATCGTCTTGCGATTCTTCCATCCCCCATATGTGGTGACAAGATTTACCGGGATGTCATAGTGGAGCATGGTGACGAAGGTTTTAATGCCGTGCTTTTTGCACTCACCCAGCATGCTTCGATACCACTCGATGCCTTCGCGGTTAGGCTCAAGATCATCTCCGTTAGGATAGATTCGGCTCCAGCAAATAGAGGTGCGGAACAGCTTGAGGCCCATCTCCGCAAAAAGCGCGATGTCCTCACGGTAGTGATGATAGAAGTCGTTACCGCGCCTAAACGGGTAGAACTCAACACCATCATCTGCGAGAGCGTTCATTAGTTCGTCATGGCAGAAGGGGTTGTTTTGATGCTTGTCCTCAATCTGGTCATGAGTCCAGGTACCATCCAGCCATCGACAATCCTGCGTCGACTTTCCCTTTCCGCCCTCATTCCAGGCACCATCGGCCTGCGAGCACGATATGGCTCCGCCCCATAAAAAGTCGGAGTCAAACCCATGTTTTAACTTACTCATTTGCCCTCCTTGATCGGATGCTCCAGCGGATAACCCAATACTAGGAAGAACAAGATGCATAAGATATCGCACAGAAAGCGTGGTTTATAACATTTTTTTAGCTATAATATCGTTTAAGGCATCGATTCTACCGTTCACCCCTGGAGCACCCCATGGATTCGAATCTCAAACAGCTGCTCTATACGCATACCGAGACCGAAGAGTGGCATCGCACACATCCGGGAGAGCTCAGCCCGCGATATAACAGGGTGGAAACCACAACCATTAACGGCGAAGAGGTCTATCTGTTTGATTGGAAAGAAACTCTCGACGAAAACCCCGTGGGTCTTATCAAGGAGTCGCGCTTTACCGATATTCCTCCTCATATCAATCGGGATATGGAGCTTAACTACGTGTACGACGGCGTCTGCACGTTTATCGTCAACGGACGGCGACTACTCCTTAAAAAGGGCGACGTGCTCATTTGCAACACCGGCGTAGTCAGAAGCGTTCCATACGTTAAGGGCGAGCATGATATCGTCATTTCGATCGTCTTCAAAAAAGAAATGTTCGATTCGTTGTTCCTGAGCCAGCTACCCGGCGCGTCACCATTAACGAATCTTCTATTTGATTTTGTGTCCAAAAACCGCGAGGCCCGAAAATATCTCATTCTTCCAGAGGAATACGCCCGACATGCGCGACGCCTCATCGAGATGCTCTTTATCGAATATCACTTTAAAGATGCCTATTCCAATGAACTCATGAGGCACCTCGCCGTCAGCCTATTCCTTGTTCTCATTCGAGGACTGTACCGACGCTCCGCAACTGATAACCAGGCGATCATGTCGGACGAACGCATCGTGTCGATTCTGAATCATATTGAGCGAAGCTACGGCGACTGCACACTCGAAAGCATTGCGAGCGATACGGGTTATAGCACCAGCTATCTCAGCAGCTTGATCAAGCAAAAAACCGGCAAAACGTTTTCGCAAATCAAGCTCAACCAGCAGCTCACAGAGGCGGCATATCTTCTCAATAACACCGAGCGCAGCGTGCAGTATGTAGCCCGAAAAGTCGGCATCTCCAACATGTCATTCTTTTACTCAAAATTCAAAGAAGCATTCGGCGAAACGCCAGGTGCGTTCAAGACGCATCGGTCTAATTAAAGGCGTTATTACTCAGACCGATCAGCTTCGCGCGACACGGGAATGCACAATCGAAGCAGCGAGTGCATCGCCTCTACCAGCACAAAGCCGGCGATGCCAACCGTGACCACAACGTCGAACGGCGTGTTCACAAACCAGAGCAACGTCATGAGATACGACCCGGCATTAAAGGCAAAGTGCAGCAAGATCGTGTAGCGGAGCTTTCCGGTCGTCACGAGCACCCAACCAAAGATGAGGCCGGCGGCGCCGGCGTAGCAGCCCTGCACCCAGTTCATATGCATAAAGCCAAAGATGGCCGCCTGCAGCACAATCGCCGCGGCGATACCCCACGTGCTTGGGGCCGCCCAGGGCACCATGGCGCCGCCTTGCGCGCTCGCACGACGCCGGCGCTTCCAAAGTGGGCGGCACTGTGGATTAAACGCTCGGAGCGAAAACTCAAAAATAATGCCGCGCACCAGCAGCTCTTCACAAAATGGGGCACCGAGCACCGTAGTCAGGACGGCGAGATAGCTGGTGTCACCCATGCCTGTTTCCTCGACAAGCTCGCTGTAGTCGGCCGCGGCCTCGGGCAACAGCGACAGCGCGGCGTCGGTCACGTAACCAACGACCACCTGCAGGGCAAGGCCAATCACGATAACGCAGGCGATGCGTTTCCACGCCCCACGCGCTCCCCCGCCGAGCGGATGTGCGCTTTGCCGGCGTGCCATAAACGAACGCGGCCACAGATAACGCCACCACAGCAGCGCCATCAAAAACGATGCCGTCTGCGCGACGGCCTGAAGCAATTGAATGTCGAGGTCATCGATCGAAAAACTCATGAACACCGATGCGACGCCAAGGGCGGAGAACAAAACGACGCTCAGGGCAATATCGGCAGCGACGACGCCAAAACAGGCAAGCGCCCAAATCATCGCATTGAGCATGCCAACCTCCTCCCGACGACTAGTCATTGGGGACGTTCTTCAACGACTAGCTGTTGGGGGCACTCTTTGCCAAAGGCCCCGTTGGGCGAGATGTCAAACGGAAAGGTGCCGCAGCGATTGAACGCGGCGATAAACATGCGGATGGCGTTGGACGGCGTGGTGCCCACGAGCTGGGTTGCCGCCGCGAAGGCTGCCTTCTCCTCGGGCAAGACCTTCGCGACTACGGGGGTCATGTGTTCTGCCATGGCGCTTCCTTTTTGAAACGACGGTGGTGCGGATAGATGCGGGCCACGCGGCTGGGCGACGGGCTGTGAAGGCAACCCGATTGACCCGCATCTGGAGTTTGTTTCTGCGGCGTTGGTATTACTTGGTATTCCTAAGTATTACCCCGCAGATAGAATACCACACCAGACCCCATGGGGACGGAGGAAAACGAATCATTTTGTTGCTGAGTTAGTTTTTAGAGCGTGATGATGTCCGAGATATCGAGGGCCTGAGCGTCGGCGGCGTCGTGCGTGGCAAGCAAGAGCGTGCGGCCGTCGAGCAGGTCGAGCACGACCTTGGTCGTCGCATCGCGCGCGGCGGCATCCAGGCCGGTAAAGGGCTCGTCAAGAATCACCGCGCCGCCCGGGCACAGCAGGGCTCGAGCGATCTCGACGCGACGGCGCTGCCCGCCCGAAAGCTCGGCCAAGCGAGCATCCACATCGACTCCCGGCACCAGCAGGCGCAGCAATGCCGCGGCGCTCGAAGCATCCACGCGCGCATCGGCGCACACCAGCACGTTATCCAAAGCCGAGCTGCCCTCTACCAAGCGTGCATCCTGAAACACCATCGAGCACGGCGCGCACTCCCCCGCTGCCAATGAAAGCAGCGTCGACTTGCCCATGCCCGAAGCGCCCATCACACAGATACGCCCACCCGCAGGCACGTTGAGCTCCAGACCGTCGAGCGCCGGAGCCCAGGGCGCGCGATCGCCCACGGCAAGCGCAAGCTCCGCTGCAGTGCCATCGCTCGCAGCCCCCGCACGCCCGCGCAGTCCATGCCCATGCGCCCGCACGGCCGCGCGCCACGCCACGGGTCCCGAAACCCGCAGCAGCCACACCAGCACGCGCTCACACGCCCACGAGGCGGCAACGACCAGCACGGTCCACGCCAGCAAATCAGCCGTCTCAATCAAAAGCTTTGCCTGATAGATGCGCTCACCCACGGTGCCCACCGCCATGCCGATCAGCTCGGCTGCCACGCCGGCCTTCCAGCTCATGCCGATCACGGCGCGGGCGCACGAAAGCACAAACGGCAGGACTTCGCGCCAGGTATGGGCGCAAAACAGGCGCCAGCCGCGCACGCCATGCAGACGGAACATCTGCTCCAGCGGTTTATTCACCCGTGCCAAGCCCTCGGCCAGCGAAAAATACACGCCCGGCAGCGCCATCAAAAAGACAGCGGCGATGCTCACGCGCGCCGATCCCAACCAAATAAGCAGCAGGACCACCACGCAGGCGACCGGCGTCGCCTTTACAAACGACAGCGCCGGAGCCACCAAGTGCGCGAACGCCCGCGACCGTGATGAAATCCCGGCAAGCACGCCACCACACACCGCGGCAAGCGCCAGCCCGCCCAGTATCCGCGCGCCCGAGCCCGCCAAAATCGCCCAGGTACCGCCATCGCACACCAGGCGCAGCAGCGCCAGGGCAACAGCACCCGGCCCCGGCAAGATCAGCGGCTGCGCCACCAGCGCCGCCACCAGCATCCACGCGGCAAGCCAAAAGGCGGCGACGGCACCTGCTGCCGCCACCGCCTTCATACGCTCTGTCATGTGTCGAGCAAACGCACGCACGGGCTACTCCATGTAGTAGAAATCGTCAGCCGGAAGTTTACCACCCACGGCGCTCGCGTCCGCGTCGGACAGCACCTGCAGATACCCGCTAAGCGCCGCCTTCATATCCTTGCCCGTCTGGCACACAAGCATGCACCCGGGAATCGCCTTTTCGGCAATCGTGGCGTTGTCCACGATGCCGGCATCGACTACGGCCTGCGCCCAATCTGCCGGCGCCGCATTGACAGCCTTAACGCTCGCCGCATGGCAGCTCAAGAACTCCGCCACGGCCTCGGGATGTTCCTCGGCAAACGCGCGGCGCACCACGGTCACGCCCGTCAGCAAGCGCGAGCCTGTGTCACCTGCCAGCTCGTCCCACACATCGGTCAGGCTTACCGGAGCCGACAGCTTGCCTTCGCTCTTTGCGATGGCAGCGGTCTTGAACGGCTCCGGCAGCACGCCCACGGCGGACGGGTCGGCAAGCAGGGCCGACAGCACCTCGGTGGGCTCGCTCTTAAACTCGAGCGCCACCTGGCCGGTCAGGCCCGCGCGCTCCAACAGGTAGTTCATGACGTACTCCGGCGTGGTGCCCTTGCCCGTCATGTAGACGGTATGGCCCGCCAGATCGCCAAACGAAGTAACGTCCGCGTTACCCGTCACCACGTTCAGCACGCCCAGCGTGTTGATGTCGATGACCTGCACCGCGCCCTCGGTCTTGTTGTAGAGCACGCTCGCCACGTTGGCCGGCACCAGGGCAATGTCGATATCGCCTTGAATGACCTTGGGCACAATCTCGTCGGCGGCGGTGTTGATCGCAAAGTCGAACTCATTGTCCGTCTCGCCATCGGCAGCCTGGTCCATAAACTGCACCAGGCCAATCGAGGTCGGCCCCTTGAGCGAGGCGACGTGCACCTCGACCGACTCGGCAGCAGAACTGCCCGCAGCAGACCCGGCAGCCGAGTCCGCGGCGGACCCGGCACCGGCGGCCCCGCCGCCACAGCCCGCGAGCGCAAGCGACAGTGCACCCGCGGCAAGCGCCGAGGCAAACCCCCGGCGCGACACCTCAACATCAAACGCGTGCATCGCTAGCACGTCCCCTCGTTAGGCATCGTCCATGCGTGATGGTCGGTATGCAGCAATTCCTCGGCCAGCGGCGAGAGCGGCGCACCCAAGAACTCGCTATAGCACGCCTGGACATCGGGATTCTCGTGCGAGAAGCGAATGTCCGCCTTCGCATCCAGGCCCCACAGCACCTGACCGCGCTCGGCTGCCAGCTCGCAGCCGTCGTGGATGGGCTGACCGCCGCCGCCGACGCAGCCACCCGGGCACGCCATGACCTCAACGAAGTCATAGCTCACACGGCCGTCGCGAATCGCATCGAGCAGGCGGGCGGCGTTGCCCAGCCCGTGCGCCACGGCAACGCGAACCTTGGTGCCATCGATATCGGCAACGGCTTCCTTCCAGCCGTCGAGTCCGCGCGTGTCGGTAAAGAAATCGGCATCCGGGTTCTTGCCCGTCACCAGGTAATAGGCCGAGCGCACGGCGGCCTCCATCACGCCGCCCGTGGCGCCAAAGATCACACCCGCGCCCGTGCCGAAGCCCAGCGGCGTGTCGAGCGGCTCCTCGACCAGCGTGTCCACGCTCACGTGGCTCGCGCGAATCATGCGCGCCATCTCGCGCACCGTCAGCGCAACGTCCACGTCGGGCGTGCCGTCCTCGCCCACCATGCTCGGCAGCGCACACTCGGCCTTCTTGGCCGTGCACGGCATCACGGACACCACGAACAAGCGCTCGGGCTCAACGCCCAGCACCTTGGCGTAGTATGTCTTGGCGATGGCGCCGAACATCTGCTGCGGCGACTTGGACGTGGACAGGCTGTCGACAAACTCCGGATAGCGCGCCTTCACAAAGCGCACCCAACCCGGGCAGCAGCTCGTAAACATGGGCCAGCCGCGGCTGTCGCCTTCGCCCTTAGCGGCGGCGCCTAGGCGCTCGAGCAGCTCGGAACCCTCCTCCATAATGGTGAGGTCGGCCGAGAAATCGGTGTCGAACACGTACTCAAAGCCAACGCGGCGCAGTGCGCAGGCCAGACGCTCGACGGTTGCCTCCTCGCGAGATATGCCGAGCTCCTCGCCCCAGGCGCTGCGCACGGCAGGCGCGATCTGCACCAGCACGATCTTGTCGGGATTAGCGAGCGCGTCAAACACGGTCTCGGTATCGTCGCGCTCGCGCAGTGCGCCCGTCGGGCAATGCGTAATGCACTGGCCGCACGCGACGCAATCGGTCTTGCCAATCGGCGCGCGCCCGCGGGTACCCACGGCGGTATGCGTGGCGCGGTTGGTCAGGTCCCAAATCCCCAGGCCCTGCACGCTCTCACACACTTTGATGCAGCGCATGCATTTAATGCACTTGTCGTTTTCGCGGATGATGGGAAAATCGAAATCCCAGCCCTCGCCCGCCAAATGCCTTTGATACGGCAGATAGAAAATGCCCAGGTCGTTGGCGATGGTCTGTAGGTTGCAGTTGCCGCTGCGCACGCAGCTCGTGCATTGCGAATCGTGCTGCGAAAGCAGCAGCTGCACGTTGGTGCGACGGGCCTCGCGGGCCTTGGGGCTGTTGGTGTGCACCACCATGCCGTCGAGCACGTAGTTGTTGCAGGCGGCAACCAGCTGGTCGCAGCCCTCGACCTCGACCACGCACACGCGGCAGCCGCCGATCTCGTTTAGATCGCGCAGATAGCACAGGGTGGGAATCTGAATGCCGGCGGACTTGGCCGCATCCAGGATCGTGGTGTGCTCGGGCACCACGACTTCGCAGTTATCGATAATGAGCCTGACCATGTTGTGCGCTCCGTTTTCGGTGTTGTCGCTGACGGTGGTTTTGTTGGGCTCTACCATTCCAAGTTCCTCCCTCCGCGGAACGCGCCAAAGCCAAAGTGGTCGCAGCGCAGGCAGCGACTCGCCTCTTGGCGTGCCTCCTCCTCGGTAAGGCCCTGTTCGACCAGATTCCAATCGTGAATACGCTCGCCGGCCTCGCGCTCACCCAGCTCGCAGCGGCCGCACTCGTGCTTGCCCTTAAACTGAACGGTCGGCGGCTCCACGTCGAGCTTGATCTTGTGGTCGAAGCCCAGATAGCGGTCGATGTTTGCCGAAGCCACGCGGCCGGCGTTGATGGCACGGATGACGGTGGCGGGGCCGGTCTGGCAGTCGCCGCCGCTAAAGAGGCCATCGAAGTTGGGCACGGCACCGTCCGAGTCGGTGACCACGCAACCCCACTTGCAGGCGATGCCCATGTCCTCAAACGGCTTGGAATCGATGTCCTGGCCAATGGCGACAAACACGCGCTCGCAGGGGATGACGCGCTCGGGCGTAGCGGCGGCACGCGGAGCCGGACGACCGCGGCGGGGCTCGCCGATAATCTGCGGCTGCACGCGCAGGCCGCTCACGCGACCGTCCTCGCCCGTCTCGATGGCGAGCGGGGCTGTGAGCTCCAGAACCTCGCAGCCCTCGGCCTGGGCACCGGCGATCTCGGCGTCTTGGGCCGTCATATCGCAGATGCGACGGCGGTAGACGATGCTCACCTTTTCGGCACCGCAGCGCACGGCAGAGCGTGCCACGTCCATGGCCACGTTGCCGCCGCCGATGACGCACACGCGCTGGCCGCTCAGGTCGGGCAGTTCGTCGTCACCGATGGCGCGCAGCATCTTGACGGCCGACTCCACGCCGGGAGCCTCTTCGCCCGGAAGGCCAAGCTTCTTATCGCTGTGGGCACCGATGGCCAGGTAGACGGCATCGAACTCGTCGCGCAGGCGGGCGAGCTCCTCGCCGCTCACGGAGTGGTCGAGCTCCACGTCGACACCGGCGCTCAAAATCCAGTCGATCTCGGCCTGCAAGCGCTCGCGCGGCAGACGATAGCTGGGGATGCCGTAACGCAGCATGCCGCCCAAGTGGTGACGTTGCTCAAAGATGGTCACCTTATGGCCCATCACGGCCAGGTAGTAGGCGCAGGAAAGGCCGGCCGGGCCGCCGCCGATCACGGCGACGCGCTTACCGGTGTCGTCCACTACATGCGGTTTGTGGTCGTTGAGGTCGCTGTGCTCAACGGCAAAACGCTTGAGGGCGAGGATGTTCATGGGGTCGTCGACCATGCCGCGGCGGCAGTGCATCTCGCAGGGATGCTCGCACACCAGGCCGCAGACGAGCGGCAGCGGATTGTTCTTGCGGATGACCTTGACGGCATCGGCATAGCGGCCGGCCTCGACGAGCGAAATGTACCCGGGAATGTCGACGTGCGCCGGGCAGCCCGAGACGCACGGAGCGCGGGCCTCGCGGTCAAAGCCACAGGAGTGCTCGCGGATGTGGTGCTCAAAATCGTCACGGAAACCGCGGATAGCCGTAAGCGCCATGGCGCCGGCCTCGTAACCGATGGCGCAATCGCTCGAAAGATAGATGGTGCGGGCGGTGCGCTCGATCAGATTGAGCGTGGACTCGTCGGCGCGGCCCTCGAGCACATCGGCGAGCAGATCGCTCAGCGCGCTCAGGCCCACGCGGCAGGGCGTGCACTTGCCGCAGCTCTGGGTGGAGCACAGGTTGACGAGCGCTGCCGTAAACTCAACGGGACACGGGGCGAGCGAACTCACCGCCAGACGACGTCCGAGCGCATCGTGCAGGTCGTCCATGACGGCCTGAGCGTGGCTGCGTTCCATTACGTGCAGTCGAGCCATAAGATCCCCTCTCACATGGCAGCCCGGAGGCGAGGCCGGGCGAAATTGCTACACGCACAACACTGACCTAAAAAGTTGTGAGGTCTCCATACGGTTCGGCAGGCGGTATAAAATGTCACCCTCAGCGGTGAAATAGAACATTACCGCAGATAAATGCCATATTTGATAAAACGCGTTACCAAATTGCATTATTCAATGTGAAAAAGAGCGCCTTACTATTTTTCCTTTTTGATCCGTTTTCCTCCGTCCCCTTCGGATCACATGATCCCTTGGGAACGGAGGAAAACGGATCGTTTTTGGTGCAAAAGGGCCAGGTTTGTTTGCACCAATCTCACTTGCGCTAGATAAAGAGCTCGCATTCCTTCCGCACGACGCAAACCTTGCTCAGCATCTGGGAAACAGCGGATAGCTTGTTGGGATCAACCTTACGAGCACCTCGCGGACATACGGCAATGCAGCGCATGCAGGAGATGCACGCCTCGCCAGCTGCTCGTTTGGGGTCACCCTTGTCGATAGCACAAACGGGGCACGCCGCGGCGCATGCACCGCAGGAAACGCAATCCTCTGTTGCCTCGGGTGCCATGCGGTGACCTCCAGCTTGTTTATAAGGACGATTGCCGGGGATAGAGGGCTCGGACGCATCCTCAGCCAACAGCTTTTGCTGAATTTGCTGAGCAAACTCAGCAAGCTGCGCCGCATCCTGCGCATCCGGACGACCGGCAGCAAACTGTCGCGCAATGGAATGTTCTGCAATGGCTGCAACTGCCGCGATCACCCGGAATCCCGCATGCTTCGCAACGTCCTCCAGCTCTACGAGCGTGTCCTCAAACGCGCGGTTTCCGTATACACAAACCAAAACAGCCCGAGCCCCGTTGCCGCGCACCATGCCCAACCGGTCAGCCACCACAGCCGGGATTCTACCGGCATACGCCGGCACAGAGATTACGGCCACGTCGTCCTCAGTCATCGAGACAGCGTTGAAATCCAACCCGCTATCGGTCAGATCGACGGTAACGGTATTCTTGCCCAGTGCTCCGGCCACAAGGCCTGACACCTTCTGCGTTCCACCCGTCGGACTAAACACAATTTCGAATACGCTCATCGAGGCACCCTCCCCTACGCCTGGCAACGCGTCAAGCCGCTTTCACATCCAGCCAGAGTATACGGCACGTGGGGTCCCCGTTTTAATGCACCAAGCACCCCAATGCACCCACCCTACGCTGTCTGCCTCTTCGTTTTGTATAAATTACGGTACAAATTGTATATATTTACGGGATACCGCTGTGTTCTCCTGAGGTACCCCATCCTAGCCCGTGCAAAAAACGGAGTATTCTGCAACGTAACCACGCCAGCACCGCCGCGGGTGGGCAAAACTGTAGGGCGCCGTATCATTCTAAGTCCCGACATGGCGAGAATGACGCGCCCCTGCTCCGGAAAACGGCGAAATCTGACTCAGAACGCTCGCTAGGGATATCCGAAGGCCACCGTTGGCGACGTCGAATCATATGCAGACAACTCGAACTGCAGAATACTCCAAAAAATGCACGGCGCACCCCATGGGACCCATTGCTGCATGGCAGAAAATAGGTCCTCGGCATCCCCCAGATGCATTCCCGAGAACATCACGTTTGAATTAGCGATGGACACGGCAAACAAAAGGGCCCGAGCGTTGTTTGCTCGGGCCCTTAGCTTGTCTCACGCTAGCGCGCGATGCGCATCTTACTTGCGCTTGCCGCCGCCGTCGCCGGGGCGACGGGAGCTGCCACCGCGCTTGCCGCCACGGCTGTTGCCGTAGCTGCCACGGTTATCGCGACCGCCGGCACGGCCGCCACGGGAGCCGGCCTGGTTGCCGCCACGACCACCACGATAGCCGCCGCGACGCTCTTCGCGGGTATCGTCGTAGTTGCGCCAGTCATCGCGACGATCGCGGCTGGCACGCGGGTCACGACGATCACGCGACTCGTTAGAACGACCAGCGCCGCCGCGGCCGCCATTGCCGCGAGCACCCTCGCGACGCTCGCCGCCGCGGCTACCGCGCTCTTCAAAGCGCTTGCCGCCACGGGACTCACCGCCACGGGCAGTACGCTCACCGCGACCCTCGCCGCCGCGACGCTCATCACGGCCGCCGCGCTCGTCATCACGACCGGAACGCCGGCGGTCGCCCGCACCGCGCTTGCCACCGCGCGAACCGCGGCCCTCGTCCTCGCGCTCGACACGACGACGACCGCCGCGGTCCTCGTCCTCACGACGACGGCGGTGTGCCTCGCCCTGGAACTGCTTGGCACGACGCTCGGCACGGTTGCCGCGCGCAGGCTGCTCAGCGGCACCAGCACCGCCGCGCTCCTCGGCAGCTACCTCGCGAGCCACGCTCTCAACAGCCTCGTCCACGCGAGCCTGAACGCCCTCGCGCACGCGGGTCTTGCCGCCGCGCTTGGGACGGCTCGGACGCTCGCCGTCGCCGCGGCGCTCGTCGCGACCGCGGTTGGAACGACCGGCAACATCGCCGTAATCGTCGCCGTTGCGCTTGCCGTCGCGACGCGCCTGCTCAAGCTTCTTCTTGCTCTTGGACTTGCCGCGCTTAGTCTTCTTCTTCACCTTAAAGGCCGCAGGGTCGCGCTCGGGATCAACCGCAGGCGGGTTGGGACCCACATGCAGGTCGCCGGCTTCGTAAATATCGGCCGTCTTGTCCATGAGCTTCTCGATCTCGTAGAACTCATCGACGTCCTGCTCGGTCACAAACGTAATGGCCCAGCCCAGCTCGCCGGCGCGGCCCGTACGGCCAATGCGGTGGATATAGTCGGTCGGCTCGGCCGGCACGTCAAAGTTCACGACGTAGCGCACGTCGCTAATGTCGATGCCGCGGGCGAGAACATCGGTTGCCACCAGCACGTCGACGGTGCCGTCGCGGAAGGCAGAAAGCGCGCGCTCGCGCTGGGCCTGGCTGCGGTTGCCATGAATCGCGGCGGCCTTGATGCCCTTACGCTCCAGACGACGGCAGCAGCTGTCGGCGCGATGCTTGGTGCGCATAAAGACGATGGTGCGCTCCGGGCCCTCCTTCTTGAGGAACTCGGGCAGCAGGTTGTTTTTGGCCTCGATGGACACCGGGAACACAAACTGGTCGACGGTGTCGGCGGTCGACGTGGCGGGCGCGATCTCCACGCGAGCCGGATCGCTCACCAGGTCGGTGATCTCGCCCACGGCCTCCTCGTCGAGCGTCGCCGAGAACAGCAGCGTCTGGCGCTCGGCCGGCGTCTCGCGCACAATGCGGCGGACGGCGGGCAAAAAGCCCATGTCGAGCATGCGGTCGGCCTCGTCGAGTACCAGCACCTTGACCTCGTTCAGGTGGCAGGCGCCCTGCTCGATCAGGTCGACCAGACGGCCCGGCGTGGCGACCAGGATATCGCAGCCGTACTTGAGTGCCGCGGTCTGCGGCTTGTAGCTCACGCCACCCACGACGGTCACGGCGACATGGCCGGTGACGTCGGCGATCTTGCTCGCGACCTCGTCGATCTGCTGGGCGAGCTCGCGCGTGGGGGTGATGACGAGCATCACGGGGCCGCGGCCGTTGCCCTCGGGCTTCTTGGCACCGCGACGGCGGTTGCGGCCGCCGCGCTCGCGCACGGGTTTGGGCGGAGCAATGTGCTCCAGATTGTTCATGGTCGGCAGCAAGAAGGCGGCCGTCTTGCCGGTGCCGGTTTGAGCGGTGGCAAGCAGGTCGCGACCCTCGAGCACCACGGGGATCGAGCCGGCCTGCACGGGCGTCGGCGCCGTGTAGCCCAGGTTCTCGATAGCACGGAGTATCTCGTCCGAAAGCCCCAGCTCGTTAAAGGCGGGCAGGCTCTCGGTAGCGGACTCGACGGCCTGGGCAGCATTGGCCTCATCGGCGGCATCGAAGGCGGCCTGGGTCATGGCCTCGCGGGCCTCGTCCAGAATCTCGGCGTCGGTGACGTCGGATACAGAATTACGCATATGTTGTTGTTCCTTATCTGCACGCGTCATGAGCGCGGCATGCGGCCGCGCGGGCGTGCTTGGTAGTGCGCTAATACATACAAAAACAGGTGCGCACAGAGAGGACGTTGCTCAGCACGCTGGCGATCGCTTTGGCAGCCCTATCACGCGCCGTCCAGACGCAGCAGCTCTAAGCGATGGAGCAGATTCGCCGCCGGTTAGTATACCCGTACTCCGTATGCCCCCACGTAAACCACAGATGACGAGGCGGACGAGGTGGGCCTGGCCGATTGTGTCAATCTGTAACAGATGCAGGGCAAAACCGGGTCCAAATGTTATAGAACAAGACAGAGGGGGATTTCCGTTCAGTCCAACCAAAATCTCTCGGTCTTCCTGCAATTTCGAACATGTGGCCTATAATGTTGCTTTGGTTACGCTATATATTGCGCAGCCATTTAATACGTCGCCCACCGGGGGCCATTAATTCCTATCGCCATATTGGCTAGGAAGCAATCAAAGGAGGTATCCGTGGCAGCAGAGACGCCTTGCTCGGTCCTCTATAACGATATTCGCTCGTTCGGCGGTCTTAAACATCTCGAGATCGCCCGAATGCTCATCAATGGAAACTCTTATCTCGGCAGTACCCTGCTCGAGAAATGCTCTTCCAACCGCTCGTATCTCACCCGTTACATCGTCCATCGCAAGCCTGACCAGTGCGCGCCCTCCATCTACAGCGACTTTACCGTCACCACGCTCAACCTTTCCTCGGCAATCTGCAGCAAGCTCGGCGGCGGCGAGTCCGCCTATCGGGCAATCGCCGAGCACTATCGCGGTCCGGCCGCCAACGAAATGATGTCGGCTCTCGCCAGCTACAAGCTGGACAGCCGCCTATATGCAAATGCCCTCAATCGCATCGACAACTTTGACGGCAATGCCGTGCGCGAGAAAAGCACGCTTTACCTTATGCTCTTTGTGGCAACGGGGGCGCTCGCCGATCCCGTTCAGGGCGTGACCACCGTCGAGCGCTTTTGCGCCAGCAAGACGGGCGGGCACTTTGGCACCACCGAAACTACCGTCGGACGCGGCTTTATGAGCAGCCTGGAGCAGCCGCACACCGTCGCTCCCAACCTCGGTCTACTCAGAACCCATGCCGACAACTGCGCCGACATGCAAATCCATCCCCTCACACGCGATCCGCGCGGCACCGTGATTGGTTCTTTGCCCAAAACCTCGCCCAGCATCACCGATGTAGGCGCCGACGCCTCGCGCGAGCATCTTCGCATTTGGCTCGAGGGTGAGCACTGGTACGCCCAGGGCCTTGGATCGACCAACGGCACAGTGCTCGAATCGGGCGCGGGCGACGGCGATATTGTGATTGAGCCGCCGCGCGACCAACGCGAACCCGGCAAAGTCTATCCCCCCGTGGAAATCGCCAACAGCGACAGGCTCCATCTGGGTCTCTACACGACATTCCTTGTCATTGTGGACTAGCACGGACAGCGATCGGAAGACGGTCGCCGTCCGTCTTTCGTCTTCTACCTTCTGTGTCGTAAACGACAATGCTCAGCGGTATACGTGGGCAGTGTGGCTATCATGGTACTTTACCGATATCCGCACTGCTCGCGTAAACGTGCGGCAACCCATGCCAGACAAAGGAACGCCATGGATACTACCGATAGCGCCTATGGCGACAAACTCGTCCGTCTCGATACGTTCGATACCGCCGTGGCGGTCGACCCCAGCGCCGAGGACGACGCCAAGCGTCGGTTTATGACGCTTATTCTCCAGACGGCCCACCGCAACAACGGCAACATCGGGCACGTGCTGCGCGCGACCAACACGAGCGGCGAGGTCTTTGCCGTCAAGCTACTCAAGGACAATGCCATCCTTTCCGGCCAAGCCCCCGACCGCTCCGCCGAGCAAGCGGCTGCGCACCTGGCCAATACCGCCGCGCTGTTCGAGGAGTACCGTCATCTGTGCACTGTCTCGTACCTGCGCGGATTTCCGCGCGTCTATGGCTATGGATCGTGCGAGGACGACCCGCTCATCCTCATGGAGTGGGTCGAGGGCACCTCGCTCAAGCAGGCGCTGCCCTTGCTTCCGCACGATGCCTCGGGCGGGCTAACCACCCAGATGGTGGCCGCCGTTGGAAACGCCGTGCTTCGCGCACTCCTGATGACCCAGGGACTCGTAAATCCGGTCGTCCATCGCGACCTGTCGCCCGCCAATATCATGTTCCGTACCACCAGTCGAACGCTCGAGCAGCAGATCGTCGATTGCTCCTTTGACCCCTGCCTCATCGACATGGGCTCCGCGACCATGGCCCTCGGCGATGACACGATCACCCGGCGCGCCGACATCTGGCGCTTTGCCACGCCCGCATACGCCGCGCCCGAGATGCTCACGCAGGATATCGAAGGCATCGCGGCCCTTCGCCGCTCGCCCGCAATCGATGTCTACGCGCTTTCGAGCATTCTGTACCAGCTCTACAGCGGTCGCAAACCGTTCGATGTGGAGTCGACGGGTGCCGCGGCAACCGGTTCGTTCTACCTCATTAAAGACCAAGACCAAGCCGGCGCCGCTCGAGCCGCGATGCAGTGACGACGAGGCGCTCGTCCAAATCATCATGAAAGGCATCTCAGTCGAGCAGCGTGATCGTCCCACCGAACAGCAGATGCTCGAGGTGCTCTCGGCATACCTCACCGATGCCGAATCCGAGGGCCGCGAGGGCGCGGGCAGTGACACCGCAATTGACATCGACTCCGGTACGCACCTTAAGGTCGACGTCGCCGGCGAGCGCGCGAGAGAGATCCTGGAGCAGGCCCGGCACGATGCCATGACCCGCCGCCGCTTTATTATCGGTGGCGTTGTCGCAGCCGTTGCGGGGCTAGGCGTTATCGGGGCGGCAACCCATGGCTTTGGCATCCCCGACTACCTGGACGGCATCCGCAGTTCACTTGACGACTACACTTGGGATCAGCTGCAGGAGATTTCGCTCAAGATTAAGGCCACCGAGACCCGTAGCGAGGCACGCGAGATTGCCAGGCGCTATCATCTGCTCGATGCCGATGGGCATATCCCCTATCCGTGTACCAAGCGTGTCACGCTCACCAACGGGCTGCAGGTTGGCGCGCAGCTTGTGGGCATCCGCCACGATGAGCTTCTGGACGGGACGGGCAAGGCCGGACTAACGTTTATGTTCGACGCGGGTATTGCCGAGCGCAACGCTGCGGCTGAACCGCCGAGCGCCGGCTGGGCAGATTGCGAGCTGCGGGAATGGCTCAACGGCGACGGCCTTAAGCTGCTGCCCAACGAGTTGCGCGCACTCATTAAAGGGGTCAAGAAGGTCTCGAACAATGTGGGCGCCGCCAACAGCGCATCGTGCCTGAGCGAGTTGCCCGCAACCCTTTGGCTGCCCGCCATGGTCGAGCTGTGCGGTACGCAACCGCCCGATTCGTTTACCGAGGGCTATCACTACCTGGCAGACATCTACAACGGCGAGGGCAGGGAGTATCAGCTCTTCCGCGAGCTCAAGGTGAGCCCGTATTCCACGAACGAGACGATGGTCCGCCAGTGGAAGGGCAAGGACACCTGTTGGTGGGAGCGCACGGTGAGCCCCGACACATCGGAGAGCGAAGGCACGCTCTATATGAACCGCGTGGGGCACGACGGCGACGTCTTTACGTACGCAACGCCTGCGGAAAAGCCAAGCAAGCTAACCTGTGTGATCCCCGGGTTCTGTATCTAGGCGGCGGGCGTCTTGCCGTGACGGGACCCCTCCCCGACAATTGTCTCGATCTGTAACAGTAAGGGGTCAAAAACCTCTCTAGATGTTACAAATCAAGACATTTGAGTTGACCGCGGACGGTTTGTCTCGATCTGTAACATCTAGCAGGAAAAACGGTCCTTAGGCGTTACAGGTTGAGACGTTAAGTTGTGGCTCGATGTAATGTCTCGATCTGTAACAGTTACTCGACAAAAACGGGTCTAGTTGTTACAGATTGAGACATTAGACCGGCTACGGTCCGCCGACCTGGCTATCACCTCGACCAATACCAGAATGTCATACATTTCAATCTCCACTGGACACCACCAGGGGGTATGGGTGTATAGTATCGGATGGTTAACATTTCCGACACTACGCCACAGAAAGGAGAAGCCATGGCTCAAGATAAGTTCGATGTGGGCGGCATGACGTGCGCCGCCTGCCAGGCGCACGTGGACCGTGCCGTGAGCAAGCTCGACGGCGTCCAAAGCGTCGCGGTCAACCTGCTCGCCGGCTCCATGCTGGTCGACTACGACCCCGCGCAGGTCTCCCCCGACGACATCTGTACCGCCGTCGATCGCGCGGGTTATTCGGCCTCGCCCGTTAGCACGGGCACCGATGCCGCCAACTCAAACGGCAACGCGCAAGCCAGGTCCGGCGCCGCCCATATGGAGTCGCCGACCAAAAAGTTGGAGGCCGCCGCCTCTGCCATGCGCACCCGCCTCATCATCTCGATCATCTTCCTCATCCCACTGTTCTACATAGGCATGGGGCACATGCTCGGTTGGCCACTGCCCGGCGTCTTCACCGACCACACCCACAGCATGACGCTCGCGCTCACCGAGCTCGTCCTGCTCATTCCCATCGTCTACGTCAACGACGCATACTTTATCAACGGGTTTAAATCGCTTACGCACGGCGCGCCTACCATGGACGCCCTTATTGCCGTGGGCGCCACCGCGTCCATCGCCTGGTCGCTCTACGCCATGTTCATCATGGCCGACCAGCTAGCCGCGGGTCAGGTCCACGAGGCCATGATGACGAGCATGGACAACCTGTATTTTGAGAGCGCCGGCACGATCTTGTCGCTCGTCACCGTAGGCAAATATCTCGAGACACGCAGCAAATCCAAGACTGGCGGCGCCATCGAGGCGCTCATTGACCTGGCGCCCAAGACCGCGACCGTCGTGGCCGTCGACGGTACCGAGACCACCGTCGATGTCGATGCCATTCTGCCCGGCCAGGTGCTGCGTGTGCGCCCCGGCGAGTCCATCCCTGTCGACGGCGTGGTACTCGAGGGCGCTTCGGCCGTGGACGAAAGCGCACTGACCGGCGAGTCCATCCCCGTGGAGAAGACCGCCGGCGCCACCGTCAACGCCGCCACCGTCAACCGCACCGGATCGTTTACCTTCCGCGCTACGCGTGTGGGCGCTGACACGTCGCTCGCCAAGATTATCCAGCTCGTCGAGGACGCCAACGCCACCAAGGCACCCATTGCTCGACTGGCCGACAAGGTCGCCGGCGTGTTCGTGCCTGTGGTATTCGTGATCTCGGCCGTGACCTTTGTGGTGTGGATGGCACTGACCAGCGACGTGAATGAGGCGCTCACCTCCGCCGTCGCTGTGCTGGCGATCAGCTGCCCGTGCGCGCTGGGCCTGGCCACGCCCGTCGCCATTATGGTCGGCACCGGCAAGGGCGCCGAGATGGGCATTCTGTTTAAGAGCGCCGAGGCGCTGGAGAACCTGCGCAGCGTGGGCACCGTGGTGCTCGATAAGACGGGCACGGTCACCCGCGGCAAGCCTGCCGTGACCGATATCGTGGTAGCCACGCGCGCTGACGGCTCGCCCGCCATGAGCGAAAAGGCGCTGCTCAAGTTGGCCGCCGCGTTGGAGCGCTCGAGCGAGCACCCGCTGGCCGAGGCGATTATGGCCGAGTGTGAGACACGCGGGATCGTCGCGCGCATGGTCGAGGACTTTACTGCCGTGCCCGGGCGAGGCGTTACGGCACGCGAGGGGCAAAACGCCATTGCCGCCGGCAATATGCGCCTGATGGACGAGTTGGGCGTTACCGTGCCCGCGGGTCTTGCCGAGCAATTTGCCGTCGAAGGCAAGACGCCGCTGTTCTTTGCCAAGAACGGCGAGCTTGCTGGCACCATTGCCGTGGCTGACGAGGTCAAGGAGACGAGCGCCGGGGCCATCGCCGCACTGCGCTCGCTTGGCGTCGACGTGCGCATGCTCACCGGCGACAACCGCGTGACGGCCGAGGCCATCGCCCGCCGCGTGGGGCTGAGCAGCGAACAGGTCATCGCCGACGTCCTCCCCGCCGACAAGGAACGCCACGTGCGCGAACTGCAGGATGCGGGCGGCAAGGTCGCCATGGTGGGCGACGGCATCAATGACTCCCCCGCCCTAGCGCGCGCCGACGTGGGCCTTGCCATCGGCACCGGCGCCGACATCGCCAAAGAAGGGGCAGATGTGGTGCTCATGCGCAGCGACCTCATGGACGTCGCCCGCGCCATCGAGCTTTCGCGCGCCACGATCCGCAACATCAAGCAGGACCTGTTCTGGGCACTGTTCTACAACGGCATCGGCATTCCGCTGGCGGCGGGCGTGTTCTTCCCGCTCACCGGATGGCAACTCTCGCCGATGTTTGGCGCCGCGGCCATGAGCCTGTC
Organism: uncultured Collinsella sp.; assembly: GCA_900540935.1. Lineage (GTDB taxonomy): Bacteria > Actinomycetota > Coriobacteriia > Coriobacteriales > Coriobacteriaceae > Collinsella. The sequence goes on along the minus strand of UQHW01000009.1, from coordinate 4,813 downwards.
GAGCGTGTGCGTCGTGTCCAATGCCCTGCGTTTGAAATCCTTTAAGCCTAAAGTGGCAAAATAGGCTCACCATTAAGTCCATTTAGAACGGGTTTTCCAAGTGCCCGAGATTGACCTGAAAGAGGAGCGACGCGTACTTTGGTACGCGAGCGACGGTTTGAAGGTCAAGGTCGGGTGCCTGGGAAAGCCGACACAACAGAGAGGAATACCCATGCGTTTCACAATTAAGACTTCCGGCCTTATGTGCGGCCATTGCGATGCCACCGTCGAGACCGCGTTGCTCAACGTGGTCGGCGTGACCGATGCCGACGCCGATCACGAGACCCAGACTGTCCAGGTGGAGTGCGCCGACACCGTAACCGCCGAGCAGCTCGCCGCCGCCGTCGAGGGCGCCGGCGAGAAATTCCATGCCCTGTCCGTAACCGCCGCGTAGCAGGCGCCACCTGCCCCCTCAGAAGTTGCGGTGAAATACGGACTGTTGAGCCGCCCTAGGCCCTTAAACAGTCCGTATTTCACCGCAACTGACAGGGGGGCATCCGGAAGATCGACCAGAAACGAGGACCCGCCATGATGGCAGACCACAAATCGGTGACCCGCATGCTCAAGACGGCACGCGGTCAGATCGACGGCATCCTGCGGATGGTCGAGGAGGACCGCTACTGCGTCGATATCTCCACGCAGCTCATGGCCACACAGGCGCTCCTCGCGCGCATTAACGCCGACGTGCTCAAGGCGCATATCGAGGGCTGCGTGACTTCGGCAATCGAATCGGGCGACGAAGACCTCAAAGCCGCCAAACTCGCCGAAATCGAACGCGTCGTCGACAAACTCTCCAAGTAATTGGGGCATTGGGGACAGGTACGTTTGCACCGTCTTGGTATTCCGGGGACAGGTATGTTTGCACCACATTGGTGCAGATTAACCTGTCCCCCTTGCTCTAAATCGGGTATAAAGGCGTGCAGCATATCGAACGAAAGGCAATTTGCATGAATGACTTTATGAAGGGTCGCAATGGCGCCGACGAACTCACCATCGTGATGGGTTTTGCCGGCATCGTCATCGCGATGATCGGATCGATAGCCCGCATCCAGTGGCTCAGCTGGATCGCCATCGCCGTCATCGTGATTGGCGTGCTGCGCGGCCTGTCCAAAAATATCGATGCACGTCGCAAGGAAAACGCTGCCTTTGTCGCCGCGACCGCGAACGTTCCCGGCTTGGGCAAGTTCGTCGCCAGCTTGGGCGGTGGAACTGCGGCGGCAAGCACCTCGCGCTCAGCTGGAACGAGCAAGGAAGACTTTGAGCGTGCCAAGCGCACGGCCAAGAAGATGTGGAAGGGTCGCAAAACCACGGCATACCTCAAGTGCCCCAACTGCGGCCAGATGCTCTCCGTCCCCAAGGGCAAAGGCAAGATCCGCGTCACCTGCCCCAAGTGCCACGCCAAGATGGAAACCCGCTCCTAGCCGCCATACCATGGGACAAAATAAAAGCCGAGGCCTCGTGTTGAGACCTCGGCTTTTTCTAATTATGACAAAAGGATTGCCCCCTTGTCGCATCGCCATATCGCGCGCTTACGCCACGCCGTCGCGGGCAAGCTCCTCGGCCAACGCCTCGGCAGGCATGGCCATAATCGTGTCGAGCTCGGCGTCCACCTCGGGAATACGCTTCACCTTGAGTTTGCGCACCAGATCACCACGGCACATCACGTGCATCGGCTCACGCAGTGCGCACAGGTCATCGAGCGGATTCTTGCGCGTCACCAGGATATCGGCGGCCTTGCCGCACTCGATCGTGCCAGTATCGCCGCCCAGCCCCAGCAGCTCGGCATTACCCTGCGTGGCTGTATGCAGTGCGAAGGCGTTGCTCACGCCGACATACTTGGCAAAATAGGCGACCTCGCGCCACATGTCATACTGCGTCACGAACGGGCAGCTTGAGTCCGTGCCAAGGCCCACCTTAACGCCAGCTTCCAGTGCGGCACGGGCGCTCTCGATGATGCCCGAGCACACGATGTCACCGTTCTTCTTTTGTGTATCGGTCGAATGGGTCTTTTCCGGGTCGAGCAATACAAACGGCAGCGCCGGGCTGATAGTGCAGGTAACGCTGGGCGCACGCCCCTCGAGCTGCGTGCCCGCGGCGCCACGGTACAGTTCCATGATCTCGGGCGTCAACGGAGCGCCGTGCTCGATCGTATCGACGCCGGCCTGAAGCGCAGCCTTCACGCCTTCGGTGCTCTCGACATGGGCCATAACCGGCAGGCCCACCTCGTGCGCCGCCTTGCACGCCGCCGCGGCAACCTCGACCGGCATGCGCAGCACGCCCGGCTCGCCCACCTCGGTAGCGTCGAACACGCCGCCCGTCACGAACAGCTTGATGACATCGGCACCGCGCGCATACAGGTCGCGCACCTGCTCGGCCGCTTCGGCGGGACTGTTGGCCACCTGGGCGAACAAACCCGCACCATGGCCGCCCGGCACCGTGACACCCGTTCCCGGCGCCACCAGGCGAGGACCTTGATACTTGCCGGCATCGATAGCATCGCGCACGGCAAGATCGGCAAACAGCGGGTCGCCCGCGCCGCGCACCGTGGTCACGCCACTTGCCAGTTGTTGTTGGGCGCTGCCCTTAAGAATATAGCGCACGATGGCGCGCCCCACGGGATTATCGAGCTTCTTCATCAGCGCGCCCGCATCGCCCGCCGAAACCGGCTTGCCCGAACCGCACAGATGCACATGCATATTGATGAGGCCCGGCATGAGATACGCACCTGCCAGGTCGATAACCTCGGCACCCGCAGGCGCCTGCGCCACAGCACTCGGCCCCATCCACGTGATGACACCGCGCTCAACGGCCACGGCCATATCGGGTTGCGGCTCCATATGCCCCGAACCATCCAGAATGGTCGCATTGATAAACAACGTAGAACGATCGGCAGACGCCATATCGAGCTCCTCCCCCTCAGAAAACTTGAACATCTGTCCATTATTATTCAGCGCGGCAGGATTGCTGCGGACATATCGGTTAACGGAGGGAAGAGGGGATGTGGGGGGGACGGAATACGTTGCAGTCCCACCCCAGCAACATCAGGGGAATGTCTCGATCTGTAACAGTTACGGGCCCAAACAGCCGCCAAACGTTACAGATTGAGACAAAGTCAGGGCAGCAGGGCGACGCCAGTCACATCCCCTACTCCCACTCCTGCTCATAGATGTTGAGGGACTTTACGTAGCGCCCCTGGGCGCCCATGATGTCGCGGACCAGACGCAAGAAGAAACTGATGCACGAGGTGTCAAAACCATCCTGCAGGTCCTCCGGATGCACCGCACCAGGCCCATCGACCGCCGTGTCACTCAGGCGTGCGATGTCATACAGATAGAGTTGTCCCGCCGTCAGCCAGACATCGTCGACGCAGGCGAGGCGCACCGCAATCGCGCCGTCGCTCCAATGCTCCTTTTGCACGATATGCGGGTCGTAGACATCAAAGCGACGGTCGGCGCGCGTATCCTTCAGCGCAACCATGCCGTTCACAGGATCCTTGTCCAAAATGCCAAAGCGCGAGAAATACTGCGTGTCGCGTACCTGCTCGAGCCGCTTGAGCGAGGCAGGCGAAAGCGATGCCGGCGGCTCGTCAACATACAGCTCGAGCAGCGTCTTGCCATGGCGATAGGGGCGCTCGAAGAGCACCCAATCGGTAAATGCCATGTTGTAGGCCATGATTTCGTTTTGCGAAGGCTCGGTGCAATAGCTGAGCCACGGGTCGACAATGACCTCGAACTGTTCGCGCGCCGGCTCCAGGAATTGAAACTTCCGCAGCATCCAAAAATGGGCCATGTCGGCAATATCGTTGCCGACGGCTTCAGCCAGCTCTGCTCGGTCAAAAGCGTGGTCAGTCATGGCATCCTCCTCAAACTGATGGACCTCAATTTGAGCTTACGAGGAGGGTGGGCAGCCACGACCAGCGCGGACAAAATAGGCCTCCGACTGCAAACCAGATGCTGACCAAACACTTGACGAAAAGCTTGACCGAAAATGCGCACCGCAACAAAACCGCAGGTAAACATAGACGGCCAACCCGCCCTTTTGAGCCAAATGCCCGCAGCCACCACAGAAACAACAGTTGACCACAGCCCAAGAAGTCGACAAATGAACACCCGTACGTCGACAAACAAGCAAATCACTCGCAAATCCGCAAGGAGTGTCCCCGAATGCCGACAGAAAAGGAACGTCCATTACAGTCGAAATTGTCAGCCCGGGACCGTCTCGGGCTACGATTGAGGCGCGCCCAGAACGGGCCGCCGACCGGGCGCCCGCGCACGGCCGAACGTCCCTGCCCCGAGAGGGCCCGTTGGGTGCTGCCGGCGCGGGGCGCGCCGCCCCCGACGGCTGATAGGAAAGTGCCGGGCAGGTGCCGCGGCTGGTAATGTGAGTGCCGAGGGGGAGGCCATCCGGTCGAACGACTACCGGAAGGATACCACCGTGAAAGCGCCATCCACCAGACCCGCGGCCGTGCTCGGCCTGGACGTCGGCAAGTCATCGCACTGGGCCTGCCTGATCGACCGCGACGGGGAGGTGCTGGACAGCGCCCCCGTCCGCAACAGGGAGGCCGAGCTCGACGCGCTGTTCGCCTCCGCGCCCGCCGGCACGCTCGTCGTCGTCGACCAGTTCCGCAACATAGGGTCCCTCGCCGTGAGGCGGGCCCGCGCCGCGGGGCTCGGGGTCGCCTACCTGCCCGGCCTCGCCGCCAGCCGCGCCGCGGGCCTGTGTTAGCGCTAATCTAAAATTAACCACTTTCGCAAACGCATCTCGCCGAATGCGC
>UQHW01000008.1 GCA_900540935.1 uncultured Collinsella sp. | reverse complement strand
ATGAGCCAGAATGCCGAGCACCTGTCCCGGACCTTCGAGGAGGTCGACGGCAAGCTCGAGCAGCTCATGCGCGGCATGTTCCACAACGTAGACGACACCGCCAAGGAGTATGGCCAGGAGGGCAACTTCGTCATGGGCGCCAACATCGCCGGCTTCCTGAAGGTCGCCGACGCCATGCTCGCCCAGGGCGTCTGCTAAATCTTCGCTCGACATAGCATGTGATGAGGCTCCCAGCTATCCGGCTGGGAGCCTTTTCTATCCCGGAGGACTCTTCATAACTTGCGGTGAAATACGGACTGTTTAGCGTCCCAGAACGGCTAATCAGTCCGTATTTCACCGCAAGTTATGGATGGGTAGGTGGATTTTGTCCTAAAACGGTGTGCGGCCCCTCGTTTGGTACACTTAAAAGTACTGGACAAGTGAAGAGATGGGGGAGAACGTGCTCAAGTTCGGTACCTACGTCCGTGTTGGAAACGCGGCCGAAGCCTATGAGCTCTTGCAGAAGAACCGCAATAACAAGATTGTGGGCGGCGGCATCTGGATGCGCCTGGGTTCGCGTCGTGTGGCGACGGCGATTGACCTTTCGGCCTGTGGACTCGATCAGATCGAGGAGACCGAGACCGAGTTTCGCATCGGTGCCATGTGCACCCTGCGCCAGCTCGAGCGTCATGCCGGGCTCAACGCGCTTGTCAACAATGTCTTTGAGTTCGCCGTCCATGACATCGTGGGTGTGCAGCTGCGCAATACCGCCACGGTTGGCGGCAGCATCTACGGCCGCTTTGGCTTCTCGGATGTTCTCTCCGCCTTCCTCGCGCTCGATTCCTATGTTGAGCTGACGGGTGCCGGTCGCGTGCCGCTCGCCGAGTTCGTGGACATGGGCTACGTGCGCGACGTGATCGAGCATGTCGTGGTCGTCAAGCATGATTACCGCGCGAGCTACGAGGCCGTGCGCAAGGCCGCGACCGATTTCCCCTCGCTGAACGTCACCGCTGCCTGGTGGGACAACAGCTGGCATGTCACCGTGGGCGCCCGCCCGCTGCGTGCGACCCTGCTGCAGGGCGAGGCGTGCGGCCTTACCAACGAGCATCCTTCCGAGGACGAGCTTCGCGCCCTGGCCGCATCCGTGCGCGCGCTGAGCTACGGCACCAACCTGTGGGGCTCGGCCGACTACCGCCGCCGCATCTCGGCCCCGCTTGCCGTCCAGGCTGTGCGTCGCGCCGCCGGCATCGAGCTTTCGGCCGCGCTTGCCCGCGAGCTCGAGTGCGTGCAGATTCCTAAGTTTGCCACGGACGAGTATTCCTGCCGCCGCGTGCCCGGCGTCGATTCTAGCGAGGTGCGCTAATGGCTGCCAAACTCATCGATCTTTCCTTTACACTCAACGGCCGCAAGGTCAAGGTTCAGATTGCCCCCGATACCATGCTCTTTGCGCTGCTGCGCGAGCAGGGCTGCGCGTCGGTGCGCTGCGCCTGCGAGACCACCAACTGCGGTCTGTGCACGGTGTGGCTCGACGGCGATCCGGTGCTGAGCTGCTCGGTTCCCGCCGCCCGTGTTGAGGGCCATACCATCACCACGCTCGAGGGCCTTAAGGCCGAATCCGAGGCACTGGCCCGCGCGATGGCTGCCGAAGGCGCCGAGCAGTGCGGTTTTTGCGCCCCCGGCCTCATCATGAACGTGCTGGCGCTTGCCCGCGCCGCCAAGGAGGACCCAAGCCTCGTCGCCACGCGCGAGGAACTCTCGCGCCAGCTTGCCGGCAACCTCTGCCGTTGCAGCGGCTACGAGAGCCAGCTGCGCGCCATCGTCCGTTTTCTCAACGAGTCCGGCGTGCAGGTGGGTTTCGAGATGCCCGAGCTGCCGGTCAATAACACCAGCTCCGATGGTGTCGCGTACAAGCAGATCACTCACAAGCAGCCCAAGAAGGACTCGAAGGCTCTGCTCGAGGGCCGTCCCGTCTACACGGGCGATATGGTGCCCGCCGGCGCGCTCATCGTCAAACTCAAGCGCAGCCCCTATGCCCGCGCCAAGATTCGCTCCATCGACACCTCGCGCGCGTTGAAGGTGCCCGGTGTCGTGGGTGTCTACACCTACGAGGACGTGCCCAAGCGCCGCTTTACCATCGCCGGCCAGAGCTATCCGCAGCCGAGTCCCTACGACCGCCTGATTCTCGAGAACCTGGTGCGCTACCAAAACGAGGAGGTGGCGATCGTCGCCGCCGAGACCGAGGAGGCCGCCGACAAGGCACTCAAGCTCATCAAGGTCGACTATGAGGTGCTCGAGCCGCTGCTCGACTTTACCAAGGCGCTCGATAACGATATCGTGGTCCACCCCGAGGGCGACGTGACCTTTATGTTCCCGCAGGGCGGCGACGTTGCTCGCAACCTGGTGTGCAGCGGTACCAGCGATTATGGCGATCTGGACGAGGCCTTCGCCCAGAGCGACATCGTCGTTGAGCGCACCTACACCAGCCAGGCTACGCAGACCGCGCCCATGGAGACCTTCCGCGCCTTCGCGACGACCGACGCGTTCGGCCGTATCTCGGTGACCACCTCCACGCAGGTGCCCTTCCACGTGCGTCGCATGGTCGCGCAGTCGCTCGACATTCCGCAGTCGCAGGTGCAGGTCATTAAGCCGCGCATCGGCGGCGGCTTTGGCTCCAAGCAGACAGGCTGCTGCGAGATCTTCGTGGCGTTCGTGACCCAGCAGACTGGCCGTCCGAGCTATTGCTGCTACACCCGCGAGGAGACCATCACTGCGGGCAACTCGCGTCACCAGATGCAGATGACCGTTAAGCTGGGCGCCATGAACGACGGCACCATCACGGCCATCGACCTGCACACGTTGTCCAACGCCGGCGCGTACGGCGAGCACGCCACCACGACGATTGGCCTTTCGGGCCACAAGAGCTTGCCCATTTACAACCACGTGAAGGCGAGCCGCTTTAGCTGGGACGCCGTCTACACCAACACCAACCGCGGCGGTGCGTATCGCGGCTACGGTGCCACCCAGGGCCAGTTTGCCGTGGAGAGCGCCGTCAACGAGCTCGCGGACATGCTGCACATGGACCCCGCCGACCTGCGCCTTAAGAACATCGTGCGCGAGGGCGAGGTTATGCCGCAGTACTACAACGAGAAGCTCAACGCCTGCGCGCTCGACCGCTGCCTGCTGCGCGCGATGGACATGATCGGTTGGCGTGACAAGCCGCTGGCCGTGGACCTGGGCGACCGCGTGCGCGCCCTGGGCTGCGCGCTCACCATGCAGGGCTCGGGCATTTCCAACGTGGATATCGCCGGCATCGACATGCGCCTGGAAGAGGACGGCTTCATTACCATCGGCACCGGAGCCACCGATAATGGCATGGGCGTCGACACGATTCTGGCGCAGATTGCCGCCGAGGAGCTGGGCGTGGAGAGCTCGCAGATCGTGGTGCGCGGCGTGGACACTGATGTGTCGCCGTTCGACGCTGGCTCGTACGCGAGCTCCGGTACCTATGTGACGGGCCTTGCCGCCAAGAACGCCGCGACCGAGCTGCGCGAGAAGATTTGCGCTAAGGCCGCCCAGATGTGGGACGTTGACGCCGCCGACGTGGTCTTCGACGGCCAGTACGTGCGCCTGTCCGACGAGCGCGCCGCTCGCGAGCGCGGTCGCTACCTTACGCTTCGCGACTTTGCCAACCTGTGCGTCAAGAACATCGCGGGCGGCGACGCGCTTACCTCGCACGCCTCTGTCTGCCTGCCCGTTTCGCCCCCGCCGTTTATGGCCGGCATTGCCGAGGTCGAGGTCGATAAGGCCACCGGCAAGGTTACCGTGGTGGATTACGCCGCTGCCGTTGACTGCGGCACCGTGATCAACGAGGCGCTCGCACGCGTCCAGGCCGAGGGCGGCATTGCCCAAGGTATCGGCCACGCGCTCTACGAGATTGTTGAGCACGACGACCGCGGTCGCCTGCGCACCGGCAACTTTATGAGCTACAAGCTGCCCACGCGCCTGGATATCGGCAGCATTCGCGTGGCCTTTGAGCCGAGCTACGAGCCGACGGGCCCGTTTGGCGCCAAGTCGATCGGCGAGGTCGTCATCAACACGCCGCTCGCCGCCGTGGCCTCGGCCGTCGCACACGCCACCGGCCACCAGGTCCGCTCGCTGCCGATCACGCCGGAGAAGGCACTGCTGGGGGAGTAGCGGGTCAGCGAACAAGTCGTAATGGGCGGGGCGGGGCAACTCGTCCCGCCTTTTGCACTCGTGGTGAGGTCGTGAGCCTGTAAAACGTGTGCGTGCGCTTGCCGTTCGTATCTGCTATCATTCCTAGTCTGTGCGCTCATGCGGGCGTGGCGGAATTGGTAGACGCGCCAGATTTAGGTTCTGGTGGGATTCCCGTGAAGGTTCGAGTCCTTTCGCCCGCACCAACGCACCTGCGTCGGCTCCCGCCGTCGCGACGCTTTGTTGCATAAAGGTACCAGCACCTCAGATAAGCTGGGCAGTATGAGGAGGAACGTGTTGAACATCACCGCTTCTGACGTCAAGGACGCCAAGCTCACCGCTACGGTCACCATCCCGGCCGCCGACGTCGACGCCGCGATCAAGAAGGCCTACAAGGACACCGCCAAGAAGTACCGCTTCCCGGGCTTCCGCGCCGGTAAGGCTCCCCGTCCGGTCATCGACTCTGCTCTTGGCGCCGAGGCTACCCTCGCTCAGGCCACCAACGACCTGATCGCCGCCAACGAGCCTGCCGTCCTCAACGAGCTGGACATCGTCCCCACCAAGAGCGGTGACTACAAGGAGCTCGACCTCGCCAAGGATCACGAGGACTACACCTACACCGTCGAGTTCTCCCTGCGTCCTGCTGCCGAGCTCTCCTCCTTCGACGCTGTCGAGATCGAGATGCCTCCCGCGGAGGTCACCGAGTCCGAGATCAACAACCAGGTCGAGATGCTCCTCAACTACCGTGCCACCTTCGAGGACGTCGAGGGTCGCGCCGTCGAGGCTGACGACTATGTGACCGTTGACCTTAAGGCCGTCGAGAACGCCGACAACTTCGCCGCTGAGGGCCGCATGCTCATCGCCGGCAGCGATAGCAACCCCAAGGAGTTCAACGAGGCCCTGATCGGCGCTAACGTTGACGACGTCAAGACCGTCACCTGGACCGACGAGGTCGAGGAGGGCGAGGAGGCCGAGACCCACACCGTCGAGGTCACCGTCAAGGGTATCAAGGTCCGCAACACCCCCGAGCTCACCGACGAGCTCGTCAAGTCCGACTTTGGCTTCGACAGCATCGACGCTATGCGCGACGCCATCAAGCTCGAGATCGAGCAGGACAAGGCTTCCCGCCTGCCGGCCGAGAAGGAGAACCGTTGCGTCTCCGCTCTCGCTGAGCGCCTGCAGCTTGACGAGATGGACGCCGACTACGAGCAGTCCGTCTTTGAGGAGCTTGGCCAGAACTTCCTGTCCAACCTCGCTGCCCGCGGCATGACGCTGGACACCTGGCTGCCCGCTTCCGGCCTGACCATGGAGCAGTTCATCGGCGACCTGCACAAGCAGGCCAACGACGTTGCCCGTGAGTCCCTGGCGCTCGACGCTCTTGCCCGTGAGCTCAAGATTGAGGTCACCGAGGACGACGTCAACGCCGAGTTCGAGAAGGCCGGCGTCAAGGACGTCGAGGCTTCCAAGGCCGAGTTCATCGCCGATGGCCGCATGCCTGCCGTCCGCGAGTCCATCCGTCGCTCCAAGGCCGTCGATCACCTGGTCGAGAACGCCAAGGTGACCGAGGTCGACGAGACCGCCAAGGACGCCGAGTAATTCTCGCCACCTTTTCCGCGAGCGCATGGACGCACCCGTGATGGGGTAAAGTTATAAGCCGGTTATCCGGTTGCTTCGTACGGTGCCAGCCAATGCATAGCATGCGGGCACCGTACGTTTGTCTAGAACCACTATTGGTCCGTAAGAGAAATGGAGATGCGTATGATCGCTAAGTTCGATTCCGCCCTCGTGCCATACGTTATCGAGCAGACGCCGCGCGGCGAGCGCAGCTACGATATCTATTCGCGCCTGCTCAACGACCGCATCATCTTCTTGGGCGAGGAGATCAACTCCGTCAGCGCCAACCTGGTCGTTGCCCAGCTGCTGCATCTTGAGAGCCAGGATGCCGAGAAGGATATCTCGCTCTACATCAATTCGCCTGGCGGCGAGGTCTACTCCGGCCTGGCGATTCTGGACACCATGAACTTCATTAAGCCGCAGGTTTCCACCATCTGTGTGGGCATGGCTGCGTCCATGGCCGCCGTGCTGCTTTCGGCCGGCGCCAAGGGCAAGCGCTTCTGCCTGCCGCATTCCAAGGTCATGATTCACCAGCCCAGCGGCGGTGCCCAGGGCCAGCAGACCGAGATCGAGATTGTGGCCGAGGAGATCAAGAAGACTCGCCGCGAGCTCAACCAGATCCTGTCCGACGCCTCGGGCCAGCCCATCGAGAAGGTCCAGGCCGATACCGAGCGCGATAACTACTTGACCGCTGCCGAGGCCCTCGACTACGGCCTGATCGACCGTATCGTCACCTCGCGCGACCTCGCCGCGAAGGACGCCTAGGATGGCAGGTAACATGCAGGACAACTTTGACGAGAACGGCAACCCCATACGCTGCTCCTTCTGCGGAAAAGAGCAGGGACAGGTTCGCCGCCTTGTAAAGGGCCCGACCAACATCTTTATCTGCGACGAGTGCGTCGCCGCCTGCTCCGAGATCCTGGAGGAGTCGCTGGCTTCGGACTTTATGGACGCCGCCCGCAACGGCAATCTCCCGGGTTTCCTCAACGACCACGGCCAGGCTGCGTCCCAGCCCGCCGCTGACCCCGAGACGGAGGGCTTTGAGCTTGAGGACGACCGTCAGGTCATCACGCACGTGCCTACGCCGCACGAGATCTATGACGAGCTTTCGGCCTATGTCATGGGCCAGGAGGACGCCAAGCGCGCCATGTCGGTTGCCGTGTACAACCACTACCGTCGCGTGATCGAGGGCGGTGCCGCGGTGTCCGCCTTTGACGAGGCATCGGGCATGGGCGCCCAGTTTGACGATGACATGGACGAGGTGGAGCTCGCCAAGTCCAACATCTTGCTGCTCGGCCCCACCGGTACCGGTAAGACCCTGCTTGCCCAGACGCTCGCGCGCATTCTCGAGGTGCCGTTTGCCATTGCCGATGCCACCGCGCTCACCGAGGCCGGCTACGTTGGCGAGGACGTGGAGAACATCCTGCTCAAGCTCATCAACGCCGCCGATGGCGATATTGAGCGCGCGCAGGTGGGCATTATCTACGTGGACGAGATCGACAAGATCGCCCGCAAGGCCGAGAACCTCTCCATCACCCGTGATGTCTCGGGCGAGGGCGTTCAGCAGGCACTGCTTAAGATTCTTGAGGGCACGGTGGCCAGCGTTCCGCCAACCGGCGGCCGTAAGCATCCCCAGCAGGAACTGTTGCAGATTGACACGACCAACATTCTGTTCATCTGCGGCGGTGCCTTTGTGGGTCTGGATAAGATCATCGCCGATCGCGTGGGTAACAAGGGCGTGGGCTTTAACTCCGAGATCGCCGGCCCCACTTCGGTCGATGAGAACGACCTGCTGCGCCAGGTGCTCCCGCAGGACCTCAACGCCTTTGGCATGATCCCCGAGTTCGTGGGCCGTACGCCCGTCGTCACCCAGACGCAGGCGCTCGACGAGGACGACCTGGTGTCGATCCTGACCGAGCCCAAGAACGCCGTGGTGCGTCAATACCGTAAGATGTTCCAGCTCGAGGACGTTGAGCTTGAGTTTGAGGACGCCGCCCTGCATGAGATCGCCCGCATGGCGCTTGCCCGCAAGACCGGCGCCCGCGGCCTGCGCGCCATCTGCGAGGACGTGCTGCAGCAGACGATGTTCGACCTCCCCAGCGAGGAGGGCGTAGCCAAGGTCGTCGTAACCGAAGCCGCTGTAAAGGGCGAAGAACAGCCCCAGCGCATCTACGGCTAGACCTGCCTAAAACGTGTTTGCAAATAGCCTTCGACCACCCGCGGTCGGAGGCTATTTTATATATGCGCAATAACCCCAACTACCTGTGTTATTCTGTGTGTTTGTTTAAGCCTCAGCGAAGTCATTCAGACTGAAGTAATCGATACCTAAGGGGAGGAATGTAGGCCCTGGCGGGCCTACATTCCTCCCCGGCGGGACAGGGAGAGATATATGGAAGAAATGCCCAAGAACTATGATCCGTCGACCAACGAGCCGGCGATCCTGCAGAAGTGGCTCGACGGCGGCTACTACAAGCGCCGCGCGGGCGTGGGCGACTGCACCGTCACCATTCCGCCTCCCAATGTGACCGGTAAGCTCCACATGGGCCACGCCACCGATGACTCCATCCAGGATGCCATCATCCGTATGGCCCGCATGCGCGGCAAGTCTACGCGCTGGGTGCTGGGCACCGACCACGCCGGTATCGCCACGCAGACCAAGGTCGACAAGAAGCTCAAGAGTGAGGGCATTAGCCGCCTGGAGATTGGTCGCGACAAGTTTGTCGACGCCTGCTGGGATTGGACCCACGAGTACGGCGGCATCATCGTCGAGCAGATCAAGCGCATGGGCTGCTCCGTCGACTTCGACAACGAGCGCTTTACCATGGATGAGGACTACGCGCAGGCCGTGCGCAAGGTCTTCTGCGACTGGTACCACGACGGCCTGATCTATCGCGGCAAGCGCATCGTCAACTGGTGCCCCAACTGCACCACCGCCATCTCAGACGACGAGGCCGAGTATAAGGACGAGAAGGGCCACCTGTGGCACCTGCGCTACCCGCTGACCGAGCCGGTCAACGGCCAGGATTACATCGTCGTCGCCACCACGCGCCCCGAGACCATGCTCGGCGACACGGGCGTCGCCGTCTCTCCGAAGGATCCTGAGAAGGCCGCCTTTGTGGGTAAGACCGTCAAGCTCCCCATCGTCGACCGCGAGATTCCCATCTTTGAGGATTGGCATGTCGACGCCAACTTTGGCTCCGGCTTTGTTAAGGTCACCCCGGCCCACGACCCCAACGATTACGCCATGGGTCAGGCTCACGATCTGCCGCAGATCAACATCTTCGACGAGCACGCGGTGGTCGTCGAGGGCTATGGCGAGTTCACCGGCATGAACCGCGACGAGTGCCGCGAGGCCGTCATCAAGTGGTTCGAGGAGCACGACCTGCTCGATCACGTCGAGGACCTCGATCACTCCGTCATGCACTGCTACCGTTGCGACTCCGCGCTGGAGCCGTGGCTGTCCGAGCAGTGGTTCGTCGCCGTCGACAAGCTCAAGGGGCCGGCGCTCGACGCTGTCAACTCCGGCAAGGTCACCTTCCATCCCGCGCGCTGGACGCAGACCTACACCACCTGGATGGAGAACCTTAAGGACTGGTGCATCAGCCGCCAGCTGTGGTGGGGCCACCGTATCCCCGTGTTCTACTGCGAGGACTGTGGCTGGGAGGACGCCCTGACCGAGGACACCGACGTGTGCCCCAAGTGCGGCGGCCATCATGTGCACCAGGACGAGAACGTGCTGGACACCTGGTTCAGCTCGCAGCTGTGGACCTTTGCCACGCAGGGCTGGCCGCAAAAGTCGGAGCTGCTCGAGGGGCATCACCCCACGACGGCGCTGGTCACTGCGCGCGACATCATCGCGCTGTGGGTCGCCCGCATGGTCATGAGCTCGCTGTACTTCCTGGACGAGGTGCCGTTTAAGGACGTCGTCATCTATCCGACGATCCTGGCCAAGGACGGCAGCCGCATGTCCAAGTCCAAGGGCAACGGCGTTGACCCCATGGATCTCATCGGCATGTACGGCGCCGACGCCATGCGCTTCAACCTGCTCACGCTGTGCACCAACAACCAGGACGTCAAGTTCGACGCGAACATCGACAAGAAGACCAAGAAGCTTATCGACAGCCCGCGTACCGACCAGGCCAAGAGCTTTGTGACCAAGATCTGGAACGCCAGCCGCTTCCTGCTCATGAACATGGAGGGCTACACGCCCGGCGAGCCTGTCGTGGAGACGCCGGCCGACGCCTGGATGTTCAGCCGCTTGGCCAAGGCCGTGAAGATGGTCACCGAGGGCATCGAGAACTACACCTTTGGCGACATGGCCCGCGGCGTGCAGCAGTTCTTCTGGAACGAGGTCTGCGACTGGTACGTCGAGGTCACCAAGGCCCGCCTGAAGGGTGAGGGCCGTCTGCAGGCCCAGCGCAACCTGATCTTTGTGCTCGACACCTCCATTCGCCTGATGCACCCGCTTATGCCGTTTGTCACCGAGGAGATCTGGGACAACATGCCGGCGAGCGTGCTCGACCTGGACGCCGAGGGCAACGTGGACCGCGCCGAGGCGCTCATGATCGCCAAGTGGCCTGAGCCCGCCGACTACGCCAAGTATGTCGACGAGGACGCCGAGCGCGCGTTTGAGCTGTGCCGCACCGTCGTTTCCGCCGCTCGCGCCACGCGTTCGCGCTACCGCTTGAGCCCCAAGGCCGAGCTCGACGTGGTCGTGCGCGCCGGTGCCGAAGACATTGAGAAGCTCGAGAGCCTGCGCTCGACCATCGAGCCGCTGGCCAACACGTCTTCGCTGGTTATGGGTACCGACGTTGAGAAGCCGGCTGCGAGCATTGCCGTGGTCGACAGCGGCGTCGAGGTCTTCGTGGTGCTCGAGGGCAAGGTTGACCTTTCGGCCGAGAAGGCGCGCCTGGAGAAGGAGATCGCCGCGGCCCAGAAGGAGCTCGCCGGCTGCGAGAAGACGCTCGCCAACGAGGGCTTTGTGGCCAAGGCCGCGCCTGCGGTGGTCCAGAAGAAGAGGGACCGTGCAGCTGAGCTCAAGGAGATCCTGGTGGCGCTGACTGCTCAGGTTGCTGACTTCTCGTAGGCGGTACTGGGGGACGCGTCCCGACACTTTGCTCTCCGCTGCGGACAGTCCTGCGCAAGACGGACAGCACATTAAGTGCTGTCCTTTGCGTGCGGAACTTGCGGTGAGCAAAGCGTCGGGCCGCTCCTAGTTCGCTTACGTGGTTGTTTACAACTGGTAGGTTGGGGCCACTTGGTTGTGGCCTTGATCTCGCTGCAAGCGGATAAAGGCTGATATTGTCAACGCGAGGGGCTCATTCTTTTTGGTGGGCCTCTTTTTCTGTTATGGGGGACTTTGGGTTATGGCTAAGCGTTCTGGGTCTTATGTCGTTCCTTTCTCGTTTGAGTTGCTTTCGTTTGATGAGGCTGTTGAGCTGGCTGCTGATACGGGGCGGATTTCTGGGGATGCTGGGCCTCTGCTTGAGACGGTTGTCGATATGCTCGATGAGCTGGGACGTCCGGACGAGTATTTCGATTGCATTCAGGTTGCCGGTACCAATGGCAAGACTTCGACCACGCGTTTTTCGGCTGCCATCCTTCGTGGCGAGGGGTTAAAGACCGCACTGTATACGTCGCCGCAGTTGGTGCGCTATCCCGAGCGCATGGAGGTCGATGGGCACGTTGTGAGCGATGAGGCGTTTGCCCGTGGCGTTTCTGCCGCCGTCGAGGCGGGGCATCGCGTGAATGCTCGTCGTGTGGCGGCGGGGGAGCGCGCCTATACCATCACACCGTTTGACCTGCTGACGGCTGCCGCACTGGTGGTGTTTGCCGAGGCTGCGGTGGACGTTGCCGTGCTCGAGGTCGGTATGGGCGGCCGTTGGGACGCTACGAGTGCGACCGATCCCGTGGCCGTAGCCATTACGGGCATTGGGCTCGATCACACACGTATTTTGGGCGATACGCTCGAGGCCATTGCGGGGGAGAAGGCCGCGGTTATCAAACCCGGGCGCCTGGTTGTGCTGGGCGAGGGCACGCATGAGCCGAGCGTTCAGCGCGTGATGGATGCCCGCTGCCGGGAGTGTGGTGTGGTGCCGCTCGTGGTGAGCCACGCCACGACTAAGGTGCCGGCGCATGTGGGCGACACGGTTGAGTTCAGCTGCACCACGCCGCGTGCGATTTATACGTCGAGCATGGTCAAGCCGGCGTATCAGCCGCAGAATGCCGCGTGCGCGATTATGCTGTGCGAGGGGTATCTGGGTCGCGAGCTCGACCATGACAAGCTCGACGCTTCGCTTATGGGTTGCCCCACACCGGGACGTTTTGACGTGCTGGGGACCGATCCGCTCAAGCTGATTGACGCCTGCCATAATCCCCAGAGCTGCGAGAACTTTGTGAGCGCGCTGGACGAGATCGATCCGTGCGTAGAGAATCGCCCCACGCTGCTATGCGCCGCGCTGGCCGACAAGGATGTGGCGGGCATCGTCGATGTGCTGATTCCGGCCTTCCCGCGCGTGGTCGTAACCCAGACCGATTCCGATCGCGCCCTGCCGGCAGAGGAACTCGCTGCCCTGGTGGATGCGGACAAGCTTGCGGGCGTTTACCCTAGCGTGTCCGAGGCCCTCGCAGTTTTCGAGGCCGCGGGCGAGTCTTTCGTAGCGGCAGGCACCATCACCCTAGCCGGCGAAGTGGCCGGTCTGCTCCGCTAGAGCCCTTCCGCAGGGTAGCTAGTTGACCCGCTCGCCACGAAATGGGCCTATCTACTATGTTTTAGCGGATACCCTCGACCACGCGGAAAAACGCAAAATCAAAACCGCAGGTTGAAGGCTTGCCAATTATCAAAAAGACCCGCACGGTCGACCCATGCGGGTTAAACGTAGTAGATAGCCCGCTTTCGTGGCGCATCTCTAGACTGTCAAATTGGTCGACTTGGCCCCATGGCAGTTGCGGTGAAATAGTTCCTGGATTATGCCTCTTTGGGCCAATCTGGGAACTATTCCACCGCAACTTATTGAAGGGCTATTGGGAAGGGGCTAGTCTAGGCGGACTGGGTCGTGGGGGTAGGCGTTGAGGATCTCGACGCCGGACTCGGTGACCAGGGCAAGGTCTTCGATGCGGACGCCGGTGCGGCCGGGGAGGTAGATGCCCGGTTCGATGGAGAACGTCATGCCCGGCTCGATAACCTGCTCGTTGACGAGCGAAACATCGCCTGGCTCGTGGTCCTGCAGGCCGATCGAGTGGCCCAGGCGATGCGTAAAGTACTGTCCGTAGCCCGCATCCTCGATTACGTCGCGCGCGACGCGGTCCAGGTCGCACATGCGCACGCCCGGGGCGATGAGCGCCTCGGCGGCCTCGTTGGCGCGGCGCACGATGTCGTAGATGCGTGCGGTCTCCTCGTCCGGCTCGCCCCAAAAGAATGTGCGCGTCATGTCCGAGCAGTAGTTGCGATGACGCCCACCAATGTCGAACAGCACCACGTCGCCGCGCTTGAGTACGGTGCCGTCGGGCTCGTGATGCGGGTCGCCCGCGTTGGCGCCAAAGCTCACGATGGGAGGAAAGCTAAAGCCCTCGCAGTCGTGCTTGCGGTACAGGCCGAGCATCTGGTCGGCAATTTCGCGCTCCGTCACGCCCTCGTGAACGAGCTTGATGGCGTCGGCCATCACGGCGTCGTTGGCGGCTGAGGACATGCGCATGAGCTCCTGCTCCGCGGCATCCTTGTGGGTGCGTGCGGCGGTGACGGCAAAGTCGCCCAGGAAGAACTTGCTCGCGGCGTGACGATCAATAAGGGGCATCAAAAAGCCGGAGCGCATAACGGTGTCGATGCCGAGAGGCTTGGCAGGATCGATCTCGCGCGCGATGGTGTCGGTCACGACGTCGGTATCGGTGTGATAGGCGACGCGGGCATTGTCGTACTCGGGCAGCTGATGCAGGGCGTTGACCAAGATCACCGGCTCGGCATCGCGTGCGAGCAGCACGCCGCAAAAACGCTCGAACATATCGGCATAAAAGCCGGTCAGATAGTAGATCGACCACGGGTCGTTCACAAGCAGCTGCGCGCCGGGGTGCTGAGCCTCGAGCGCATCGAGCACGCGCGCCACGCGCTGGTCATCGACATGTGCCATACATCGTCCTTTCGCTAGGGTGCCACCTTGGTATCCCCAATGCCAGGGTAGTCAATTTGGGACGGGGCTATTTTAGATGCGTCAAACATGCGGGCTGATAGGTAAAAGTAGTCAATATGGTCCCGTCCCAAATGGGCTGGTTTCAAAAGTATGGCGGATTACGGGGCTGGACCTGTATTACTTGATCATGGGAAAAATCGCGAAAATAAAACCGCAGGTAGAGGGTTTATCAAAAATCGAAAATCGCCGGTATGGATGTGGGTATCCGAATCAGCCCCGTAATCCGGCATAGTTTTGAAATGGCACTAAAGTAGGCACAGGCTAAATACCAATTCCAAAGATAGTTGCGGTGGAATAGTTCCCGGATGCCGGGGTTTTGGCGGAAATCAGGAACTATTCCACCGCAATTGAGGAGGGGCGGGGTGGATTGCGGGGTAGCTAAAAGAGCCCCGTCCCAAATGAGCTACCTATGCAGAGTCGATGTCCATGCTGGCGATGAGGTCGGTACCGGTGTCTAGGAGGTTGGGGAGGACTACGTCGCCCATGCGGATGGGGGCATCGACGGCCAAGCCGCGGATGAGGTCCATGGCTTGGGCGTGGAGTGCCAGCGGGATGGCTTCGGCCGTGCGTACGGGCAGCAGCGCCTCGTCGCCGCCGGATACGGCCACGGTGGTGGTGAGCACGCGCATGGGGCAGGTGAGCTCTTGATGCGCGAACTTATCGCCGCGCGGGCAGCTGTTTCCGGTCACGAAGCGCACCTTTACCACGGCGCCGTCTGCGTCGCGCTCAACCTCTACAGTTAGGAGGCACTCGGAGGGGCAGGTGGTGCAGTTGAACTGCAGCGTCTCAGTCACATTCGTGTTCATGACGTTATGCCTCCTCGACGGGGTCGACGGAAAGGACAATCTCGCTGACACCCAGGCCGAGTGCGCGCTGAATCACCTTTGCCGGCAGTGGGAAGCTCTCCATTACGCTCGGTTTAAACGGGCGGACCTTGCCGGCGAATAGCTCCTCGCTTCCCGCGATAATGCGCACGCGGGCGGCGTCGACCGGCCGGCGTACACGGAAATTGAGTTTGGTGAGCGCCACGGTCGTAATGCGGCCCGGCAGTGCGTAGCCTGCGATGCCGGCGGGGGAGACCGTGAGTTCACAGCCCGGGCCCGCAGCGCTCGCCCCGGCGTCGCCGCCCAGCGCGTACGCCGCCGCAGCCGCACCGGCACGCTCGGACTCGGTCGTCACATTGTCTGCCAGGTCGTGCACGTGCAGCACGTTGCCGCAGGCAAAGATGCCAGGAACGCCTGTCTGCAGGTTCTGGTCCACCACGGCGCCGCGCGTACGTGGGTCCAGCTCCACGCCCGCGGCAACCGAAAGCTCGTTCTCGGGAATCAGGCCCACCGAAAGCAGTAGCGTGTCGCACGGAACAACGCGCTCGGTCCCCGGAATGGGTGCCAAGTGCTCGTCGACCTGGCTCACTTCGACGGCCTCCACCCGGTCGTGCCCGATCACACGTGTGACGGTGGTGGACAGGTGCAGCGGAATGCCAAAGTCGTCTAGGCAGTTCTTGACGTTGCGGCGCAGGCCGTTGGCGTACGGCATGAGTTCGTACACGCCCTCGACCGAAATCCCCTCGAGCGTGCAGCGGCGTGCCATGATCAGTCCGATGTCGCCCGAGCCCAAAATGACGGCGCGTGAGCCGGGTTTGAGGTTCTCGATATTGATGTATCGCTGCGCCAGGCCGGCCGTAAACACGCCGGCAGGTCGGCTGCCGGGAATCTTGATCTCGCTACGGGTGCGCTCGCGGCAACCCATGGCAAGGACGACCGCGCGCCCGGTGAGCTGCAACATGCCGGTGGGGCTCATGAGCGTGACGGTGTGGACCGCGGCATCTTCCGTGGACGCGCCCGAATCAATCCCAAGCACCATGCTGTCCAAGAACAGCGCAATGTTGGTCGCGCGCACCTGGTCGATAAAGCGCTGCGCATACTCGGGGCCGGTGAGCTCCTGCTTAAAGTGCGAAAGGCCAAAGCCGGGGTGAATGCACTGGCGCAGGATGCCGCCCAAGTGTTGCTCGCGCTCCACGATGGCCACGCGCGCGCCGGCCTTGTGCGCGGCAAGTGCGGCCGCCATGCCGGCAGGTCCGCCGCCGATAACGACGACGTCGAACGCCTGCGTCTGCACCGCTTCCGTAGCTCCTGCCTCCGCGCGTTCGTTGCGCATATCAAACGTCGCCATCCTAGCGCACCCCCTTCAAAGGTCCCTCAACGAGCCACGAGCCAGTGTCCTCCAGCAGCACCTCGCTGGGGTCACACCCCAGCTCGCGCGCCAGAATCGCCACCACGCGGCTCTGGCAAAAGCCGCTCTGGCAGCGGCCCATGCCCGCGCGGCAGCGGCGTTTGACGCCCTCGACCGAAACCGCACCCGGACGGCGTCGAATCGCGGCAACAATCTCGGCCTCGGGTACTGTCTCGCAGCGGCAGACGATCTGCCCCCATGCAGGGTCGGACTCAATGAGCTCTTCCTTGCGTGCAAGCGGCGCACGGTCGAAGTCGTCCGGCGCGCGGCGAATCGGATCCCAATCGGCCCGCTCGCGCAAAGCAACGCCCGCCTCGCGCATCACGTGCTCCATGCGCTCGGCAATGGCCGGCGCGCTTGCTACGCCTGGCGATTGAATGCCCGCCGCCTGGAACAGGCCTGGCACCACGGCCGACTGCCCAATAAAGAAGTCGTTCGTCCCCTTAATGACCGGACGCCCGCCGGCAAACGCGCGCACCACGCGACGCGTGTCCAGATCGGGAACCAGCTTGCGCGCTCCCGTCAGCAGCGCGTTCACATCGCTCGCATAAGTCTGTGTGTCGCCCGCCTCGCGCACGGCTGCGGTCGCGGTGATCACGGTGTTGCCGTGCACGGTGCCCGTGACGATAACGCCTTTGGAAACGGGTGTGGGCACGGGGTAGAGCGGCATCAGCGCGCGCGGCTCTTTGTCCAGCACCACAATGTTGCCCTGGCGCCAGACCATCTGGAATTCCTCGGCGCCGGCCATATGCGAGATGTCCGCGGCGCCGTTGCCCGCGGCGTTGATTAGATAGCGGCAGCGCACATCGTTGGCAGGCGTCACCAGCTTAAAGCGTGCAGCTCCGTCGTCCGTGTCGGCAACTTCAATTGCCTCCACTGGCGCAGACCGCATAAATGTCACGCCGTCGGCCACGGCGTTCTCCAGCGCGGCAATGGCCACTTCAAACGGATCGACAAAACCGGTCGAGGGACACCACAGCGCGCACGTCGCCTTGGCACTCGCACGCGGTTCCAGCTCGTGGATGCGCTCGGGGCCGATAATCGACAGCTCGGGCACGCCGTTGGCTAGGCCGTTGCTGCGCAGCTTCTCCAGGTGTGCGCGGTCTTCGTCGTTAAACCCCAGCACCATCGACCCGGTCCGGCGGAACAAAAAGCCTAGCTCCTGGGCCCACGTGCCATATAGCTCGCAACCACGAGCGTTGACCTGCGCCTTTACGGTGCCCGGTGCCGGATCGTAGCCGGCGTGCACCAGGCCGCCGTTGGCCTTCGAAGCCCCCAGCGCGATGTCGTTGGCCGCCTCGACCACGCAAATGGACAGGTCAAACCGCGCGAGTTGCCGTGCGATGGCGCATCCCGTGATGCCCGCGCCCACAATCGCGATATCAAACGTTTCTGCCACGGTGCCTCCCAGACGAGTTGACAGGCTGTCAATAGGACTATCCTACGGTCTGCACACCCCCAGTGCAGTGGCAATGCGGCGAACAGCCCCGCAACACCCGCCAACGGCAGGCGAGGGGAGACTCAGGACCATCGATGACCTCGTCTGCCGCCCCTGGTGTCAGAGGTTTGTCTCGTTCTATAACAGTAAGCAGAAGAACTGGGTTCCAGATGTTACAGATCGAGATGTTTGCCAGACGGCTCCTCCTTTTGTCTTGATCTGTAACAGTAAGAGGAGAAAATCGGTCCTAAGTGTTACAGAGTGAGATTTAAAGTCATGGAGAGATTCTTCTGTCTCGATCTGTAACATCTGGGGACCGTTTTGGGGTCCAGATGTTACAGATTTAGATGAACCTATCAGTCGGTTTCGAATGTCTAAATCTGTAACGGTTAGACCTGTATTTACCGAGTTGTTGTTACAGATTGAGATATTGAGATTGGACGTTTTCCTTTGTCCTGATCTGTAGCAGATAGAAGGGTTTCTGACCCCTAGTTGTTACAGATTGAGATATTTAACGGAGGGCTCACCGTTCATCTTGATCTGTAACAGTTAGCTGATGATTTGGGTTGTAGATGTTACAGATCAAGACAAACCTTCCGACGGATTTTGAATGTCTCGATCTGTAACAGTAAGAGGGGTTTTGGGGCTCAAGATGTTACAGATCGAGATTTAAGTCGGAGAGAGAACGGTTTGTCTAATTCTGTAACATCTAGACCCGGATTCCGCTTCCACCTGTTACAGATTGA
This sequence comes from uncultured Collinsella sp., assembly GCA_900540935.1. Classification (GTDB taxonomy): domain Bacteria; phylum Actinomycetota; class Coriobacteriia; order Coriobacteriales; family Coriobacteriaceae; genus Collinsella. The sequence goes on along the minus strand of UQHW01000008.1, from coordinate 66,488 downwards.
GATGTTTGTGTCCGCGCCAGCCCCGTACCCAGCCGTGGTCACATATAAACAAACCCCGTGGTAAACTTGACCGGACTGTAAATATTCCGAAAGGTACACCTCAATGTCCAAATACATCAACGAGCTCATGTCGCCGCAGCTTATGGGCGTCATCTATGCCTTCGTGGGCTTTATCATCGCCCTGTACGTGCTGTCGGTCGTCTATGTGTTCATCGACGCTCGCCGCCGCGGCGCCAGCGCCTACGTGGCATGGGGCATCATCGCCCTCATCCCGTTTGTGGGCCTCATCGCCTACCTGGTCCTGCGCCCGCACTCCTACGCGGCCGACCGCGAGGAGCAGGAGCTGGACATGGCCCTGCGCGAGCGCCAGCTTGCCCAGTACGGCACCTGCCCGCAGTGCGGCGCTCCCATCGAGAAGGACTTTGTGGTCTGCCCCGTGTGCGACACCCAGGTTCGTAACGTGTGCCCCAGCTGCCATCGCCCGCTCGACGCGCACTGGAAGGTCTGCCCCTACTGCCGAACTCGCATTCAGTAACGCATCCATCGCCGGGCCGGCCGTAAGCCACGGGCTCCGCGCGCCACGCGCAAGCCGCACGCACGCCCCGCAGCCCCGCCCCCACACGATGAAGCATGCGTAGAAAATCGCCCGCCGTGCCATTAAGGTGCGGCGGGCGCTTGTATACCAAGGCAACCTGCCTATAATGATGCAAGTCAAAAACGCCGAGCGCATCGCACGCACTTGCATCAGGCATCCGAGAGGAGAAAACATACCCATGAAGGCACTCTACAATGACGGTTCGGTGGCCGAGCTCCCGCAGGACGAGGTCACGCACGTCATCCGCCACTCTGCTGCGCACATCATGGCGCAGGCCATCAAGCGTCTCTATCCCGAGGCCGATTTTGCCTATGGCCCCGCGACCGACAACGGTTTTTACTACGATGTCGACCTACCCGAGGGCGTCAAGATCAGCGAGGACGACTTCCCCGCGATCGAGGCCGAGATGAAGAAGATCGTCAAGGAGAACCTCAAGTTCACCGTGTACGAGAAGCCCCGCGCCGAGGCCATCGCCCTTATGGAGGAGCGCGGCGAGAAGTACAAGGTCGAGCACATCGGTGACCTGGACGACGACGCCCGCATCACTTTCTACCAGCAGGGCGACTACATCGACATGTGCGTCGGCCCTCACATCTGCTACACCAAGGCTCTGAAGGCCTTTAAGCTCACCGGCGTCTCGGGCGCTTACTGGAAGGGCGACAAGGACAACAAGATGCTCACCCGCATCAACGGCGTCGCCTTTGCTACCAAGGAAGAGCTCGACGAGCACATGCACATGCTGGAGGAGGCCAAGAAGCGCGACCACCGCAAGATCGGCCGCGAGATGGATCTCTTTATGATGCGCGACGAGGCCCCCGGCTTCCCGTTCTTCCTGCCCAACGGCATGATCCTTAAGAACACGCTGCTGGACTACTGGCGCGAGATTCACCACAAGGCCGGCTACGTGGAGATCTCCACGCCGCTCATCATGAACAAGCAGCTGTGGAAGACCTCGGGCCACTGGGACCACTACAAGGACAACATGTACTCCACCGTCATCGACGACGAAGAGTATTGCATTAAGCCCATGAACTGCCCGGGCGGCGTGCTGGTGTACGCCTCCAAGCCGCACTCCTATCGCGAGCTGCCCATCCGCGCCGGCGAGATTGGCCTGGTGCACCGTCACGAGCTGCGCGGCGCCCTGCACGGCCTGTTCCGAGTGCGCTGCTTTAACCAGGACGACGCCCACCTGTTTGTGCGTCCCGACCAGCTGACCGACGAGATCGTGGGCGTCGTCAACCTCATCGACTCCGTGTACCAGAAGTTTGGCTTTAAGTACCACGTTGAGCTTTCTACCCGCCCCGAGGACTCCATGGGTTCGGACGAGGACTGGGCTCGCGCCGAGGAGGGCCTGCGCACCGCTCTGGAACAGCTGCACATGGACTACGAGGTCAACGAGGGCGACGGCGCCTTCTACGGCCCCAAGATCGACTTCCACCTGGAGGACTCGCTCGGCCGTACCTGGCAGTGCGGTACCGTCCAGCTCGACTTCCAGATGCCGCTCAACTTTGACCTGGAGTACGTGGACGCCGACGGCACCAAGAAGCGCCCCATTATGCTGCATCGCGTGTGCTTTGGCTCCATCGAGCGCTTCATCGGTATTCTGATTGAGCACTTTGCGGGCAAGTTCCCCACCTGGCTGGCTCCCGTGCAGGTCAAGGCGCTTCCCGTCTCTGAGAAGAGCCGCGACTACGCCCATGAGGTGTGCGCTAAGCTGGAGGAGGCCGGCATTCGCGTGGTCTGCGACGACCGCGACGAGAAGATCGGCTACAAGATCCGCGAGGCCCGCAGTATCGACCGCGTGCCCTATATGCTCATCCTGGGCGAGAAAGAGGTCGAGGCCGGCAACATTTCCGTCCGCGATCGCTCCAACGAGACCGTCCAGATGAGCGTTGACGAGTTTGTTTCCAAGGTGACCGAGGAGATCAAGACTCGCGCCTAAGGCAATTCACACAACAATTAACAAAGGCGACTGTTCACAAAGGACGGTCGCCTTTTTTCATGTCCAAATAAGAAAAGCCGCTGGTTGAGCGGCTTTTTTTGTTGCACAAAAAGGTACAGGTTTTTGTAGAGGGGTATGGAGATGCACCTACTGGCAGTACATTTTGCGTAATCTGGGCAAACGCGGATTAATTGCTCGTATAATGGCCTATGTCGAAAGATACAAAAACCTGTACTTTTGCGATTGCGCCTAGCTGCGAGCGAGAAGCCTGTTCTAAACGCCCCTGCACTTGCGTGCATCGCAAAGCCAAAAGAGGGGGCGAGAACATGGAACAGACGGCACGACGTCAAGAGCAGCTGCCAGGCGCATTTAACGGCGCCACTACCTACAGCCAGCACGGCCGCGTCCGGTGGTATCTGGTCCATACCCCCCAAGGAAAAGAGCGCGAGACCTGCGAAAAGGTCCGCCGCATTATCCCACGCAACCTTATGCAGGACGCTTTTGTGATGCAAAAGGAGTTCTGGTTTAAGCGGGACGGTGCCTGGTCGCTCCAAACCAAGCCCATGTACAAGGAATATTTCTTCGTCGCCACGCACGATGCCGCTGTGCTCGATAGGGCTTTGGCTCAGTTGAGCTTTGGCTGCCGCATCGCCGGCAGTAGGGAGCGGGCGTACATGCCCATGCCGGACGATGCACAGGACTGGTACCGCAGCGTGCTGGACGACGACGGCGTGGTGCGCAACAGCGTTGCGCGCATAGAAGACGGCGTGCTGCACATAGAGCAGGGCCCGCTTGTGGGGCAAGAGGCGCGCGTTAAAAAGATCGACCGTCATAAGCGCTGGTGCCTGGTGGACGTAGGTGAAGGCGACTCCGCATTTAGGGAGCTGCTTCCGTTAGACGTGCCTAGCAAAACGTAAGTGAGACGTTGCACCGGCTATTCGTTCGCATTTTTGAATTTACCAATTCGGGGGGGGTCCCTGGGAGACAGGGACGTAAGTTTGACTGTGGCTGCTAAAGAAGTAACAGAGAGCAATGCGCCTGTGGCGCCGCCTGAGATCGGGGCGACGATGTCGTGCGCGCTCGGTTCCGAGCTGATGTCGAATGCCGATGTCCGCCCCGACAATGCTAAAGCTCAATTTGAAGTAAAGGTGGATCAACCTGTTTCGGTTGCCAGGGGTGAATTCGTTGCCCCTCCGAGGGATGCCAGCGTCCCCGCCCCGAGTCCGGGCGGCCTCCCGTACCGCGCCGCGAAGCGCGCCTTCGACGTCGCCTTCTCGGCGGCCGTCGTGGCGGCGGGCTTCCTGCCGGGCGTCCTCCTCTGCGCCGCCATAGCCCTGGACTCCCCGGGTAACCCATTCTTCCGCCAGGAGCGCGTGGGCAAGGGCGGCAAGCGCATCTATATCTGGAAGTTCCGGACGATGGCCGCCGACGCGCACGCGCATCCGGAGCTCTACATGACACGGGAGCAGCTCGAGGAATGGAAACGCGAGCAGAAACTTGACGACGATCCGCGCGTGACGCGCGTGGGTCGCTTCCTGCGCAAGTACTCGATCGACGAGTTCCCGCAGTTTTTGAACGTCCTCATGGGGGACCTGTCGGTGATCGGCCCGCGACCGGTGACCGTCGAGGAGACCTACGAGTTCGGCGATGCTCGCGACGAGTTCCTGTCGCGTAAGCCCGGCATCACCGGTTGGTGGCAGGTCACGGACAGGAACAACGCTACATGGGCTAACGGCGACCGCCAGATGCTCGAGCTCTTCTACGTGCGCCACGCGAGCTTCGCGCTCGACTTGCGCATCTTCGTGAGGACCTTCAAGGCGATGGCAGGGGGTACGGGGAAGTGAGCGCGACCGCATCTTATTGCGAGCACGGTGGGAAGATTTCTCGCACCGTCGCCTTCGTCATTCTCACATGGAACTCGGAGGGGTACGTGCGCGCCTGTCTCGAGAGCGTGCTCGGGTTGGGCGACATGTGCGCCGCCGCGTACGTCGTGGACAACGGCTCAACCGATGGGACGCTTGACTCCCTCGTCGAGATCGCCGCCTCCGACGGACGCCTACACGTGCTGCCGCAGGGGCGCAACCTCGGCACGACGGTTAGTCGCAACATCGCCATCAGGGAGGCGCTCGCCATGAGCCCACGCCCTAGCTACATATGCGTGCTCGACTCCGATACAGTGGCCAACGAAGCAGCTATAGGCTCGGCCGTCGATGCCCTGGAGTCCGACCCCGCCATTGCGGTCGCCGGCCCCACGCTCGCGGGCGGGGATGGCTCTGAGCAGCTCTCGGGGCGCAACCTCCCCACGCTCGGAATCAAGTTCGGCAAAGCGTGGCCCCTCGGGCGCGTGGCCGAGCGTGCCGCCGAGGCCGAGGTGCCGGAGGCGCCTGTCATCGGCGGCGTGCAGGACGTGGGTTATCTCCTCTCGGCCTGCTGGGTCACTCCGGTTTGGGCCTGGGAGCGAGTGGGCCTTCTCGACGAGGCAATCTTCTACGCCCCCGAGGACGTGGACTGGTGCCTTCGCTGCCACGAAGCGGGCTACCGCGTCGTGAGGTCACACGGATCCTCTATGACGCACTTATACCAGCGCATATCGAAGAAAAGGCTCTTGAGCAAGACGAATTGGGAGCACATGAGGGGCCTCGCTCATTACTTCAGGAAGCATGGGTACTTGCTTCGGGCGCCGGAACTCGGAAGTGCTCCCTGTGGAGGTTCAACATTGAAGGACAGGACGCGTGGATAAAAAACCCTCTTTAATTTCTGTCATTGTTCCGTTTTATAACCTTCGTGATTGCGTGGGCTATTGCATGGAGAGCCTGCTTGCACAGGATTATGACGGCGAGCATGAGTTCATCCTTATCGATGATGGGTCGACCGACGGCACGGGCGATTTGCTGGACGCCTATGCTTCGAATCCCTGCGTGCGCGTTATCCATCAAAAGAATGGTGGGCAATCCTGTGCTCGGAATCGCGGCGTGCTCGAAGCTCATGGAGATTACGTCACATTTGTTGATGGCGACGACGTCGTGTCTCCGCACTATCTGAGTCTCCTTGCGAATGCTCTTTCGAAGAGCGGTGCAGAGCAAGTCATTGGAAGGCATTTGATCGTGCCCGGCACTCGCGCCATCCAGGCTCTTGAATGGAGCGATTCTCGCGAGTACGAGCTCCTTGATCAGGAAAGCTTCCTTTCCCATATCCTCTATGAGGATGTTATTGCTTCGGCGTGGGCCCATCTGGCGTCGAGGAAGACGTATCTTGCTAATCCGTTTGCATCGGGTAGGCGCTATGAGGATGACATAGCGTTTGGCGCGCAGGTCCTATCGGCGGCGTCATTCGCGCTGTTGAAGGAGCCGATATACGGATACATGAGGCGCGCCGGCTCCACCGTTAGGCCCGCCAATACGTCCCTTAAGCAATTGCATAACTTCAGTGCCGCTATCCAGGCGATCGAGGATGCGGCGAAGCCCTTCCTTCCCGGCTGCGCCTCCGGGCTCACCTACCACAAGGCGCTTGAGCTCACGCGGCTCTTTCGAATCGCCGACCATTGCAATGAGGGGGGAGAAGAGCCCAGGTCTTACCAGGTCGAGGCACTGTCCTATGTGCGCAGGAACCTCATGGGCCTTTTGGCGGATCCCGGCGTGCGTCGGGGTGACAAGGCTCGCTTCCTCGCAATTGCCGGCGCACCTTGGTTGTACACCCGGCTAATCGAGGCTTATGAGCGGAGGGAGATGAGGCGTGCAACGCCCCATCTTTAACGCTCGGGGTTCCCGTCGCTCTTGTCGAACCTGCCCATGCCGTCGCATAACGAAAAACGAGGAGAGTTTAGTTTGGTAAGCACCAAGGCCATAAAAGTACTCAATGTTGTTCCTTCCCTGTCCGCCGATGCGGGGGTCACGTCGTTCGTGCGAAACATGTTCCGTCATCGCGACAAGAGCCGCGTCGTCTACGACTACCTGCACCATGACGTTGTTAACGGCGAGCCACGGCACCCCCTCAATTTCGATGATGAATTCAGGAATGAGGGTGCGCGGGTTTTCACGGTCACGCAGGCGAGCGTCGACCTCCCGGCCTTCGTCAGGGAGACCAGGGAGTTCTTTCGCGAACACGGTTCCGAATACGACGTCGTGCACTGCCATATGCCCAACTCGGCGCTCTGGACTCTTCGCTACGCGGCCGAGACTGGGATTGCCCATCGCGTGCTCCACAGTCATCTCAACAGCAGCTCGGATAGGTTCAGCCATCGTGTGCGCAATGCACCGCTCATCTGGTTCGGGCGGCGCTGGGCGACCGACAGGGTCGCGTGCTCCGAAGACGCCGGCCGCTATCTCTTCGGTGGAAAGGACTTCCTGACGATGAGGAACGGCATCGACATAGAGCGCTTCGCCTTCGACCCCGAGGTCCGGGCAGACTGCAGGACTGAGCTCGGAATAGGTCCTGAGGAGCCTGTTGTGGGATGCGTGGGCCGGATTTCCTTGCAGAAGAACTTCTCCTTCGCGGTCAGGGTTTTCGGTGAGTATGTGGCTGCTCACGGCCCTGCCAGGCTTGTCATCATCGGGGAGAGTAACATCGCCGATGAGCGCCGGGAACTCCAGGAGCTCGTTGGCGAAATGGGTTTGGAAAATTCTGTGATGCTGCTTGGCTTGAGGAGCGACACCGAACGTTTCTACTCGCTCTTCGATGTGTTCTTCATGCCGTCGCTTTATGAGGGGCTGCCGGTTTCGGCGGTGGAGGCGCAGGCGGCGGGATTGCCGTGTGTGTACTCGACCGGTGTGCCCGCCGAGACGGACATCGCTGGGACCGGTTCCTTTACGGCTCTCGACGCCCCCATCGAGGCGTGGGTCGCAGCGCTCTCCGCCGCGCTCGCCGGCGGCAGGTATCTGGAGGCTCCGGCTCGCCTGGAGGCTGCCGGATACTCGGCCGAGGCCAACGCGAAACGCTTGATGGGGTTTTACGAGGGACTGGTGGGGAAATGATCTACGCACAAACTACCTTAGATTCGATGAGTAAGGCAGGGGTTGCCTAGGCATGTTCGTCTATCTCTCCATTCTATCGATGATTATTCTACTGGGCCTTATTATGATGGGCCCAGGGGCATCATCTTCCAATAAGAAGGCCTACGTCATCATCGTGGCGCTTATGCTTTTCGCTGTGGCGGCCGTAAGAAGCTATGTGGTCGGTGTTGATACCCAGCAGTTTTGCGAAGCGTACATTCGCATAGGTTATGAAGGAGCGACTGCCTTCCATCTCGAGCGCTATGAGTATCTGTTTACCGCTCTCTGCCTGTTGCTTAGCAAGATTTCCAGCAACTATCAGCTCCTTATCGTCGTCTCAAGCGCGTTGTGCATTTTTCCCGTCGCCTATCTCATCTATGAATGCTCTGAGGACGTGATGCTGAGCTTCTTCCTTTATGTTGCATTGAACATGTACTTCAGTTCGATGAACACCATGAGGCAGTCGATAGCCATCGGTGTTCTTGCCATTGGCATTGTATGGCTCATGCAAGGGAAGACTTGGCCATTCGTTGCTTCTGTGTTGGTTGCATTTTTCTTTCACCAGTCGGTGATATTCGTTCTCGTTCTTTTGCCTGTGAGAAGGCTTCCTTTTGGCAAGAGAGAGTTCCTACTCTATTTGATGGCGGCAGTAGTCGTCTTCGTGTTCAGCGGGCCAATCGTGAATCTGGTCTCGCATCTATATGGACGTAAAACCCTCTATTCGGATGAGTTCATGGGATCGAACTACTTCGGTGCACTTATTGGTGCCGCCGTGGCATTCGTCTGTTGCTGCTTTTGCGCAAACTACTTCTCCGTTGCACGAAAGCAGGGCAATAAGGGGCGTCACGATGCGCTTCTCATGCACGGCATGATGCTTTGGCTGGTCTTCGAAGTCTTCAAGGTGCAGGTAGAAATCGTGGGACGGCTGGGGATGTACTTCATGCTCTTTGCGATTCTCGCTATTCCGACTGTGCTTGGCCGCGTTCCGCATAACGAGCGGCGCATCGTGAAGTTGGTGGCATGTGCGTGCTTCCTCATTTATTTCGTCGTCATTGGTGCGACGAGGCCGGAGTGGTACGGCGCGATTCCCTATGTGGCAGATATCAATAGCGTGCTGAGCATCTTCTGATGCGGCATGCCAGCGAGTATGGAGTGAACGTATGGGCGATAGTTTGAAAATTCCGAAAACGATACATTACATCTGGTTTGGGGGGAAGCCGCTGCCGCCTATGGCGGAGCGCTGCATTAATTCCTGGAAAGAGCATTGTCCTGACTACGAGATTGTTCGATGGGATGAAGATAACTTCGACAGCGGCGGTAACCGCTACTTCGAGGAGGCACTTGCGGCGAAGAAGTGGGCGTTCGCTAGCGACTATGCGCGTCTGAAGGTCCTTGTCGAGCACGGAGGCATCTACATGGATACCGACGTCGAGGTTCTGCGCCCCCTTGATCGTTTTCTTGCGGAGGAAGCTTTTTCTGGATTCGAGGCCCCAACTAGAATCCAAACGGGGCTGATGGCCTGTCGGAAGTCGTTTCCGCTCTTCGAGCGACTTCTCAAGGATTATGACGAAAGGGTTTTCGTCTTGCCCGACGGGGGATATGACGAGGCGACGAATGTGGAAGCCATCACCAACGCTTGCCTAGAACTGGGACTTGAGCTCAACGGAGAGAAGCAGACCGTCGAAGGCTTCACGCTGTATCCGAAGGACTTCTTCTGTCCAAAGGACGGCAAGACTCGCCAAGTTAATTTAACCGATAACACGTATGCGATACACCATTTCGACGGCTCATGGCTGCCCGACGAGACGATTGCCTACAAGCGGGCGAAGGAGAAGTTCATTTCCTCGCATCCGAAGATGCCGTATTCGCTTGCGTCGGGGTTTGCCCTTCTGGGCCTCTGCATTGAGGCGGGAAGCATCAAGCCATATAAAGTCTGGACTGAAAATAGGGGAAGGTAACATGAGTAGACAGGGCGCAATGCTCGCAAGACACACAGGGTCGAGGGTTTACGCAACGTTCTACACTGGTGGGGCCGGGTATCTTAGAGGTGTACTTGCCCTTGCGCGGTCACTTCAACGAAGTGGCTGTTCCTATCAGCTCGTTGTATTTGTGACTCCGAATGTGGGCGGGCGCGAGCGCTCTTTCATTGAATCCGAGGGCTCTCTTATTCGTCAGGTAGAGGGAATTGATGTACCCGAGGCCGTTCGAAGGCTTAACGACGCCAGAGGATTTGGTCACTGGAACACTTCTTTTTCGAAGCTTCGTATTCTCTCGGCGACGGAGTTTGAGAAGATAATCCTGCTGGATTCAGATATGCTCATCGTTCGCAACATTGATTGTCTCTTTGACCGTCCTCATCTTTCAGCATGTGTGGCGGGGCAGGCGGCAAATCCCTCCTGGCGCGATCTTAACTCCGGCTGTCTCGTCATTGAGCCGGAAACGAATTTTTGCGATCGCGTTATGCACACCTTGGACTTACTCGATGATGAGACCTTGGCCAGCTATCAAGGAATTGGTGATCAGGACCTCCTTCATCTTGCTTTTCCGGATTGGCCCGACAGGAACGATTTGCACCTTTCTGAAAAATATAACTTGCTTTCCGACAATGCAGCGCGATACGCGAGGGAAGGCGTTTTGGCTGACGGTTCCGCCTCGATCGTCCACTTCGCCTTCAAGCCCAAACCATGGAACATGGACGTACGTGGATGGCTTTCCGTGGCGAAGCGAGCCCTCAGGTGGCGAAGCCTTGCCGAAGTTCGATATCTCTGTTCGTACCGCAAGATGCTCGGCGATGCAGCCGCCGAGCTGGATTAGCGGACCTTAGTATGATTGGCCGTTTGATATGCCTGATCTCTCTATAGTTATCCCCGTCTACAACACCGAGGAGGATTACCTGCACTCTTGTCTCACCTCCATCGAGGCATGCGCTCGCGTCGGCATCTCCCTGGAGACCATTGTCGTCGACGACGGATCGGACCTCTCTTACGGTGCAAGGCTCTCCGATATTCTTGTAGGATACGATATCCGAGCAAGCCTCCATCACAAGGTCAATGGCGGGCAGAATTCCGCTCGGGCTCTTGGCGCTTCGCTCGCAACGGGTGAGTATCTTCTTTTCGTGGACTCGGATGACCGGCTTGTTCCGGGCGAGCTTGCCCGCGTTGTCGAGGTTGCCCTGGACTTGCGTCCCAAGATTCTCTGCTTCAATTATGACAGGGTGGCGCCTGATGGCTCACTGCTATCACATTGCGGTCCCTGGCGGGGCGGGTACCGGACGAGCGAGTCGCTTTCCGGTTATATACCGGAAAGCGACTCGCTCGTCCGGCAATTGTATTGCCGGAAGAGCTTTATCGAGTCGGGCATACGCCTCGTCGAGGGGCCGCGAATCGGCGAGGACATGGCTTCGGCTGTCGCCCTTCTACTTGCAATAGGCGAGGCCTCTTCCATTGGCGCGACGCCATACCTCTATGTGCAACGTCCTACAAGTGCACTACATGAAGTGCCTGAGGAGAGGGCGCTCGACATCATCAAATCGGCCGACGGCATGCTGGCCCAGATAGCACCTGATAAACGCAAACGCTACGCCGATGAACTGGAGGCGCTCTGCATCCTCCATGTTCTTTTCTGGGGAGGAACACGTTCCGCTAAGGTCAGTGAGAATTCCGATACATATAAGCCTGAGTTCTTTAGATGGATGGACGGGAACTTTCCAGCATGGCGGGAAAATCCGTACATGGGTGAGTTGGCAAGCCGTTACGGAATGGCTTTCCGCCTTGTCAGGAGGGGTCGCTGGCGTGTCTATGTTGTTCTCTTTAAAGCTAAGGGCGTATTGAAGCGTCTACACAAGGTGTTATCTGCAAGAAAGGCTGCAATGGGGAGTGGTGACCATGTCTAAGCGTATGCTCTCGGGTGCATCTGATGCGAGTCCGTCGAAACGGCGCAAGCAAGGCATCGTCATTTCGTATGCTTACACACTCGCGCAAATCGTCGTCAACTTTCTCTACATTCCCCTTCTGCTTTCCATTATTGGACAGGACGAATACGGTCTCTACCATACTGTTGGCCCCATCATGTCTTACGTGGTGTCCATCAATAGCGTCCTTTCGGCAGGTGTGGGGCGCTACTACAGCATGTATAAGGCCGAGTGCGACGAACGTATGATGGAAAATACGCTTGCCATTGCCAAACGACTGTACTGGGGACTCTCCGTTCTCGCCGTGCTCGTGGTCGCGGGGATAATTCCCGTCTTTAGAGCCGTGTATGCCGGCTCTTTCACTCCCGGTCAGGTGGACGAGTGCTGCGTGATGCTTTGCGTTCTCGCGGTGAATACGATTGTTACCTTCAACAACACCATCAATATCGCTGCTATCAACTCTAACGAACGCTTTGTTTTCCTCAAGGGTTCGCAACTTTTGACCCTGGTGGCACAGCCGGTGCTGATTCTCGTGCTTGGCCGTGTCCTTCCAAACGCACTTGTTATCACCGTCGTCATCCTTGCCATGAATATTCTCTGCGCGACCATGCAACGAGTCTTCGCGCAGGGGTTCCTTCATGTGAGCTATAAGTATCACGGTTGGGATGGGCGGCTCGTACGGGGGCTTTTGGGTTTCTCCGTCGCCGTTGTCATGGTGACGGTTGCCGACCAGGTCTTCTGGTCTTCGAGCAAGCTCATTGTGGCGTATTTCTATGGTTCTGCCCCGGTTGCCGTCTACGCCGTGGGTGCTCAGGTATACAGCGCCTACATGCAGGCTGGCATAGCCGTGGCCGGCGTTTTTTTCCAGCGTGTCTCGGAACTCTACCACCGTGACCGCGATAATGTTGCCATCTCGGTTCTTTTCGCCAAGGTCGGGCGCATCACGTTCTTGATGTGCTCTATTATCCTCGGCGGCTTTATCGTACTCGGGCCTGACTTTATTGTGCTTTGGGCGGGTGATGCATATGGGGCTGCCTACTGGATCGCTCTTGCCGTCATGCTTCCTCTGACCGTTGACCTTACTCAGAATCTTGGGTTGACGATTCTGCAGGTCGAGAACAAGTATTACTTCAGGGGCATCATATATCTTGCCCTCTCTGTGGTGAACATCGCCGGATCCATCCTGCTCGCGCCGAGGCTCGGCATCGTTGCCGTAGCGGTTTGTAGCGGCGTGTGTATGTTCATCGGCAACGGACTTGTCATGAATTGGTATTACGCAAAGCGCGTCGGGTTGGACATCGCCATGTTTTGGCGCGAGATTGCTGCATTGGCGCTTCCATGGGCTGCTGCCACTGCAGTTTCGGGAGCGGCGTACTGGCTTTTTCCAATGGGTCACGGCACCGTTTGGCTTTTCTTGCTCGGGGGCGCGGTGTACCTCGTCTTGCTTGCGTTCTTCGTTGGCAAGTGGGGCCTCAACGGCTACGAGCGGGGCATCGTGCGAGGCTTTGCAGCCAAAGTACCAGGGCTGCGAGGATTTGCGAAGTGAGACGCTAGTCTTTGTTTTCAGTTCGGGCCGTGGAATATGCCTATAGGTAATCTGCAAGGCGCCATTTCTCCTTTGGCCATCTGCGGAAATTCGGACGTAAGCTTTTTTGAACTTTGAACAATCAACGGGGCGGAGGTGGGCAACCATCCCCGCTCTTTCTGTCGGGGGATGTTGCAGCTATGGGATCCGTAGACGCCATCAAGTCGATACTCGAGGAGCAGGGCCGCCCCAACGCTCCCTTGCCCTCGATCTCGACCTCACCCCGCAGGCGCTCGACCAGCGTCTGAAGCCAAAGACCATGAAGGTGGAGACCTTATATCAAACGGTGGCGCAGCTCGCTTACTCTGTGAGGTTGGTTCCGAACAATGACGGCGAGAGCATAGAGATCGAGGGATAACCGATGTGCTTGGAACTTGACCTATCGCTCTCAGAGATGGAAAACGAAACGAGTTCGCACCAGGGCGCCTCGCGAATCATTGAGCGCTCGCCGAGAAACCTCATCGGAGAGGCCCGCATGGCGTTCGACGCCGGGCTGCTAATCTCTTGCCTTACGGTCCTGTCACGATTCCGGATGCTTGTTCGAACTTGATTGACCCTAGCAATAACGACGGGCAGCGAGATTGGTGTACAAAGTACCTCGGGCTTCCTGGCGCCCCTGTGGTCGACAACATCGACCGGTCTCGCGAGCAAAGTCGAGACCATATCAAGCACACAATGAGTGCGCTCACACGGGGGGACAACTTCACCGCATCCGATTTCTGCCAGCTGCGAAATGCCGTGCTCCATACCGGATCTTCCGTTGTTGACGGCGCGGGCGCAAAATACTCGCCGTTCCATTTGATCGGCATACGGGTCTTCGATGACGACAGTCAGCTGGTCATGGGATATGGCGCCATCAGCTCGCCGAAGACGAATGGGGTTGAGGACGACTGCCGCATCAAGATCACCCTCAACTTAACCGCCCTGCTCGCGCGCATGGAGAAAGGCGTCGCGATGTTTTTGAACGAGTATCCTGATCTCGATAGGGAGAAAGGAAAGTGGGATTGCCTCACCTGGGGAATCGTTGATTTTCGAGCACCGACTCGTTAAAAGGTTTTCCGTTCATGAAGTGAGCAGTCTATTGAGCAATACTGAGGCGCGATTGAAGTCGTGCGTGAAGCCGCCTGCGACGATTCTTTCAGTCATCGCTCTTACGCATCCCGTCTGGCCCTCGCAAATGCAAGACGATAAAGCCGCTGGCTACGATTCGCTTCGCTAGACAGGTGCTAAAGAGGAACCACAGATGACGCCGTTCCGCTCTTTACAACGAAACGGTAGTGAATTGCTACCTTTACCATATGGATCTGCAAGTAAGTGCTTCGAGGGGATGATGCCGATCTAGCTTCAATTCATGGGTGCATGAAAATGATAGGGCGAAGTCTCTCCTGCGACCCTGCCCCGCAAACCCGAATGTTTCTGACTTTCCCGTTATCTGGAACGGCCGGGGAAGGTCACGTCTCAGTTTGGAAAGCCCATTGCTTGAAGCGATAATGCCAAGGTGCTACTCGGTCAGCTTCTCGCATCCGCGCCAGGGCAAGGGGAGGGACAGCCTGTAGAATGAGGCTGGCTCCATGGAGATCTCCTCGAGCCTTCCGTTGCCTCGCCGAACCCATGAAATCCCATTCGCGTCGACGAAAGCCGTTTCGGGCGCCGTGCGCACTCCCATTCCATGCCCTGCCGTCGGGAGCCATATGTACCATGCTCCAGGAGGAAGCGTGCCGACGCAGACGCGGTTGGGAAAAGCGGGATGGTTGTCCTCTCCTTTGAAAGAGGGGCCGGCTCCGCTAATCCCGACGCAGGTGACGATTACGTCGTAGATGGGGGACTCGCTTTCGTTTCGAAGCACGACGAACTGCCAGAAGAATCGATTGTCTTCGGGCTGATCGGTTCGGTTTCGACCCTCTTCGTACCATGCCGATATGCGGGACGGCTGATGCCGCTTGATGTCGTCCTCTCTGTTCCTTTTGCTCTGGTTAATTTGGCAGAATGCGGCAATCAAGGCCCCCAAGGTAGCGGCTCCGATGAATGCTTGGACAATCAGATTGGCGATGTCTATATCGATGCCAAAAATCATTGGATGGTCACCGGCTTAGTATCGTGGAGCGAAAATTCTAACTCCGAATAATACGGCATGATCGATGGTTGGCGTTGACCGATTTCCCATTGACGGTAACAACCCACCGCACTCCTCGACCACCTCCATTGCCCTGCGCTTCTGCTTGTCGAGCGCGGAGACGATAGCGAGTGAGCACCGCTCTTTCTGTCGGGGGCTGTAATTAATCGTTCAAGCCAGATTCTGCCGTCTGTGGTAAAACGGCATGCTATTAATGATTCTGTCCTTGATTAGCGTTTTCCCCAGTCATTGTCGCCGGATCTCCCTATGCGGCGGGGCTCGACTTCGAGGACGTCGTCGACTCGGCCCTCGAGCGTGCAAGACTTGCTGAGCTAGGTGGACTAGAGTAAGAAAAGAGAAATAAAAAGGCGAATTTACCGCGAGGAGCAAAATGTCCCAAATAAATCAGATCCAAGAAGAGTTAAGGCAGGTCGAAGGCGGGCGTTTTCAAACACTGGCAAATCAGTATCTATATAGGAGATATTCGCTTAACAACATCACTGAATTAGGATCCCAATGCGGCACGGATAAAACTACGACCGGAGTGCCAGACATGTATTCCGTAGGAGAGAATGGACACTACCTCTTCGCGGCATACACAACCTCTAATTCCGACATCCGCAATAAGCTGCTAAATGATGCTAAAGACTGCCTCGACAGGAGCAAAACCGGAATCAATCCGCAACTCATAGATCGAATCATCCTGTGCCACACATACTTTCGCCTTTCACCTCTGGTACTCGAGGAGGTCCGTGCCATCGATCCACGGATAGAAATAATCGGGCCAGAGACAATTGCGAGCGACCTTGATGGAAAATACCCTGCGCTAGCGCATACGGTATTGGGCGTTCCACTCGGAAAGGGATCATTCATCGCCCCAGACCGCTTCATCGAGCGAAGCCTGAACGACCGTTTCTCAACCGACCTGTCGAAGCTCCTCATGCACAGGGATTCCGAGTTTTCAGTCATCGTCGAATCGATAGAGCAAAACAAGGCAGTGGTGATTCAGGGGCAGTCTGGATCGGGGAAAACCAAGATCGCCCTCGACGCATGCCTCTCATTCAGCAAACGGCATCACTGGGATCTTCTTATCTTGGACTCTAGGTATTCATCGCATCTCGACGATGATATCGAGCTGATTTTGTCGGAGTCGGAAAACATTATCCTTCTAGTCGATGATGCAAACGGCAACCTGTCACTTGAGCACTTGCTGGGAATCTGTTTGGAAAACAAAAAGCTAAAGATTGTCCTCACCTGCAGGAAGATGCACCGAAGCGAGTTGACCGCAAAAATCGGCAGTTATCTAAATTTCAGAGAAATAGAGCTGGAGCCTCTAACCGCGGAAAATATAGAAGCGATACTCGAGACCGAATACAACATAAAAAACATAGCACTGAGGGAGAGAGTATCGGCAATCGCAAACGGAAACCTGCGCTTGGCTATCATGGCAGCAAGCCCCATAGCAGACGGCAATTTCGAAGCCATCCAAGAGCCATACGATCTTCTGAACATCTATATGAATTCCGCCTTAGCTGGGTACTCCAGCAGAGAGCAACGTCTCGCAGAGATCCTTGCAATCTACGACTGCTGCGATCTTATTGAAGGAGACCCTTGTTATGAGGATCTCTTGGGCTTGGGGTACGACGACGCCGAGATTCGGGATTTTGCATCCAGATTGAACGACCAGGAAATCGTCACGATCCTTACCTCAGCCGGTGGCGTGCTAGCCATAAGGATGGAAGAGCAGAATCTTCGCGACTTCTTGATATGCCGCCACTTCGCAAAAGAAGGGAACGGCAGTTTTGCAGATTTCATTCTGCATACCGCAGAAATGCCGAACGCGCCGTATCTCAAAGCCGCCAAGTCAATGGCTGAAGTATGCGGAAGTGCGAGCGTGTACGACTATCTTCGAAGGGAATGCGAGAAAGCTTGGGATGAAATAAAGAATCGGGATGAGCGAATTGCCGATCAGTTCATAATCACATTCAATCAACTCCTCCCCGTACAGGCGCTCGCCTTTGCCTCAAACCGCATCGAAAGTGCTGCTTGCGCTGACGTATCGGAAGAAATTCTCGGCATGAATTCGACATCGGACGGATCTATGCCCCTGCATATTTCCGTATCCCTGATGAACTCGAGCGAGTATTCGCAAACAGCCTCCGAGTTGTTCGTGAAGTGTGTAGAAAGAGGCACAGAGCGGGCGGCCGAGTACAACTGGGCATGCGGGCAAGACGGCGCTTTCGCTTACGATTTCGATCGTACGGGATTCGATTTGGAAAACAGCAAACTCGATGCCCTCGCTCAAAAATATCAACAATCGCATTCCCGCAATGTTGCAGCATGTCTGATCGTCTTGACGAGTTCATACCTCTCTTCAAGGGTCCAGCGCGTTCGGCAAAACGGCATAACGTACACATACAACACCCTGATCTTTAATTTCACATCAGAGCTGGCCGAGCTCCACGCCCATTGCTTCCGGGCGCTCTCCGTTCTAGTCGAAACCGAATTCAGCAGGCAAGTTAGATCCACCTTTCGGCAGCACTTCTCGTTCTATGGCAAAGAACCTGAAGCGGAGCATGCAGAAAACATGCATTCGGTGCTCTCGATGATCGAAGATCTATTCCCCAAATATATAAGCGAAGACTCGACAATCGATCTCTCATGCAGCTTAAGCATCAACCAGATTTACGAAACATGCGCGCAGAATCCCCCTCTGAGCCTCGATGGGTTCCGCCAGAGCACATTCGACGCACTTGGCCTGGAGAACTCCGAGTCTCTCGTAGAGAAAGAACCGAGGATATCCGCGGAAGAGTTACCGCTAGAACGACTGACCGAAGCCCTGGGAAAGCTAGCCGAAGATTATGAGATTTCCGATAAAGAGTGGGAGTCGGGCAGGGCTATCGGAAAAGTCCTTCTGGAAATCGCCAAAAGGACCCCAGATACTGCCTCAAGCATAATCGCACGCAATATCGCTTCGTCGCCCTCGACGATCCCCGTCCCGTACGAAGCACTTGACCATCTTGCTGAAACCATCGGCAGGAAGGTCCTTAGAAACGAGCTGGGCGCGGTGATCGACGTGAGTGACCATCCGGCCCTGTTTGACTATCTTGATTTGCTAGCAATAAAGAACGGGCCCGACAAGGAGGAGCTCGACGAGATCCTCGCAAGACTCGATGACGGCAGAACGCATCTCTGCTTGGAAGATTTGGAGATAGTCGAGCCAAAGCATCCTGGCTATATCCTCAAATATGCTTCTAGGTTTTCCGAACGCACTCACAATGATGGGGTTTGGCGGTTTTTCGGCAACTGCGGAGACGAAAAGCGCGTCTCCGCTCTAGATTCGTACTTCGGATCCAATCCCTTACCGGCTATCAACCTGTATTTTCTCGCACTTGAAGGACGCCCTTCTTTCGACTATAACCTCGCTTTCCTACGCTGCCTTTTACGCCTTGACAGTTCAATGATTGACCGTTTTTTGGAATACGCTGCCAGCCTCGACTACCGACAAAGGCACGATCTCCTGCGAAGAATCAGCTCGTTTTGGACCGTCCAGGACAATCGTGCTTGGAATCTGCTGAAAGCATTGATCGATGAAGTGCTGAGCGAACCACTCGGTAGGTTTGAAATAGCCGCTTTGTTTCCCGTTCGTGACGCAAATGCGCTCTCGAGCGATATTTTTTGGGAGCGCCTGGAATATATCATCCGCGAAAGGATCGCCGACGCAAATAGTCTCGATAGAATTAGCTGGGCCTTGTCCGATTGCAATGACGAGGCGAGGGTCAGGGCTATCACCCTCATTCTGTCGCTCGATAAAGACGGGATATCGATCAACGATTTGGATCTCCGTCGATCTTCAATGAGCGGGTCTCCAGAAAAAGGCTTTATTCCAGCAAAGCTCAAGGAGATTGAGGCGATTGAATCGATTGCTGCTCAGCTGCCCGCAGGTGTTGAATATTTAAAACACAGAGAATGGCTGTTAAAAGTGAGGTCTTCAATTGAAAGAGACATCGAAGACGAAAAGTGGAGGCTATTCCACGGCAGGCAGTAATCGACTTTAACACCTAGAATTAGGAAAAGCCTCGGGGGCTCCTGCCTAGCCCTTCGACCTGCACTGCGTGCAGAAGACAGTCGAGGACGAACCGTGGTGCAGCTCCATGAGCTCGAGCTGCATCGCCCTGATCAGGTCGTCGAGCTTGTTCAGCAGCCACTCGTCGATGTTTGTGTCAACGGCCAGCTGAATACTGTTCAGTTTTACGCTACCACTGACAGCGAGGCCGAAGTGGCTCGTTGCCATTTCGAAGCCGCGCGCGCGGCGCGGAAGGGCGGCGTGGACCCCGAGTCCACTGCCTGCAAGCTCGACAAGATGATTTGGTTGCTCTGCACAGGCGACTTCTACCGCGAAGGGGGTCTAAAGCTCTTTTCAACCAACGCACTTGTTGAATCGAACCTGAGCGCCTATTCGGGGGATGGCATTTAAATTGGAGCCACTTTCAGAAAAGCGGCGCTGCAAACGCATGCCAAAACTGGCAAATTATTATGAAAGGTAATCTTATGGTAAACGCAGAGGAATCAACTAAGGCCGGTCTATCGCGCTTGCAAGACGACGCAAGGCCGACTATTTGCAGCGACTCTCTCGAACTTATTTCGAATATCGCAGAGGTTGGCCTGGACGAAATTCTCCAAAACGAGTTCTTGAAGGACATCCCCGTCATCTCAAGCCTAGTGAGCATCTACAAAATCGGAAACAATATCCACAATGCGCATCTGCTGAAGAAGTATGCGTGTTTCCTCGATGAGTTCAACCGCGACTCTTTTGAAAATGGCTCATGGAACAAGTACAAGCAATACTTTGAAGAGTCAAATAGGAAGCGCGATATTGAGTACCTGCTTATCCTGCTCGAAAGATACATTGAGGAGGACAAAGCGCGGCGACTAGCAAAGATTTATGAGGCCTACCTAGATAAAGAAATTAGCTGGGACGATCTTCGTTTGTTTGCAGAGACTTTGGACAGATTTCTACCTGGAGACTACGAAATGCTTCGAGAAAAGGAAACTTTTCAGACGCTCAGAGGCAGAGATGCAGAAGTTCTTCTTCGATTAACCGGGCTGGGATTGCTGATTGAGGATATCCATCGGCAGCAGTGGGACGTAGTAGATACGACGCTCATCTTCGACGATCCCGACGAAATTGAGAAAGAAGAAAGGGTTTATCGTAGGACCGAATTTGGAAACAGGATGGTATCTATACTTGGCTAGCTACTGCAGACAACAATCTGAGCGCGCTCTTGTCGTCTTGGTTAAACTGCTCGGATCTACCAGTGATTTTTACTGCATTAGGCATTCGGAAAGGGAATCGGTTCTTCACGATTCGCATCCTTTCTAGTGCTGCCTTTATTTAATGATCGAGATATGCTCGGCGACTGCGGTGTTCTGCCCCTTAGGTTACAGACGGTTGTTTCTATTGAGCTTCCAGAGGAAATACATGGGGTTCTCTTTTGCCTTGGCTTCTCGCAAGAAATCTGCGGATTGAGATGCAACGGCCCCTATGCCGGCAGCCCCGAGGAAGGCCATGGCATCAGAAGGTGATGCGATTCCGTATTGCCCCAATGTAAAGCTCGCAATTCCGATAGCGGCTTCAATGCCTGCGGAGGTGACTAATCGGGATCGCTCGTTTTTCATCACTAAAGATATCTTGTGAAGCTCGGGCTCTATTAGGTCGTTCTTCAGGTCAGCTAATGTCGAGGTGTCGATGGGCCTTTCGCTCAGGCCTTTGGACAAGGTATCCCTAAACACAAGAAACGACTCTTCGTTTCTAATGCGGCAATCAAGGATGCTACGCAACGTTGCATTTTCAGCAATGGGGAGGGGGCAAGATAACCGGCGAATGGGTATGGTCTGATCTTTTCGAGGATAAAGGGTGGAAGTTGCGGACTCGAGGAACTCAATCTGAGCTGGACGAGTGGTTTAATACGAGCTATTCGAAAAATAGGGATTGACGAGGGCTTGAAAGCAATCGTCCAACAAAGGCAGTAGGATAGTCGAGATGCCGCCTTTCTCCAGCATGTCTCTATCCAATCGCGTTTCGCCTTGGCTTGCATAGAGCGATTCGTATTCAGACGGGATTACCAGGAAATCGACATCCATCTCATCATGGGACCCATATGCATCCATTCCCTCAATCGCTACACACAGATTCCCATCTGGTGCTTGTTTTAAAGTGCACGAGGTAGAGGAACAGAATTGTCGTACGAGTTCATCCCAATAACTCGATATCAATCCTTTTGCTTTTGATTCTCTTTCGATTTGTCGCGCTAGGCAATCTTTGCAAAGAGGAATGTAATTGCTCGAAAATCCGAGTATTCCAGCTTTGACTATGTCTTCGACTCGCATGGTCAAATAGATCCCGAATGCAAGTTCATCGACTGAGGCATAATCATCGTGCCCCATTTCGAATGCCGATTCTATAGGGCAATGAATCAGTGTTTTATCTGCATACAATGCTGAGAACTTTGCCAAATGGTAAATGTTTTGCTCTCGACAGGCATAGTCAGTGCAGGGGAATTTGCCTCCTTCAAGGGTGGAGTCAACAGAAAAATTGAACAGGGATTGATTTTCGATTTTTTCGATTGGGATAAGGGGTGCAAGGCCCCTAATAAAGGCGTCGAACCTCCTTTGCCCCAGTTCTTCTAGGTACGCAATTATTTCGGCAAGAGAGCTGTTCTTGAATGCGGCTAGATAAGAATAAAGGTCATCGTATGCATGAGTCGCCATTTCGCTCACCTACACTTTCGGAAAGAGTTTTGCGTCGTTATTTCCGAGGCGTCGTTGGGCTCGCAATCGACTCTAGTGTGCAGCTGCTTCTCGACGTACTCCCTCATGTTCTGCCTCCACATGTAACTAATTGATTTGCTATGTGCCATTATGAATGGTATATAGCAAATCAATTAGTTACATTTAATGGAGCATTGCGAGCGTGGCGCGCGCAAAGAAGAGTCGTTGTATGGAGGCTTCCGGCAACGGCCTTTTGTACGTCCGTGACTGTTGGGTGCTATCGCGGATGACGTCATTGTTGCCTGTACTCTCGATCCAAGGATGTAATTACGGAAGTGCGGGGAAAATCGAGAACCTTCGAGCACAACGCGATTTTTAGCACCAAAACCGCAGTTCGCGGAAGCGAAAACTGGGGCCTGGTTAGCATTTCTTCGATTTTCCCCGCACCTCCGAATTTGACCCCTTGCCGCACCTTGATCACGTCTTCAAGTGGCTGGTTCATCGCTAATGGAGTTTTCTGCGGTGCTTGAATTGCGGTGTTGTGATTAGGGCAAAAGGCTCTTGGCTCCGGGGAGGCTCATCGCACGAAAATTCAAGTTGCTGCTGAAGTAGGGCTTGCTTCGGCAGCGCTAACAATAAGGGCGGCTCTGCTAGTCTCGGGAGACCGCGGCATTCGGCGGGCCTGCCGAATGCCGCGGTCAGTAGCGGTCAGTAGCGGTCAGTAGCGGTCAGTATATTCTTCGGAGCCGTTTCTCTGGGCTTCGGCGGACTTGCCAACTCGCGCTTGGGCACTACTCAGTAGATTACTCAGCAGTGCCCAGTAGATTACTCAGTAGTGCCCAGCAGGGGGAGGGCAGCAAACGCAATGGGCCTGTTTCCCGGCTAGGACCTGCAGCCTCAAACTTCGCTTGGCATCCTGTAGAACTGGTGCGGGTCTTTCGGGCTTTTCCCTACCCATTCCAACAGGCCTCGACCGGCAAGGTCTTTCAGAGTCTTCGAGGCCGTTTTCCTACCGACATTGGACTCCCGCGCGAGGTCGGAGGTCGTGATTTTCCCCTGAGCGGCGGCAATTGCCATCGCTGCTCGTTCGCGCTCGCTGAGGAGCGGTCGGTTGTCGGCCGCGGTTCTCCTGAAGGCCGCTTTCTGCAACCCAGGACGCTCGAAGACGACGACGGTGCTGTTGACGGTCTGCTCGAAGCGGAACCTCACGCCGGCTGCCTCGCAGGCCTCCTTGATGCGCGGTATGCCCGTGCCGTACTGCTCGATGACGCCGGCGCGGAACAGGGTGCGCGCGATCGCGGGGTTTCGGAGGCCGAACTCGCTCGCGGTACCGTCTAGGTGCTCTTGCGGCGAGTCGCCCTCGGGGAACAGGCCCGGGCTCACGATCTGGACGGTGTCCATGAACACGTTGACCTCGACGGCGGTGCCGGTGGTGTAGTCGCGGTGGCACAGCGCGTTGGCAACCGCCTCGCGGATGGCCTCGGCCGGGATCTCGGGGATCTCCTTGCGGTACATGCCCGTCTCGCCGATGACGAACTCGCGCCTGATGTTCGACGTCACGAAGTACTCGGCGAAGTCGAGCAGCTTGAGCATGGTGCCGCTCTCGCGGCGCAGGTCGAGGATCTTGGCCTTGGTGTTGCCGCCCAGAAGCCCCAGCTTCATCCTGGGGTAGGTGTCGGATCCCTCGCAGAACAGCTCCACCGCGGCGTTTCTTAGGCTGCCGTCGGGCGCGACGAGGTCGAGCCTTGCCAAGGTGTCCTCCACGCCGGCGAACCCGCCGCCCACGCGTCCGGCCCTGCCGCCGCGCGCGACGAAGTCACGCACCGCCTGCTCGTCGGCGTCGGAGACGGGCCTGCCGGACGGCAGCGAGTCCCACGGGCTACGGGCGCGCTCACGCTTGACGACCATGGCGCTCAGCTCCGAGGCCGACAGCGCTTTGTTCGAAGTCCCCACGCGGGTGAAGTAGCGTCCGTCGGCGGAGTAGGGGGCGTCGGCACCTGAGAAGGCAATTTTGATGTATCGCAGCCCATCATCGGCGTCGAGGCACTCGACCGTCGGGAACACCGCGGGCTCGATCTTGTCGGACACCCACGACGTCACCTGGCGCAGCGTTGCGTCGCTGACATCCTGGCCGATGACATCGCCGTTGTCCTTCACGCCGAAGTAGAGCTCGCCGCGGCCGTGCTTGTTCAGCATGGCGCTGATGGCTTGCAGTGCTTCTTTATGCTCGCCAGTGGACTTCTTGAACTCGACGGTCTCGCTCTCGCTGCCCAGGTTCATCCGCGCTGCCTTTCCCGTTCGTTGCTTGTCTCGTTGGATTATACCGTGGTCACCATGGGCGAAAACGTGGAAGCGCGCTTGCTTGCCTCTACCATGTTCTCATGCGCCTTAATGCCCTTTGTGAAGAATCATCCCATTGGGAAACGGGTCCCTATGGAACGATTTTGGTATCAGGCATAGGGGGGCGCTATCGTGGATGTCGTCACCATTGCCTGCGCCCTCGATCCAGAGATGTAATTACAGAAGTGCGGGGAAAAATCGAAAACCTTCGAGCACAACGCGGTTTTTTTGTATCAAAACCGCAGGTCGCGGAAGCCTAAAACGGGGGTCTGGTCAGCATTCCTTTGGTTTTCCCCGCACTTCCGAATTTGGCCTCTCGCCACATCCCGATTACGTCTTAAAGTGGCGCAAAAAGCCGTGTGCTCTGCTTGATTTTGCTCAGGAATTATGCCTGAGGGGTAGTGGATTCGCCTTTCTCCGCCGTGCAGCGGCACGTGTAGGGCTCTCTGGCTCAGGCGCGAGTCGCTTCCCGTCTGAAAAAGTTCTTAAAACAGCTTTAAAGTTGCCTTTGGCCTACATTGACAGCGTACAATATGCATGTTTACCATGGCAAAAGCTAAATTTGGGGAGGGGGAGCGCACGGTGGAAGTGCTGGTTGTTGGCAATACCGTGTATGTCGATGACGACTTTTGTGCCAAGGCGTTTCCCGGTGACCATGTTCAGGTCGTGGCGGCCAACGAGGCGCGCCGCGACGGGTCGTCGCTCCATGCGTCTTGGAAAGAGCTGCTGCAGCACCTGGACCAGGCTTACGAATTCGACCGTGTGGTCTACCTCTCTACCTATCTCACGCCGCATACCGAGGCCGTTGGCGACATCGAGCTGCTGCGCTCCGTCTTTCGAGCTTGCATGGGTCGCCAGATTCAGTTGCTGTTTGTGACTGGTCCCATGGGAGCGGACGGTGCGGTGGACGCTGCGGGGCAAAACGGCAAGGGCATCATTGCCCGTGCGGCCAACGACCTGTGCCGCTACTATGCGGTCCGCGACGGCATTCAGGCCAAGATCTTGCGCGTGCCGTATCTGTACACCGCCTCGCCCACGCTGGAAGACCCGATTTTGACCCCGCTGTTCGAGGCGTGCTCGCAAGGCTCTGCTGTCATGAGGGCTGGGGCGGACTCACCGCTCGGTGCCCTCTGCGCCGAGGAGCTGGCCGTTCTGGTGCGTCGCATCTTCGACAGCTGGGATGCCACATTCGAGGAACTCGAGGTTCCGGATAGCTTTGCCCACACCGTGGGAGACCCGGGCGAGGCGCTCAAGGGCTTGTTCCCGGGGCTCGACATTACCTACGACGGGGACGCCGTCGTCTCCATTGCTCCGAGCGATACCGTCCGCACGCGCTACGGGTGGTTCCAGCGCTATGACGTGCTGCGCGATCTTTCGACCATACACGCCCGCTGGGAGCAGACCCTCGCGGGCAAGCGCCATCCGCTGCGTGCCGCCATCGACCGCATGCGCGGGCGGACACTGCCCATCAAATGCCTGGAGACCGCGCTGGCCTGGGTGCTCTTTGAGGGCCTGGAGCTGGTGTTTTCGCAGTCTGCTCAGCTTAACGTGCTCGACTACCGCCTGCTGTACGTGGTACTGATCGGCACGCTGTATGGGCTCGATTTTGGCCTGGTTGCGGCGCTGCTGGCGTCGGTGGGTTTGGCCGCGAGCTACTTTACCCAGTATGGCTATACCTTCCAGGGTCTCTTTTACGAGCCGTCTAACTGGCTGCCGTTTATTGCGTACTTTGTTGTGGGTGCCGTGTGCGGCTATGTGCAGTTGCGCAACAGCGAAGCCATTAGGGCGGAGCGCGATCAAAACGAGCTCGTGCGCAACCGCAATACGTTCCTTACGCAGCTCTACCACGACGCGATCGAGGACAAGCGCGCGTACAGGCGCCAGATCGTGGGCCGCCACGACAGCTTTGGCAAGATCTTTGCCGTGACGCAGGAGCTCGACGTGCTCAACCCACGCGACATCTATCGCAAGTGCTGCGAGCTTCTGGGCGAGATCCTCGAGAACGATTCGGTGGCGATCTACCATGTTTCGGGCGGGGCATTTGCACGCCTGGTGGCAGCAAGTCCCGCGATTGCCGAAGATGCCGCGCGCTCGCTCACGCTTGAGCAGCTTGCACCTCTTTTGGGCGACGGGGGTCGTTCGAACCTGTGGGTGAACCGCGAGCTGACGCCGGGGCTTCCCATGTTTGGATACACGATCGAGCGCGACGGGGCACCCGCTGTGTTGATCTTTGTGCGTAGTGCGGCCGAAAACCAAATGACCCTCTATTATCAAAACCTGTTCCGCATCTTGTGCGGGTTGGTCGAAAGCGCGCTGGGCCGTGCCTTTGACTATGAGGCGGTGGCGCAGGATAAACGCTGCGTTGACGGCACTTGCGTGCTCAAGCAGGCTGCCTTTGGCCAAGAGCTCGCTGCGGAGCAGGCGCTGGCAGATAGCAAGATGGGGAGTTTTTTGCTCCTGCGCGTGGTACCGGGCATGGAGCCTGTCGGCGAGCTGGTGGGCGCAATTGGGTCGGTAATCCGCGAGAGCGACGCGGCGGGCTTGGTCGACGGCGACGTGCTCTACCTGCTTATGCGCCAGGCAAAGGCATGCGATCTGCCCATTATCCGCGAGCGCCTGAGCGCAAAGCAGATTGCGGTGGAGCCCGTCGACGGCGAGGACATCGTGGAGCTGCTGCAGCACATCTCTTACACCGGTGACGGTGAGGGGGGTGCCGCTTGATCTCGCTTGTCGTTGCTGCCGTCTTGCTGCTGATTCATGCGCTGGTTTGCCTGATGCTGTGGACGCTCATGAAACTGGGCCTGCTGCCGGTGCGCGGGCACATGCTGGCTGTGATAGTGCTGGTGCCGCTGTGGGGCCCGTTGCTGGTGGTTTTGCTATCGGTGCGCAGCGCGGTGTTTGGCGAGGGGCTGAAAGAGTCTGCGCTGGAGTCGCTGCGCTTCAACGATGACCTGCATCGCAGTATGTCGGTACCGAGTGGTGAGGACGATTCAGGCGTAGTGCCGCTCGAGGAGGCACTCATCGTCAACGACCCGGCATACCGGCGCCGCCTAATGCTCTCCATGCTCACCGAGGAGCCCGACGCGTACCTGGCGCAGCTGCAGGCGGCTAAGCTTAACGACGACGTTGAGGTGGCGCACTATGCCGCGACGGCGGTGGCGCAGATCTCCAAGGAGTCCGACCTTAAACTGCAGCAGCTGGAGCGCGCCTTTAAGACGGACCCGAGCGCGCAAAACCTCATCGAATACTGTGATTTTCTTGGTGAATACTTGGGCTCGGGCTTGGCCGAGGGGCGCGTGGCTCAGATTCAGCGCCAACAGTACGCGCGCCTGCTTGCGCGTCGCTGCGAGCGCGAGGATACCCTTGAGCTGCGCATTCGATACGCGACGGCCCTGGCCGATGTCGGACAGATTGACGAGGCGCAGGCCGTGACCGACCAGCTGGTGCTCGACGTGCCCGAGGAGCAGGAGGTTTGGATGCTTTGCCTGCGCCTGGCCGTGATGCGCCGCGACGGTGACGAGGTCCACCGTGTAATCGATGCGATCGACAATCAGCATGTGTATTTGAGTGCCGCCAACCGCGAGCAGCTGGCGTTTTGGCGCGACGGGGAGGAGGCCCGATGAGCGTGGCGCAGCATATCCGCGACCGAGCAGGCCGCTTTCGTTGGATGGGACTCCTCGTGGTGTGGGCTGTTTTTATCGTCATGGCCGCCGTGCTGCTGGTGGAACGTGCCGGCGTGCAGTACAGTGCGGGCCAGCATAAGCTGGGGATGCTTGCCGCCAACGATGCGGTGCCGGCCTCGTCGGCAATCTTTGGCCAAAAGCCCACGTGCCTGGTCATTACCGACTCGGACCAAGATGGCGTCGACGACGTTAAAGACCAGTTCGACCAGATTTTGCTGGACATGAAGATCGCCCATCGCGATGTTGATATTGCCACCGACGGTGCGGACGCGATCCCATCGCTCACGTCGTTTGATCGCGTGATTTTGCTCATGCCGTCGCTCGATGGGCTCGGTACGCACCTGAGCGACATTATGAGTTGGGTGAGTGCCGGCGGTTCGCTTATGCTCGCCATGCCGCCGGATAACTCGAGCTATCTGCAAGTGATTGCCTCCAAGCTTGGCATTGAATCGGCCGGATATGACTATGTAAAAGCCGAAAGCATTGTGCCGAGCGAGGACTTTATGCTGGGCGGGGGAGAGCGCTACGAGCTCTCGGACCCCTTTGATTCGTCGCTTTCGGTTTCGCTGCGCGAGACGGCGCGTGAGTGGGCTAAGACTGGCGATGCGGGCGCCCCGCTCATTTGGTCGAATGACTGCGGTAGCGGGCGCACCGTGATATGCAATATAGGTATCTATGACAAGGTCATGCGAGGTTTTTACGCCGCGGCGATCAGCCTGCTGGGTGATGCCACGGCCTATCCGGTCATCAACAGCGCCGTGTTCTATTTGGATGACTTTCCTAGCCCCGTGCCATCGGGCGATGGTACTTATATCAAGCGTGACTACGGCCTTTCCATTGCGGATTTTTACACCAAGGTCTGGTGGCCCGATTTGCAAAAGCTCGCGCAAAAATACGGCATTCGCTATACCGGCGTGATGATCGAAAACTACGAGGACGCGGTCAACCAGACCGAGCCCGCGCGCCAGGCCGATACCACGCAGTTCCGCTATTTTGGCGGCATGCTGCTGCAGATGGGCGGTGAGCTGGGCTTTCACGGCTACAACCATCAGCCGCTCGCGCTCTGGGATACCGACTATGGCACTCTGTATGACTACAAGACCTGGAAGAACAAAGAGACGCTCGTCGCTTCGCTCAACGAACTTATCGAGTTTCAGGACGAGGTCCTGCCCAACGCGCACGGCTCGGTTTACGTACCGCCCTCAAATATCCTTTCGGCCCGCGCGCGCCAGCTTATCGGTACCGATGTTCCGCGCATTAAGACCATTGCCAGTACGTATTTTGAGGATGGCACCGACCTGCCGTACGTGCAGGAGTTTGGCGTGGCGAGCGATGGCATTGTGGAGCAGCCACGTATTGTTTCGGGCGGCATGGTCCACGATTCCTATATGCGCCTGGCAGCCGTGTCCGAGCTCAACATGCACTACGTGAGTACGCACTTTATGCACCCGGACGACCTGCTCGATCCGGATCGCGGCGCCAAAGAGGGCTGGGAGGTCTACAAGGGCGGCCTAACCGACTACCTGGACTGGCTTACCAAATCCGCGCCCGATCTGCGGCACCAGACGGCGTCGGAGTGCTCCGGTGCCATCCAGCGCTTTTCGTCGGTTACCGTGAACGTGGATACCAGTGCAGATGCCTGGACGCTCAACCTGGGCAATTTCCACGACGAGGCGTGGCTCATGTTCCGCGTTAATAATGGCGAGCCGGGTGCGGTGACGGGTGGCGAACTGACGCACCTTACGGGCAGTCTGTATCTGCTCAAGGCAAATGATAAGACCGTGACGATTGAGCGCAAGGAGGGCGGCGACAAATGAGGATCTGCTTGGTACTCGAGGGTTGCTACCCCTATGTGCACGGCGGCGTATCTACCTGGATGCATGGCTATATCCAGGCCATGCCTGAGCACGAGTTTGTGCTGTGGGTGATCGGCGCGCATGCTGCCGACCGTGGCAAGTTTGTCTACGAACTGCCCGGCAACGTGGTCGAGGTGCACGAGGTGTTCCTGGACGATGCCCTGCGGCTTTCGGGTGAGCAGCACGAAGCCAGTTTTAACGACCGTGAGCGCGAGGCGCTACGCCGTCTGGTGTCGCTCTCCAATCCGGACTGGGACGTGTTATTCGATATCTTCCACCGCCGTCGCGTGCATCCGCTCTCGTTTTTGCAGAGCCGCACGTTTATGGATATCTTTCGCGACGTGTGCCTGGCCGAGTATCCCTACACGCCCTTTGCCGATGCATTCCACACCATGCGCTCCATGTTGCTGCCCGTGCTCTACCTGTTGGGCAGCGAGGTGCCGGTGGCCGATGTGTACCATGCCATCTCGACCGGCTACGGTGGCCTGCTCGCCTGCCTGGGCTCAAGCGTTCACCATGCGCCGGTGCTGCTGACCGAGCATGGCATCTATACCCGCGAGCGTGAGGAAGAGATCATTCGCGCCGACTGGGTGGTGCCGTCGTTTAAGGACCGCTGGATTCGCTTTTTCTACCTGCTTTCGGAGGAGATCTACCGCCGCGCCTTCCGCGTGACGAGTTTGTTCCATAACGCCCGCAAGACGCAGATCGATATGGGCTGCGATGCGGACAAATGCCTGGTCATCCCCAACGGCATCCAGTTCGATCGCTTTAAGGATATTCCCTTAAAGACCGATGACGGCTGGGTGGACATTGGCGCGGTGGTGCGCCTGGCGCCCATCAAGGATGTCAAGACCACGATTTATGCCTTCTTTGAGCTGCACGAGCGCCTGCCCAAGGTGCGCCTGCACATCATGGGCGGCGTGGACGACGAGGAGTACGGCGCCGAGTGCCACGCGCTGGTCGAAACCCTGGGCGTGCGCGACCTGATCTTTACCGGCCGCGTCAACGTGGTCGAGTACATGGAAAAGCTCGACTTTACCATTTTGACGAGCATCTCCGAGGGCCAACCGCTCAGCGTGCTGGAGTCGCTTGCAGCGCGCCGTCCCTGCGTGACGACTGAGGTGGGCTGCTGTCGCGAGCTTCTCGAAGGCGCCCCGGGCGACGACTTTGGCGTGGCGGGTTTTGTGACGCCGCCAATGTATCGCAAGGGCTTGGCTGATGCCATGGAACGCATGTGCACAAGCCGCGCTCGTCGCATTGAGATGGGGGAGCGCGGCCAGCGTCGCGTTGCCACGTACTTCTTGCACGAGCAGATGCTCGCCAACTATCGCGCGCTGTACGACGAGACGGCGCAAGCGTTTGACCTGCCCAGAGAGGGGGAGTAGCCGGTGGCCGGAATTGGTTTTGAGCTCAAGCGCCTGTTTAGGCGCAAGGGCCTGTTTGCCACGATGCGCGCTTACGGCTACGCCGGCATTGTGTGCACGGGCCCCATGCTGTTGGGCGTGCTACTCCAGGTGGGTATCTTGGTGCTGTGCGGTCTGTGGGGCGTAGGGCGTGCCAACCAGGATCTGCTGGTGTGCATGGTGACCTACACACTGCTGGCCTCGCTTTTGCTCACGAGCTTTTTCTCCATGCCGGTCACGCGCTTTTTGGCCGATATGTTGTTTGCCGAGCGTGAGGATGAGATACTGCCTTCGTTTTGGGGCTCCAACGGCATCATGCTCGTTGCGGGCACGGTGCTCTACGGCGTCTTTTTGCTGTTCTCGGGCGCCACGCTGCTGCAGGGGCTGCTGTGCCTGTGGCTGTTCAACATTATGATCGTCAACTGGAACGGTATGAGTTACCTCACGGCCATCAAGGATTACCGCGGCATCCTGTGCAGCTTTGCGGCTGCCATTGGCGTGGCGTGCCTGTGCGCCCTGACCGCGCTGGCGCTGGGACTGCCGCCGGTCGAGGGCCTGTTGGCATCAATTGCTCTGGGCTACGGCGTCATGCTCGCCTGGGACGTGGTACTGCTGTACCGGTATTTTCCTCAGAGCGACCGCAGCCCCTGGCCCTTTTTGCAGTGGCTCGATCAGTTTATGCCGCTGGCGCTCACGGGCCTGTTAACCAATTTGGGACTCTTTGCGCACCTGGTGATTATTTGGGCCGGTCCTATTGGCGTGCAGGTCAAGGGCTTGTTTTATGGTGCGCCCTACTACGATGTGCCGGCGCTCATCGCGTTTTTGACGATCCTGGTCACGACCGTCAACTTTGTGGTCTCGGTCGAGGTCAACTTCTATCCGCGCTACCGCGACTACTACAGCCTGTTCAATGACGGCGGCGTGGTAGGCGACATTGTGGTGGCCGAGGAGGAGATGCTCTCCACGCTTAACAGCGAACTGCGCTTTTGTGCGCTCAAGCAGCTGTTTGTGACCGCGGCGGTCATTTCGCTCGAGACCACGGTGCTGTCGGCCCTACCGTTGGGCTTTAACAACCTTATGCACGGGTATTTTCGCACGCTGTGCGTGGGCTATGGCCTTTATGCCGTGGGCAATACGGTGATGCTCATCTTGCTTTACTTTACCGACTACAAGGGAGCCGTGCTGGCCTCGGGTCTGTTTGCCGGCGTGGCCGGGCTGGCGACTGCGGTGTCGTTGCTTTTGCCGCAGCAATTTTACGGCTTTGGCTTTTTGTTGGGTGCGGCGGTGTTTTTTATCGTGGCACTGCTGCGGCTCGATACCTATACTGACAACTTGCCGTATCGTATCCTGAGCCAGCAGCCCATTGTGGCGACCGACAAAACGGGTCGTTTTACGCAGTCGGGTCGCTTGCTCGACCGTGCCGAGCAACGTTATGAGGCTCACCGCGAGAACGGTGAACCGCACGGCGCGTTTGAGCGCACGGTGGTCCGCGTGTATCGCAACCATTGGGGAGGTCCTGATGACCGATAGGATGATGTCTCGCCGTCGCCTGTTTGAGGCGGCTGCCGGTGCGCTGTTGCTTTCGGGCTGCTCGGTGCAGGAAGACTCCTCGACCAAAAAAGTCAAAAAGCAGGACGAGATCAAAAAGGCCGAGGCCTCGGACGGGACTAAGCACCTGCGCGATAAGGACGAGCTGTACGAGGTCTACGACGACTCGGGTATTGTGACCATGTACCTGACGGTCTCGCGCGGTAACAGCTCCGAGAACACCGACCACAGCTGGGCCGAGATCAACACGTACTCGGTGTATGACTATGCCGACATGGGCGTGACGCGCTATCAGGTTATGGGCCTGCTGCAGGCGGGCGACGAAGACGGCCCGGTGGCCGGCGAGGTTGGCTATGGCGAGGAAGCGCCCAATGCCACCGTGCAGGTGCGCGGCCAGACGTCGAGCGGCTACGCGCAGAAGAATTATAAGGTTGAGCTCAAGAAGGGTAAGGGCACCTGGCGTCAGCAGCGCGCGATTGCGCTCAACAAGCATATGGGCGAGGGCATGCGCTTTCGCAACAAGATGGCCTACGACCTGATTTGTGGGATTCCCCAGATGATGGGCCTGCGCACGCAGTTTGTGCACCTGTGGGTGTGCGACCAGACCGAAAAATCTAACGACACCTTTGAGGACTATGGACTGTTTACGCAGGTGGAGCAGCTCAACAAGACGGCGCTCAAGGCGCACGGCTTGGATAAGAACGGGCATCTGTACAAGGTGAACAGCTTCGATTTCCATCGCTACGAGGACACTATTAAGCTGGCGGATAACCCCGACTATAACCAGGCGGCGTTTGAAGGCATGCTCGAGATTAAGGGCGATACGGACCACACCAAGCTCATCGAGATGCTCGATGCGCTCAACGACGAATCGCAAAAGATCGATGACGTGCTCGACACCTACTTTGATACCGAGAACCTGGTCTATTGGTTGGCGTTTCAGATCCTGACGGGCAACTGCGATACGCAGAACCGCAACTGCTATCTGTACAGCCCTCTCAACTCAAATACCTGGTACTTTTTGGATTGGGATAACGACGGTATGCTGCGTAAGCTGGAGCTTTCTCTTACCGGGTTTTCGGACTACGCGAGCTGGGAGCGCGGCGCAAGCAACTACTGGGGCAACGTGCTGTTTAACCGCGCGTTGCGCAGCAAGTCGTTCCGCAGCGAACTCGACCGTGCCGTCAAGGACTTGCGCTCGTATTTGACCGAGACTCGCCTGACCAAGATGATCAAGCACTACCGCGAGGTGACTGAATCCCTGGTCTTTGCTTCGCCCGATATCGACAATCTGCCTGTCACCAAGGACCAATATGAGCAGATCGCCGCGGCGATTCCCTCCGAGATCGAGGAGAACTACAAGAGCTTTCGCGAGAGTTTTAAAAAGCCCATGCCTTTCTACATCGGCGTGCCGCAGATCGATAGCGGCAAGCTGCGCATTAACTGGGATGCGTCCTACGATTTTGAGGCGCGCGACATTCGCTACACTGTAGAGCTTGCGCGCGACTATGCCATAAGCGACGTGGTCTTTAAGGCCGAGGATGTGCTGCTTCCCGAGGTGACCTGCGATGCGCCCGATACCGGCCAGTATTTTGTGCGCGTGCGTGCCACCAACTCCGACGGCTTTACGCAAGATGCGTTTGACTACTATGTGACTGACGACGGCAAGCACTACGGCATGAAGTGTTTTTACGTGCAAGACGGCGGTAAGGTCGTGGAGGACACGTATGAGGAGGGCTAGCGCGCTGCTTGAGCGCTTGGCGGCTCCGCCTGTGCGTACCACGCAGGAGCGTTACCGCCACGAGCTCAAATATCTCATTAACGAGGGCGAGCACGCCGCGCTTGCCTGTCGCATGGCGCCGGTATTTAAACTGGACAAGCATGCGCGGGCGGGCGGTTACACCATTCGCAGCCTGTACTTTGACGACTACTGCAACTCGGCCTACGAGGAAAAAGACGCCGGCATTCTCATGCGCAAAAAGTTTCGCGTTCGCATCTATAACGGCAGCGACAAGGTGATTAAGCTCGAGCGCAAAAAGAAGTACGGTAGCTGGATCTATAAGGAGGACGCGCCGCTCACACGTGGCGAGTTTGAGCAGATTCTGGCTGGCGACTACGGCTTTTTGCTAAGGAGTCCCTATCCGCTCTGTCGCGAGTTCTACATCGAGTGCATCTGCAACATGATGCGCCCGCGGACCATCGTGGACTACGAGCGCGAGCCGTGGGTGATGGATGAGGGCACCGTGCGCATTACGTTTGACATGAACGTGCGTGCCGCGGTGGGAAGCTTCGATATCTTTGACGCGACGCTGCCCGCGCTGCCGGTCCTGGAGCCCGGCAAGCTGGTGATGGAGGTCAAGTTTACGGAGTTTTGCCCGCAGCTCGTGCGCGATATGGTGCCGCCGGGCGCGGCCGAGCTTACGGCGGTCTCCAAGTACTGCCTGTGTTACGAAAAGACCGCCTACCTGCGCGGTTTTAACTACTGGGAATCGGATTTTGAGAACCGAGGGGATATTTAGACCATGAGCACCAGGGACTTTTTTAAGAACTCCGTCTTGGAGGCGTTTGGCCAGGTCGACCCTGCCAAGATCGGCCTTTCGCTGCTCGTGGCGCTCGCCATGGGCATCCTGATCTATTACGTGTACAAGCGCTTTTTTACCGGCGTGGTGTATTCGCGTAGCTTTGCCGTGACGCTCGTGGGCATGTGCGTGCTTACCTGCATGGTGACGCTCGCGATCTCGACGAACGTGGTCATCTCGCTCGGTATGGTCGGTGCTCTGTCCATCGTCCGCTACCGTACGGCGGTCAAGGACCCGCTCGACCTGCTGTATCTGTTTTGGGCCATTACCACGGGCATTACGGCGGGAGCCGGCATGTATGCGCTCGTGGCGCTCACGGCGGTGGTGATCGTGGTGATGATCGCCGGCTTTGCGAGCCACCAGGACAAGGCGCGCGTGTACATGATGGTCATCCACTACACGGGCCAGACCACCGGCGACGATATCGTGCGTGCATTTGGGCGCACCAAGTTCACCGTCAAATCTAAGACCATGCGCGGCGACAAGGTCGAGATGGCCGTCGAGGTGTTCTCTGACGGTGTGGACATGCCCTATGCTGACGCGATCCGTGCGCTCGACGGCGTAGAGGACCTCACGCTCATCCAATACAACGGCGAATACCACGGCTAACTATGTTCCGGCGTTTTAACAAACGCCGGACCGCTCGACGCTGCGCGGACATCTGCCGGGCGATCTGCCGCTCAAACCGTCGCTCGCGTACATAAAGTACGCTTCGCTCCTCTTTCGCGGCACCTCGTCACGGCAGCTGCCCGCTCGCTGACGTTTGCTCGACCAGGAATTCTCTTTACTCAATTTGCTGGCAAGGCAGCTATCATGGTGCTTGTGAATTCGTTGTCAGGGGTGCTCGTGGTAAAGATGAAAGATGTGGCCGAGCTGGCTGGCGTTTCGAGCGCCGCCGTCTCGCGCTACCTCAACGGGGGATATATCTCGGCGGACAAGGCCGAGCGCATTAAGCAGGCGATTGAGCTGACCGGATACGTGCGATCCAGCCAGGCTCGCGCGCTGCGCACCGGTTCCACCAAGCTCATCGGCGTCATCGTACCTAAGATCAACTCGGAATCCGTGAGCCGCATTACCGCCGGTATTGGCCAGGTGCTCGGTCGCCGTGGCTACCAGATGCTGCTTGCCAATACCGATAACGCCCCCGATCGCGAGCTCGAGTACCTCGATTTATTCCAAAACCACCCGGTCGATGGCATTGTGCTGGTGGCAACCATGATCACCGACGAGCACTGTCGCGCGATTGAGTCGTGCCGTGTGCCCATTGTGTTGATCGGCCAACATGTCGAGGGTGCGGCGTGCGTCTATCACGACGATTACGAGGCTGCCTTTGAGCTGGGCCGTGCGCTTGCGGGTCGCGTGGACGGCAAGATCGCCTACATTGGAGTTACCGAAGAAGACCGCGCGGCTGGTTATGACCGCCGTCGCGGTTTTGAGGCCGGTTTGCGCGCCGCGGGTAACCCACTCGATGCTGCCTTGATTCGCCTGGGCTCGTTTACGCTCGATTCGGGCTATCGCGCTGCGCGCGAGCTGCTTGCCGATGCCCCCGATGTTTCGTTTGTCGCCTGCGCGACCGACACCATGGCGGCGGGCGCGCTGCGTGCCATCGATGAGGTTCGCGGTATGGGCGAGGGCAT
The DNA here is from genome assembly GCA_900540935.1 of uncultured Collinsella sp. GTDB lineage: Bacteria > Actinomycetota > Coriobacteriia > Coriobacteriales > Coriobacteriaceae > Collinsella. The sequence continues at coordinate 29,538 of UQHW01000008.1, read as the reverse complement.
ACACCGCGTGAGCGGTTTTGGCGACAACGCGTTTTTGCGCGCGCTGACGGGCGGCATTCCCACCGTGCATTATGGCTACCTGACCAGTGGCGTCGAGGCGACCAATATGTTGCTCAATACACTCGATGGCGTGGAGGGGGAGAGCGGTCTAAAGACGCTCAAGCTCGGCCATCAACTTATGAATGTCTAGGCTTTGGGCATGTCTGCCTGCCTCTGAGACCCCAGTTTTTGCCTTAAAACTACCTTTCGCCGGCTTTTTCCTACCGTTCACCCTGCTATGAAAACGATTACAGACATATGAAACTGAAAACGATTACAGTGTAAGTGTCAAAGATGGCCGGGTGCACATGCGCCCGTTGGAGGAAAGGGAAGTCATGGACTACCGCAAATCAGCCCAAGAGGTGCTCGACAACGTCGGTGGCGCCGGTAACGTTGTTTCGGCCGCACACTGCGCCACGCGTCTGCGCCTGGTGATTGCCGATAATTCAAAGGTTAACAAGGAGGCCATCGAGAATATCGACGGCGCCAAGGGCGTCTTTGAGGCCCAGGGCCAGCTCCAGATTATTTTTGGCACCGGCACCGTCAACAAGGTCTACGACGAGTTCATTGCGCTCAGCGGCGTCGAGGCTGCCACCAAGGCCGAGGTCAAGGAGGCAGCGGCGCAGCAGCAGAACATCTTTATGCGTGCCATTAAGGTGCTCGGCGACGTCTTTGTCCCCATCATCCCCGCCATCGTGGCTTCGGGCCTGCTGCTGGGCATTATGAGCGCCCTCAACTTTATGGCCTCCAACGGCTTTATCGCGCTCGACACCAATAACTTTATTTATAAGATTGCCGACCTGGTCTCGGGCACGTCTTTTGGCATTCTGCAGATCCTGATCGGTTACTCCGCCGCTAAGGCCTTTGGCGCCAACCCGTACCTGGGTGCCGTCGTCGGCGGTGCGTTTATCAACTCCTCGCTGCAGAGCGCCTACACGGTTGCCTCCGAGGGCGTGCAGACCATGGTCACCGTCATCCCCGGCGTGTACAGCTTTGAGTGGGTCGGCTATCAGGGTCATGTGATCCCCATCGTCATCGCCTGTGCCATTCTGGCCTTCCTCGAGAAGCGCCTGCACAAGATCGTTCCCGAGATGTTCGATCTCTTTGTGACTCCGCTCGTCTCGGTGTTCGTGACCGTGCTGGTGACTCTCGTTGCCGTCGGCCCCGTCTTTGTCTGGGCCGAGAACGCCATCCTCGGTCTGATCCAGACCCTGCTGACCCTGCCCTTCGGCATCGGTTCCTTTATCGTCGGCCTGTTCTATGCCCCCACGGTCGTTACCGGTATCCACCAGATGTACACCGCCATCGACCTGGGCCAGCTCGCCCAGTACGGCGTGACCTATTGGCTGCCCATCGCCAGCGCTGCCAATATCGCCCAGGGTGGCGCCGCGCTCGCCGTTGCCTTTAAGACCCGCGATGCCAAGATCAAGGGCCTGGCACTTCCTTCGGCCCTGTCCGCCTTCATGGGTATTACCGAGCCTGCCATCTTCGGCGTGAACCTGCGTTTCTTTAAGCCTTTCATCGCCGGCTGCATCGGCGGCGGTTGCGGCGCCCTGGTCTGCGCACTCACCTCGCTTGCTGCTTCCGGCACCGGCGTTACCGGCATCTTCGGTATCCTGCTGTGCCTGGCCCAGCCCGTGCAGTACGCGATCATGTTTGCGGTCGCCGCGGTCGTGTCCTTTGCCGTCTCGTTTGTCCTGTACGAGGACGAGCCTAAGGCTTCCGAGCAGGCCTAAGAGCTTTTGATTGAGGGGATGCCCGCGGGTTGTATGCTCACGGGCGTTTCCCGTATCTGGTGCCGATCTCTGGTGCCTTGTTACTTTCGATCCGTTAGGACTTTGATATGTCTAATGCACTTGGTCGCGACCTTGCAAAGCTGGTTGCCGCTGTTGACGCTGCCGCCTCTGAGTGCGGTCATGGCGCGTATGGCCAGCGCTTCCATATTATGCCGCCGGCGGGCTGGCTCAACGACCCCAACGGTCTTTGCCAGGCGGGTGGCGTGTTCCATGCCTATTTTCAGTATGCGCCGTTTGATGTCGAGGGTGGCGTTAAGGCTTGGGGTCATGCGACGAGTCGCGACCTTATGACGTGGAACTACGTTGGCGCCCCGCTGCTGCCCGACGAGCCGTTCGATTGCCATGGCGTGTATTCGGGCTCCGCGCTTGTCGAGGACGGTCGCATTCGCGTGCTGTACACAGGCAACGTTAAGCTTTCCGATGCAGATGGCGCGTACGACTACGTCAATACCGGCCGCCGCTCCGATACTGTTTATGTCGAGAGCGTTGATGGCCTTGCCGGTCGGGAGTTCAGCCAAAAGCGCGTGGTGCTGGCTTCCGAGGATTATCCCGAGGATTTGACCTGCCATGTGCGCGATCCCAAGGTGTGGCGTGACGCGGACGGGCGTTATCACATGGTGCTGGGCGCGCGTCGTCGCGTGGATGGGCCGCATGTCGATAGTCGATTTTGCGCCATGCACGGCGAGGGTGCCGGGCGCGATGTGGGCGAGATCCTGGTGTATGGCTCGGCCGATATGCTGAGTTGGGAGCTCGAGAGCCGCGTGTCTACCCCCGAGCGCTTTGGCTTTATGTGGGAGTGCCCGGGGTATCTGGAGCTTGAGGCGGATGGCGGCGTGCCGGCAAGGTTTCTGTCTTTCTCTCCCCAGGGGCTCGAGGGCGGTCGTTGGGACCGCGGTAACGTGTATGCAGCGGGCTACATGCCTGTAACGGGCGACATTACGGGTGGCAATGACGCTTATGAGCTGGGCGAGTTTCGCCTGTGGGACGCCGGTTTTGACTTCTATGCTCCGCAGGAGTTCACGGCCGAGGACGGTCGCCACATTCTGATCGGCTGGATGGGCATGCCCGATGAGCCGACCTATGGCAACGCACCGACCGTGGTGTGCGGCTGGCAGCACTGCATGACGGTGCCGCGCGAGCTTACGGCCGGTGACGGCGGCGTGGTACTGCAGCAGCCGGCGCGCGAGATTGAGCACCATTATGCCTCGGTGCGTGTAGGGGAGGGCTCGTTGGAGGTTGCCGGCGATACCTGCTTTGACGTTGTTGTCGACGGTGTTGACGGTGCGTTCACCGCGACCGTTGATGGCGAGCTGAAGCTGGCGTTTGTGCCCGCCGAGGGCGAACTGCCCGCGCGCTTTGAGATGCGATTTACCGATGGGGGTCGCACTTCTGCCGGTTGCGGTCGTACCGTGCGCTGGGAGCCCGTCGACGAGGTTCGTAATGCGCGCATTGTCGGCGATGTCTCGTCGGTCGAGGTGTTTGTAAACGATGGCGCGCTCGTGTTTTCGACACGCATCTATCCCGAGGCCTATGGCGTGTCCGTTGACGCCCCGGGTGCGAGCGTAAACTACCATACGCTCAGCATTTAGGCGAGTCGTCGCATATCGGCGCTATACTGCAGCCGTTGCCCACGATGCGGGGAACACCCGCATCGTGGGTTTTTGCTTATGAAGGGACGGTGCCGTGTGGATGTACAGCAGCTAGAAGAGGCCTGGGCTTTGAGGTCCAGTGCGCGCGAGGCGCGTCTTGTTGCGGCCCCGCATGTGCCGGCGGCTCTGTCGCTGCTGGGTATTGTGCGTCCCGGTGACCGCCTGGTGGCCTTTGCGGATGACTTTACCGAAGCATTTGCGCACGGCTTTGATGGCCGCGATGTTGCGCTGGCGGGCTCGCCGTCCGCCGATGCGTTTACCGCCGCGTCCGAGGTCTTTGATGCTTCGTTTGATGCCGAGGGGCCGCACCTGTGGTGGTTCGTCAACTCCATCGGCGGGTTTGGACTGCGCGTGCCCGATCTGCGTACGCTGGGTCGAGCGGCTCGCGAGGCCCATGCGCTGCTGGTTGTGGACAACACCGTGGCGTCGGCTTTTGGCTGCGATCCGTTGCGCTTGGGTGCCGTGCTGTCGCTCGAAGCGCTCGACCGTGTGTGCGCCGGTAACGCTTCACGCAAGTTGGTTGCCGTATCGGTCGCGCGCTCGCAGCTCAAGCGCCATCGTGTGGATGCTGCTGCCGAGTGCGCGCACGTATTGTTTGCAGGCTGCGGTGCGTCGGCGCTCGACCTTTCTGCCGAGGAGACCGACGTGCTGGAGCGTGGGCTTTCCTCGCTTAACGCCCGCATGCAGGCGCATTTCGACCGTGCCCGTGCGCTTGCCGAGTATTTGGCCGCCAACGAGATGGTGCGCAACGTGCGCTATCCCGGGCTGAGCTCGCATCCCGACCATGCGGTTGCAACGGGAATCCTCGAGCACGGCTTTGGCCCGGCAGTTGAATTCGACCTTATCGAGCGTAGCGCGGGAGAGCTGTTCGACGCTTTGCCGGGGGAGTTTCGTACATCGCCCGCCGGCGGCGCAACGACGCGCCTTTCAGCTCCACGTGGCAAGCAGGGGAGCACCATTCGCCTCTTCGCCGGCACCGACAACCCACTGGTTGTAGCGTCAACCCTTGACAACGTCCTTCGCAACTAGCTAAATCATCCTCAACTCCATAAGTTGCGGTGAAATAGGGATTGATTTACGGCTTTATCGGCATAAACAGTCCCTATTTCACCGCAACTTATGAGAGGGGGTTGTGTAGCCATAAAGCCCCGTCCCAAATTAGCTACTGTGGTTGATGCTTGCGATGAGGGCGTCGGCTTTGGTGGCGATGACGTCGTTGATGTCGGTCTGCAGCTCCTCGTAGGCCGCTATGGCTCGCTCTCCGGCGGGCGTGAGCGTGGATCCGCGGGCGCCGTCGCGCTCGATGAGCTTGCAGCCCAGCTGACCTTCTGCCTCGTTCACAATGCGCCATGCCTTGGAATACGCCATGCCCATGCTCTTGGCGGCGCGGTTGAGCGAGTGCTCGCGGGCGATACCCTGCAGCAGCAAGACGCAGCCGTGGCCGAACACGCCCGGCAGATCCTTGTCGCACGCTTGAATGACCAACTTCGCCGTCGTCTTGTACTCCATGTGCTCCACGTCTCCCCGCTAAAGTGTTTGCTGGGCAAACGCAAAGCCTGCGTCAAGCCCTCGTGTGCTCTTCTTAAATCATGCATTGTAGCAGTCAAAGTGCGTTAAGATACGTTCCCAGTATTGGGCGCCCAAGGTTGGGCTGGGTCCTACGAGGCCTGCAGCCGACCGGTCGCATGGAAAAAGGAGAAACATGGCTACGTTCTTTCCCGGTGAGTCCCACACGTTTTCGGAGTATCTGCTGGTCCCTGGTTACTCGTCCTCGCAGTGCATTCCCAACAACGTCTCTCTTAAGACGCCGCTGACCCGCTTTAAGCGCGGTGAGAAGCCGGCAATCACCTTGAACATCCCCATGGTTTCCGCCATCATGCAGTCCGTCTCGGGCGTCGACATGGGTGTCGCGCTCGCTACCGAGGGTGGCCTGTCCTTTATTTATGGTTCCCAGAGCGCTGAGTCCGAGGCCGCTATGGTCAAGGCCGTCAAGGATCACAAGGCCGGTTTCGTTCAGTCCGATTCCACGCTGACCCCCGACATGACCATGGAGCAGGTCATCGAGCTCAAGGAGAAGACCGGTCACTCCACCATGCCGGTTACCGACGACGGCACTCCCAAGGGTAAGCTCCTGGGCATCGTCACCAGCCGTGACTATCGCCCCAGTCGCGATGACCACCAGACGAAGGTCTCCGAGTTCATGACCCCGCGTGAGCAGCTCATCGTGGGCGACAAGAACATCAGCCTTAAGGTTGCCAACGACGTCATCTGGGATAACAAGCTCAACGCCCTGCCGATCGTCGACGACAACGATCACCTCATGGGCATTGTCTTCCGTAAGGACTACGACAGCCACAAGACTAACCCCAACGAGCTGCTCGATAACGACAAGCGCTACATGGTCGGCGCCGGTATCAACACCCGCGACTATGCCGAGCGCGTGCCGCTGCTCATCGAGGCCGGTGCCGACGTTCTGTGCATCGACTCCTCCGAGGGCTTCAGCGAGTGGCAGAAGCGCACTATCGAGTGGATCCGCGCCAACTACGGCGAGGACGTCAAGGTCGGTGCCGGTAACGTTGTCGACGCCGAGGGCTTCCGCTTCCTGGCCGATTGCGGCGCCGACTTCATCAAGGTCGGTATCGGCGGCGGCTCCATCTGCATTACTCGCGAGACCAAGGGTATCGGCCGCGGCCAGGCCACCGCGCTGATCGACGTCTGCCGCGCCCGTGACGAGTACTACGAGGAGACCGGTGTCTACGTGCCCGTGTGCTCCGACGGCGGTATCGTCTACGACTACCACATGACGCTCGCCCTTGCCATGGGTGCCGACTTTATGATGCTGGGCCGTTACTTCGCCCGCTTTGACGAGAGCCCGACCGAGCGCGTCAACGTGAACGGCCAGTACATGAAGGAGTACTGGGGCGAGGGTTCTGCGCGTGCCCGCAACTGGCAGCGTTACGACCTGGGCGGCGCCGCGAAGCTCAGCTTCGTCGAGGGCGTCGACTCCTACGTTCCCTACGCAGGTTCCCTCAAGGACGGCGTGGGCGGCACGCTCTACAAGGTCAAGTCCACGATGTGCAACTGCGGTGCCCTCTCGATCCCCGAGCTCCAGGAAAAGGCACGCCTGACGCTGGTCAGCTCCACCTCCATCGTCGAAGGCGGCGCCCACGACGTAGTCGTCAAGGACTCCCAGCAAAGCGTCAGCTACCGTTAAGCGGCTTTCCCAAGCACCGCACCTTGCCGTTCAAACCGTCGCTCGCGTACCAAAGTACGCGTCGCTCCTCTTTCACGGCAATCTGCGGCACTTGGAAAACCCGATCATGCTTGGGCGGGTAACAATTAGCGGTTGATTCACAACCACGTTATTTAGATAAAGCGAGATGCCCGCAAGTCGCAGGCATCTCGCTTGTCGTATTTGCTATCATCAGTCAAGTTAACCTTAGGGTCGGTCGGCTTAGCTTTGTTTGCTACAAGTTCCGCACGCAAAGAAGAGCACTTAATGTGCTCTTCGTCTTGCGCAGGACTGTCCGCAGTAGCGAATAAAGCTAAGCCGACCGACCCCAGCTAAGATTAAAGGAGCTGATATGTGCGATTGCACAGATCATAAGGACGAGATCCCTGCCTACGACGCGCAGGCCATTGAGTCCAAGTGGATGAAGGCCTGGGAGGACTCCAACCTCTTTGCCGTCGACACCGACGACAGTAAGCCCAAGAAGTATGTGCTCGAGATGTTCCCGTATCCGTCGGGCGACCTGCACATGGGCCACGCGCGCAACTACACTATCGGCGATGCCATGGCCCGTCAGGCCCGCATGCGCGGCTACGACGTGCTGCACCCCATCGGCTTTGACGCCTTTGGCCTGCCTGCCGAGAATGCCGCCATCAAGCACAACACGCAGGCTGCCGCCTGGACGTATAAGAACATGGACCAGGCACTCGCCACGATGAAGCGCATGGGCTTCTCCTACGATCTGGATCGCATGGTCAAGACCTGCAGTCCCGACTACTACCGCTGGGGCCAGTGGATCTTTGAGAAGATGTGGGAAAAGGGCCTGGTCTACCGTAAGAAGAACCCGGTTAACTGGTGCCCCACCTGCAAGACCGTTCTGGCCAACGAGCAGGTTACCGAGGGCAAGTGCTGGCGCTGCGGCACCGAGCCCGAGAAGCGCGACCTGGAGCAGTGGTACTACAAGATTACCGAGTACTCTCAGGAGCTGCTCGACGACCTGGAGAAGCTCCCCGGCTGGCCCGAGCGCGTCAAGCAGATGCAGGCCAACTGGATCGGTCGCTCCGAGGGCGCCGAGGTCGACTTTACCCTGTGCGACAAGGACGGCGAGCCCATCGAGGGCGACGAGGGTAAGATCACCGTCTTCACCACGCGTGCCGATACCCTTTTTGGCGTCTCCTTCTTTGTCCTGGCTCCCGAGTACGCCGGCTTGCACGAGCTCGTCGAGGGCACGGAGTACGAGGAGGCCGTGACCAAGATTGTCGAGGACTCCAAGCATATCTCTGCCGTCGAGCGTGCCCAGGGCACCCTCGAGAAGCACGGTGCCTTCACGGGCCGCTATGTGGTAAACCCCGTCAACGGCGAGAAGGTCCCCGTGTGGGTTGCCGACTACGTCGTGGCCGACTACGGCACCGGCGCCGTCATGGCCGTTCCCTGTGGCGACCAGCGCGACTTTGAGTTTGCCCGTAAGTACGACCTGCCGATCGTGCCGATCATCCTAGACGATGACGATCGCGCTGCCGTCGAGGCCAGCGGCGAGACCATCGATACCTTCCATGCCGAGACCGTCGACTGGGATTGCGCCCACGCTGCCGAGGGCACGCTGGTCCAGTCTGGCAAGTACACCGGCATGCGCGGCGGTAAGCACTCCGAGGGCGAGGCTGCCATCGTGGCCGACCTCGAGGCCATGGGCTGCGGTCGTCGCAAGGTCGAGTTCCGCCTGCGCGACTGGCTCATTTCCCGCCAGCGCTATTGGGGCAACCCCATCCCGGCCATCCACTGCGAGCATTGCGGCATTGTGCCCGTGCCTGAGGATCAGCTGCCGGTGACGCTGCCCGAGAACCTGGACCTGGGCGCTGGCGAGACCCTTGCCGAGTGCAAGGAGTTCTACGAGACCACCTGCCCGGTCTGCGGTCGTCCGGCCAAGCGCGAGACCGATACCATGGACACCTTCACCTGCTCCAGCTGGTATTACCTGCGCTATACCGATCCGCACAACACCGAGCTGCCCTTCTCCCGCGAGGCGGCCGACCGTTGGATGCCCGTCGATAACTACATCGGCGGCATCGAGCACGCCATTCTGCACCTGCTCTACAGCCGCTTCTTTACCAAGGCCCTGCGCGACCTTGGCCTGCTGAGCGTGGACGAGCCCTTCACCAACCTGCTGTGCCAGGGCATGGTCAAGGACGAGAACGGCGACACCATGTCCAAGTCCAAGGGCAACGTCGTGCCCCCGAGCTCGGTCATCGAGCCCTACGGTGCCGACACCATGCGTCTGGCGATCCTGTTTATCGCCCCGCCCGAGAAGGACTTCGACTGGGATCCCAAGGCCGTCGAGGGCGCCAACCGCTTCATCAAGCGCGCCTGGCGTATCGTTTGGCAGCTCGTCCAGTCCGGCGACGCCAACGTGGCCTTCGACAAGTCCGCGCTCGATGAGGTTGCTATGAAGCTCTATCGCGAGCGTCACCGCACCATCGCCAAGTGCACCGAGGACTTCGACCGCGGCCAGTTCAACACCGCCATCTCGGCCGTCATGGAGCTCGTCAACGCGGCGAGCGCCTACCTCAATGCCACTGAGGGTGCCGCCCGCGACAAGGCGCTGTGCTACGGCGTGGCCAAGGATATCGTGAGCGTGCTGGCGCCCATCTGCCCGTTCTGGGCCGACGAGCTGTGGCACGAGGCGCTCGGCTGCGAGGGCAACGCCTACACCGCTGCCTGGCCCGAGTTCGACCTGGCCGAGTCCATCGAGGACACGGTGCAGATCGTCGTTCAGGTACTCGGCAAGGTCCGCGGCCGCATCGACGTCTCCCGCGATGCCTCCAACGAGGAGATGCAGGCTGCTGCCGAGGCCGCCGTCGCCAAGTGGCTCGAGGGCAAGACGGTCGTCAAGGCCATCTGCGTGCCCGGCAAGCTTGTCAATCTGGTGGTCAAGTAAGCACTGCGCGCATAGCTGATATGCAATAAACGAGGGGCGATCCGCTTGGGTCGTCCCTCGTCTTGTGTTGTATGCCCTGCTTAGTCATTGCATCGCAACGTCTTCTATGGGATGTGTACCAGGTCCCTAAAGTAAACGTTGCCTGTTGCCTCTTCAAACATCCAAATGTTGAGGTAGATGTCGTTGAGGTCGTTGTTCACATCAAAGTCCGGGTCGTCGAAGGTGCCTACAAAGGTGAGCATGGCGCGCGTTTCCTCGCCCGCTGCGACCTGCTGGCGCATGCGCACATCACGGACCACGCCGTTGACGTAGGCATAGGAGTCCACATCGCCAAACATCATGTCGACACCGGTGTTGTTGGTCACCGTAAAGACGAGCGCGGCGTCGCCGTAGCCATCCGTGTCCTTGCCCACGCAGGTAACATGGACGTTCTCGTCCGCCTCAAGATCGATGGGGAACTGTTCTTGGGGTTCGGGGCCCAGACTCTGGGGATCGACGATATCTTCGTCGATTTTGTCGAAGCTCTCCGATGGCGTCGTTTTCTCGATGGCTTTTGTGCTGCCAGGGTTCGGTTCGCATGTGTCGGTTTTGCCATTCGCGTTGCCGCAGCCCACGAGGGCCAACGAGCACGTTGCGATGGCGAGCGCAGTCATGCAGAGGGTGCCTAGGCGTTTCATGGGTACCTCCTTGCCGTACAGGATTTGAAAAGGTTTGTCGTTGTGCGACTTGCTAGCCGGATTGTTGCAGAATGTCCCTTAGCGTAAGTCTGATCGATAAGGGCTCGGGGAGGAATGCCCTTGGGGTCCGAACGGGCCTGTGGATTGGGACGCATGGCCCGTTTTGGGGCTGTTGAGGGCGCGTCGCATGGGGCTCTTCGGCCAATTGTCCTATTCTTGTGGAGAAGCTGTGCGCACGCTGACCTGCAGATTCGTACTGTGCTTGCACGTTTCCGCAGCTATTGGTATAGTTTGCTTGCAAATGAAGTTGTAATTGAAAGAAGTGGGGTTTCGGCCCCGCTTCTTTTTTGTATGGATGGAGGTGCCGCAATGGTCAAGACCAAGACTGAGCAGGCGATCATCGACGCGCTCGAGGCCGTCGCTCCCCAGCACGATGTCGACATCGTCGACGTCGAGCTCGTGGGTGCCACCAAGGCCCCCTGCGTGCGCGTGCGTATCGAGGGTGCCGAGGGTCAGAGCCTGTCGCTCAACGACGTCACGGCCAACACCAAGTGGGTCGGCGATGTGATTGAGGAGCTCGACCCCATCTCTTCGAGCTATACGCTCGAGGTGTCGAGCCCGGGTATGGCGCGCCCGCTGCGCCGCCCGAGTGACTTTGCCCGCTTTGTGGGCGAAAACTGTGAGCTCACCTCCACCGCCACCGAGGGCCGTCGCAAGTACGCCGGCAAGATTGCCGCCGCTACCGAGACGAACGTGACCCTCGAGCTCGAGGACGGCGAGTCCGTTACCCTCGATTTTTCTGATGTTAAAAAGTGCAAGTTGAAGCCCACCTACGACTTCAAGCCCGCGAAGGAAGGAAAGTAAGATGGCAGCATCCGACATGATGTCCGCCCTGATGGAGCTTTGCCAGGAGAAGCACATCGACCAGCTCTACCTGATCGACCGCCTGGAGCAGTCGCTCGCCAAGAGCTATGCCGAGATCCTGCATCTTGAGTGGGGCGCCAAGGTGACCATCGACCGCACCACCGGCAAGATCTACGTCTACCGCCTGGAGCCGATCGACGATTCCATGGACGAGGAGGGCAACTTCACCGAGTTCGAGGAGATCGACGTCACCCCCAAGAACACGAGCCGCATCGCCGCCCAGCACGCCAAGGCCGAGATCAACGCCATCGTGCGTAACTCCGCCCGCGAGCAGATCTACGAGGAGTTCTCCGGACGCATCGGTGACCTCATCAGCGGCACCGTGCTGCAGTCCACGCCCGACTTCACGATCGTCAAGATCCGCGAGGGCGTCGAGGCCGAGCTTCCGCACTTCGACCAGCGCCGTTACGAGAACGAGCGCAACGAGCGTCCGATGGGCGAGCGCTACCTGCATAACCAGCATATCAAGGCCGTGATCATCGACGTTCGCGACCCCAACTCCAACCTGCAGCCGGTTCGTGGCGAGCACAGCCGTCCGCCGATTGTCATCTCCCGTACCCACCCCGAGCTCATGCGTCGTCTGTTTGAGCAGGAGGTGCCCGAGATCTATGAAGGCACCGTCCAGATCAAGTCGATCGCGCGCGAGCCCGGCCAGCGCTCCAAGGTCGCCGTCCACTCGCTCGACGACCGTTTGGATCCCGTGGGCGCCTGCGTCGGCCCCAAGGGCAGCCGTGTTCGCGCTGTCGTTGGCGAGCTCCGCGGCGAGCGCGTCGACGTCATCCTGTGGGATGCCGATCCTTCCGTCTACGTCGCTAACGCCCTGTCGCCCGCTAAGGTCACCCGCGTCCTCATTGACGAGGAGAAGGCCTACGCCGGCGTCATCGTGCCCGACGACCAGCTGTCCCTCGCCATCGGCAAGGAGGGCCAGAACGCCCGCCTCGCCGCGCGCCTGACCGGTTGGCACATTGACATCAAGTCCGAGACGCTTGCCGCCGACATCCTCAAGAACGTTCCCGTTCACGAGGAGCCCGCCGCCGACCTGATCGGTGACGAGGAGGACGAGGACGTCCGCCGCTGCGAGTATGTGTCCGAGGACGGCATCCAGTGCCGCAACCAGGCTCGTCCCGGCTCCCGTTTCTGCGGTGTCCATGACACCGACGCCTTCGATGATGCGGAGGACCTGATCTAGCGCGCGGTCGCGCCGGGCGGGTCCCGGCGCGTCTCCCACGCTCGTTCAGTCTCTAGGCACCCAAGGTGCCAGAAAGGGTAGGTGAAGTCATATGGCAAAAGTCCGTGTGTCCACCCTGGCCAAAGAGTTCGGCATGACCTCCAAGGAACTGATGGGTCATCTCGCCGATATGAAGATTCCCGCTAAGTCCGCTTCCTCCACCTTGGAGGACGCCTATGTCGCCATGGTTCGTAAGCAGCTCGCCTCGGTGATCGAGGCCCGCGCCAAGGAAGTCGAGGCCGCCAAGCAGGCCGAGGAGCAGGCGGCTGCCGCCGAGGAGGCCGCACGCGCCGCCGAGGCCGAGCGCGAGCGCATCGCCGCCGAGAAGGCCCGCGAGGAGGAGCGCCGCCAGTTTGCCGCAGCCCAGGCTGCCGAGGAGGCTGCTCGCGCCGAGGCCGAGGCCAAGAAGAAGGCCGAGCAGGAGCGCCTTGCCCGCGAGAAGGAGGAGGCTGCCCGCGAGGCCCAGCGCCGCGCCGTTCCCGCTTCCGACTCCGGTTCGCGCTTCCGTTCTCTGCTCGACCAGATCGCCGCACAGGAGACCGTGCTCAAGGAGAAGAAGGACGCCGAGGACAAGGCCAAGGCCGAGCGCGCCGCCGAGCGCGGTAACCGTCGTGGCGGCAACAACGACCGCCGCGGTGGCCGTCGTAACGATCGCAACGCCTCGGACAACAACTCCGAGCGCAACGCCTCCGAGAGCCGTCCGCACAGCCATCGCACCAACGCCAGCAACAACGTCGCTGCCGGCATGGATTTCCCCAACCCCGACAAGCAGGGCAAGGGCAAGAAGCGCAAGGGCGGTCACAACAACGAAGAGGACCACTACAGCCGCATGGCTCGCGAGGCCGAGGAGTACAGCCGCGAGAAGGTGCTCGAGGAGGCTCGTGCTGCCGTCGAGGAGGCCTCTCGCGAGTCCACCGGTCGCCGCAAGAAGCGCAAGGAGAAGCGCGAGCGCGAGGCTGCCAAGGCTCAGGAGGAGCGCAAGATAGAGGAGGCGCTGGCCCAGGGCGTGAACCCCGAGGACCTCGACGCCATCAAGGTCTCCCAGGGCGTTACCGTCCAGGAGCTTGCCGAGGCGCTCGACGTTCCGGCCAACGACATCATCAAGCGCCTGTTCCTGCTGGGTACGCCGCTTACCATGACGCAGTCCATGTCCGACGACCTCGTCGAGCTCGTCGCCGACGACCTGGGCCGTCAGATCAAGATCATCACCCCCGAGGAGGAGAACACCTTCTCGTTCTACGACGATCCCGCCGACCTTAAGCCGCGCGCCCCGGTCGTCACCGTCATGGGTCACGTCGACCACGGCAAGACGTCGCTGCTCGACGCCATCCGTCACACCGGCGTCGCTGCCGGCGAGGCGGGCGGCATTACGCAGGCCATCGGCGCTTCGCAGGTCATGATCAACGACCGCAAGATAACCTTTATTGATACCCCGGGTCACGCCACCTTTACGGCCATGCGTGCGCGTGGCGCCAAGGTGACCGACATCGTCATCCTGATCGTCGCCGCCGATGACGGCGTCATGCCCCAGACGGTCGAGTCGATCAACCACGCCAAGGCCGCCGGCGTACCCATCGTCGTTGCCGTCAACAAGATTGATAAGCCCGGTGCCAACCCCGACCGTGTGCGTCAGGAACTCACCGAGTACGGCGTCATCCCCGAGGAGTGGGGCGGACAGAACATGTTCGTCAACATCTCGGCCAAGCAGAAGATCGGTATCGATGACCTTCTGGAGACCGTGCTGCTCCAGGCTGACGTGCTCGAGCTTAAGGCCAACCCGGACACCTTTGCCTCCGGCAATGTCCTCGAGGCCAAGCTCGACAAGGGCCGCGGCTCGGTCGCTACCGTGCTCGTGACCCGCGGCACCCTGCACGTGGGCGATACGCTGGTCGCCGGCCTTACCTATGGCCGCGTCCGTGCTATGCTCGACCCCAAGGGTCGCGCCGTCACCGAGGCCGGTCCCTCCGACGCCGTCGAGATTTTGGGCCTGCAGTCCGTGCCCAACGCCGGTGACGAGTTCCGCGTGTTCGAGGACGAGCGCGAGGCTCGCGCCCTTGCCGACGAGCGTTCGCTCAAGGCCCGTATCGAGGAGCAGAGCCGCGTCAAGCACGTCACGCTCGAGAACCTCTTCGAGACCATCGCCGACGCCGAGGTCAAGGAGCTCAACCTGATCATCAAGGCCGACGTCCAGGGCTCCATCGAGGCCCTTCAGGACTCGCTCGACAAGATGGATCAGTCCGAGGTTCGCATCAACACGATCCACTCTGCCGTTGGCGCCATCAACGAGACCGACGTCGTCCTGGCCGACGCCTCCAACGCCATCATCATCGGCTTTGGCGTCCGTCCCGACGGTAAGGCCCGCTCCGCCGCCGAGCGTGAGGGCGTCGAGATCCGTTGCTACGACGTCATCTACAAGTGCCTCGAGGAGCTCGACGCCGCCCGTATCGGCATGCTCAAGCCCACCGAGGTCGAGGTCTCCACGGGTGCTGCGACCGTCCTGGACACCTTCAAGGTGCCCAAAGTCGGTATCGCCGCCGGTGTCCGCGTCGAGGAGGGCGAGATCGCCGCGACCGATTCCGTGCGCCTGGTGCGCGACGGCATCGTGGTCTTCAACGGCAAGATCGCCTCGATGCGCCACTACAAGGACGAGGCCAAGAGCCTCAAGAGCGGTTCCGAGGGCGGCATTGGTCTGGAGAACTTCCAGGACATCAAGCCCGGCGACCAGATCGAGGGTTACCGCATCGACCAGGTTGCCCGTACCGAGTAGGGGGTAGCGCTATGAAGCAAACGCAGGCAACCCGCCGTCTGGGCGAGCAGCTTCGCGAGAAGCTCGGTTATATCCTGCTCTTTGAGGTTTCCGATCCGCGTCTCGACCTGGTTACTTTGACTGCGGTCGAGGTCGCGGTGGACCGTTCGTTCGCGCGCGTGTACGTGTCGTGCGATGCGAGCCGCTACGACGAGGTCATGGAGGCGCTCGCAAGCGCCAAGGGCCGTATTCGCAGCCTGTTGGCTCGCTCGCTCGATTGGCGTGTCACGCCCGAGCTCGATTTTCGCATCGATCGCTCGACCGATGAGGCCGAGCGCATCACGCGTGCGCTGGAAAACGTTCCCGCCACGCTTGCGATCGAAAAGGACGAGGACGGCTATCCGATAGCGGATGCCGCCCAGGAGGCAGCTTTAGATGACTAATTCCGCCGACCTCGCCTCGTGCGAGTCTGCAGATATTCAGCGACGCATCCTCGAGCTCATCGAGGGTGCGTCCTCCATTGCGATTTCGGGACATACTTCTCCCGATGGCGATGCCTTGGGCTCCGTATTGGGTCTGGGCCTTTCGCTCATGAAGTTTTTCCCCAACAAGGACATTGCGCTGCTGCTGGCAGACGATGACCCGGTTCCGCGCATCTACCGCTTTATGGAAGGCTCCGATCGCCTGGTGCCGGCATCTTCGTACACCGGCAATCCTGACCTGTTCATCTCGGTGGACGTGCCGGTCGTCGAGCGTCTCAATAACTCCGCCGCGGTGCTTCGCCGCTCGGCGCATGTGGTGTGTTTCGACCACCATCCGGCGCGCGAGGAGTTTGCCGAGCTCAGCCTGAGGCGCGTCGAAACTGCAGCCTGCGCTATGATCATCGACCGTTTCTTGGACAATTGTGGCATTGTCGCACGTGATGGCGTTGCGACCTGCCTACTGTGCGGCTTGGTTACCGATACCGGCCGTTTCCAGTACCAAAACGCCGATGCCGCCGCGTTCCATGCGGCCTCGCGTCTGGTTGCCCACGGTGCCGATCCGGCGCGCGTTGCGCTCGAGGTATACCAGAGCATGCGCGTTGAGTTTTTGCACCTCAAGTCCATCGTTATGGGCCGCATCAAGACGGTGGCCCACGGGCGTGTCGCGTATAGCTACGCGTACCAGAGTGACCTTGAGGCTTGCGGTGTCACCTCGGATGAGTGCGACGGCCTGGTTGACGTGGTGCGCTCGGTGATGGGCGTGGAGGTCTGCCTGTTCCTGAAGGGCATTGAGGGCGATACCAGGGTGCGCGGCAACCTGCGCTCCAAGGGCGACCTCAATGTGTCCGAGATTGCTGCCAACTTTGGCGGTGGCGGGCATCATGCCGCCGCCGGCTTTTCCAACAACGGAACAATTCGCGAGACGCTCGCCGTGGCACTTCCCATGCTGGCCGAGCTGGTGGGGGAGGATCCCGCTTCGGTGACCGTCGAGCTCTAACTTATTGGATGGTACATGGCTCGTCGAACGCCTTCTCAATTGAATATGCTGCTCGCCGTCGATAAGCCGGTGGGCTGCACGTCCCACGATGTGGTCTCGCAATGCCGACGCGCCCTCCATGAGCGGCGCGTCGGCCATGCCGGCACGCTCGACCCCATGGCATCTGGCGTCATGGTGGTGGGTGTGGGCCAGGCCACCCGTCTGCTGGGCATGCTCACGCTCGATACCAAAAGCTACGTTGCCGATATTTCGTTTGGCGCCGAGACCAATACCGATGATGCGGAGGGCGAGGCGGTCCGCACGGTGGCTGTTGCCAACGAGCTCCGCGATCCTGCCTATGCTCGTGAGCGCTTGGCCGCCATGCTGGGCCCGCAGATGCAGGTGCCGCCGGCGTTTTCTGCTATCTCGGTCAATGGCGTTCGCGCCTACAAGTCTGCTCGCGAGGGCAATGCGGTGGACCTACCTCCGCGCCCCGTCGAGGTCTATGCCGCCGACCTGATCGCCGTGGGCGGCGAAGGTGATACGTGTGTGTGGACCGTGGCGTTCTCGGTGAGCAAGGGCACCTATATCCGTGCGCTCGCTCGCGACCTGGGCCGCGCTTGCGATAGCGCCGCGCATATTTCCGCGCTGCGCCGCACGGCCTCCGGTGTTGTTTCCATTGGCGCCTGTCATGCGGTCGAGGAGCTTTCTCCCGAGTTCGCGGCTGGCTTTGCCCTGGATCCCATTGCGGCCCTGGGCGCCACACGTGTTGACTTGCCGGGCAATCTTGCCGACGACCTTCTCTGCGGCCGACGCATTCCCGTTGAGCGTGCGCTTGCCGATTTCGATGCCTCGAAGGCGCCGTTTGCGCTGGTGCTCGATGGGGGACTCAAGGCGCTCGCCCGCATTGAGGGTGGCCGCTTTGTCATGGAGCACGTGTTTCCGCAGGCAATCGGCGGTGTTCGATGATGTTGTCCGCTCGCGAGCTCGCGCGTATCTTTTTCGCGGGCGAGTCGGACGAGGCTCGCATCGTTACTGCCGATGTGTTTGATAAGTGTGAGCACCTGGGTGCCGCATCGATTGCCATCGGCGTGTTCGATGGCGTGCACCGTGGACACCAGGAGCTCATTGCGGCGCTTGTCCGTGATGCCCGTGCCCATGGCTGCAAGGCGGTCGTAGTTACCTTCGATCCCGACCCGGACGTCGTGGTGAGCCCTTCGCCCGCTCAAAAATTGATGACGACGGCCGACCGTCTGCATGCCCTGGCTCAAACTGGGGTCGATGCGGTGGTGGCCGTTCCCTTTACGCCTGAGGTTGCGGCGCTTGACCATGTTGCTTTTCTCTCGCTGGTGTCGCGTCTGGTCGACATTCGATCGATTCGCGTTGGCAGCGACTTTAGGCTGGGTCGTGGCGGTGCTTCTGGTGTTGCCGAGATGCGCGCCTGGGGTGCCGAGCGCGGCGTTGACGTATACGGGCACGACTTGCTTTGCGAGGGCGGTGAGGCCATTTGCGCCACCCGCATTCGTCATGAGCTGGGACAGGGACATGTTGAGCTTGCCACCGAGCTGCTCGGTCGCCCGTACATGCTGCGAGGTATTGTTGCTGGCGGTCGTCATCAGGGTTCCGACATGGGTTTTCCCACGGCAAACATCCAGGTGCCCGAGGGCATTCAGGTGCCTGCCGATGGCGTCTACGAGGGCCTGGTGCTGGTCGACGATACCGTATGGCCTGCTGCCGTCAACGTGGGGCTGCCGCCGACGTATGCCGACGATGCCGCCTCGGCGCATCTCGAGGCCAACTTGATCGGGTATGCGGGCGACCTGTACGGCGCCTCGGTGTCGCTGGCGTTTACGCGCTGGCTGCGCCCATCGCGCGTGTTCGATTCGCTGGACGAGCTTATCGCGACCGTCGAGGGTAATATTGACGATATTCGCCATAACTTGGGTGAGCAGGGGGTGAGCATCTGTGATTAGCGATGAGGAAAAAGACCAGGTACGCGCTGCGTCCGATCTGGTTGCCATCGTGCAGGAAACGGTTGAGCTCAAGCCCCGCGGCCATGAGTTTTGGGGTTGCTGCCCCTTCCATGGCGAAAAGACCCCGTCGTTCCACATTATCCCCGCTACGCAGGTGTGGCACTGCTTTGGCTGTGGCGAGGGCGGCGACGTCTTCACTTACATCATGAAGCGCGAGAACTTGAGCTTTCCCGAGTCGATTCGCTACCTGGCCGACCGTGCCGGCATTGAGCTGCACGATACCGGCGCTTATCGCGAGCGCGGCACCAAGCGCGCCCGCATCTACGATCTGTGCGCCGAGACCGCCCAGTTCTACCACACCATGCTCATGCGTGGTAAGGACAGCCGTCCGCGCGAGTACTTCGCCAGCCGCGGTATAGGCGGCGATGTCTGCCGCCGCTACTGCCTGGGCTTTGCGCCGGGTCGCAACGCGCTGGTGTCGCATCTGTCGCAGGCGGGTTTTACCCCGCAGGAGATGATCGATGCCAACGTGGCCGTGAGCCGTGGGCGCGGGCAGCTTGCCGACCGTTTTTACGACCGCGTGATGTTTCCCATTTTTGATGAGCAGGGTCATAACATCGCCTTTGGCGGGCGCATTATGGGCGACGGCCAGCCTAAGTACCTCAACACTGCCGAGACGAGCGTGTTCCATAAAAAGCGAAACCTCTATGGCTTTAACTGGGCCAAGGAGTTTATCGTCGCGCAGGATACCGCCATCGTGGTGGAGGGATATACCGACTGCATCGCCTGCTGGGAGGCGGGGATCAAAAACGTCGTCGCCACGCTGGGCACGGCGCTGACGGAACATCATGTAAAGACGCTCACCCGTTTTGCCAAGCGCATTGTATATATGTTCGATGGCGACGCCGCCGGTCAAAAGGCCGCTCGCCGCGCGATTCAGTTTATCGAGCAGGATTCGATGGACCTGCGCTGCGTGGTGCTTCCCGACGGCAACGACCCCATGGAGTTCATCACCGCGCATGGGGGCGAGGCACTGCAGGCGCGCATCGACGCCGCCGAGCCCCTCATGGACTTTGTGTACCGCTCACTGCAGGAGTCGAGCGACATCACCACGCCGGGCGGTCGTGTCAAGGCGCTCGAGGATGCGCTGACGCTCATCTATCCGCTGCGCGATAGCTACATGATCGATACGTACTTTATCCAGATTGCCGACCTGCTGGGTTTGGATTTGGAGACGGTGCGCTCAAGCTCGGGACGCGTGTTTCGCGATGTTGCCAAGCGCGAGGACGCCGAGCGTCGTCGCGAGCAGAACTACGAGCGCCAGCGGGCGCAGGCCGAGCGTGCAGACAGCGCGGGCGGTCGGGCGTCTGGTTCGCAGGGGGCGTCTCGCGGTGCCTGGGCGTCGGGTGCGACGCCGTCGGTGTCCACAACGGTCGAGGAAGAGCCGTACGACTATGTGCCGCTCGAGGCCTACGGGGCCGCGCCGGTCGAGGTCGTCGACGATGTGCCGCCGATCGATGTGCCGGCTGGCATGGATGGCGCGGCGCCGGTTGCCGGCACAGCGGGCGCGTCTACGGCACCGACGATGCCGATCGTGCTGACCGACCTGGAACGAAAGTCTTTGGCGGGGGAGCGCGAGCTGCTGACGATGCTCACGAGCTACCCCGACCTGTTCCGCACGTATGCCGACCGCATCTGCTCGATCGAGTGGGTGGATCCGCGTCACGAGTCCATCGCGTGGGCCGTGCTCGCGACGCCGCCGGGCACCGACCCCACGGCGTGCATGGATGCGGCGCGCGCCGTGTGTCCCGAGGCAGCGTCGCTTGTCAGCGCGGGGCGCATTTCGTCGACGAGTAAGCACCCCACCGAGACGAACATCGTGTTTATGCTCGACACCCTCGAACTCTACACCATCAAGCGCCGCATGCGCGCCGCACAGGCCAAGCTTCGCCAGGACCGGTCGCTCGACGATGAGGCACGCCGTGTGCTGACGATGCAGGCGATGCAAGATTCTCAGCGCCAGCGCGAGCTCCAAAAGTCGATCGGCGGCGTGGCGGATCCGTTCCGTTTGATCGGTTTGGAGACTGCGGGCGCCGAGCAGGCCTAGATGTTGTGGTCAACCAGCGTATTTGCGCCTATATCCAGTCTGAATTTTGGGTATAGACGTGTAGGTGTGTGCTAAAGTAATGAGTCCTGTGGACTATGAAGGGAGAATCTGTGCCAAATAAGAGTGAGAGCACGGGTACTGGGCTGGAATCCTACGTTGCAAAGCTCATGGGCAACGGCTCAAACAGGACTTCGGTAACCGAGGACGAGATTCAGGTCGCCCTGAAGGATATCGATGTGTCTGACGAGCAGCTCAACGCGGTGTATTCCGCGCTGCGCAACAGCGGCATCCAGATTATCTCCGCGAGCGGAAACGACGACGCCCCCATTGACGTCGACGATGACGATAACGATAGCAATACCGACGATTTCGATGACGACGAGCACGATTCCGGCTCGCTCGACGATCACGAGCTTAAGATGGCCCGTCAGGCCGACGCCGAGATGGGTTCTTCCAAGAGCAAGAAGAAGCGCACCGTGCGCACGTCCCGTTCGCGCTCGCGCGTGCGCGGTATCGATGCCTCCACGGTAATGCTGACCGGCGACCCGGTTCGTATGTACCTTAAGGAGATCGGTAAGGTCGACCTGCTGACCGCCTCCGAAGAGGTCGATCTGGCCATGAAGATCGAGGCCGGTCTCGATGCCACCGAGAAGCTCGAGGCCGCCGAGGCGGGCGAGATCGAGCTCACCCGCGCCGAGATGCGTCGCCTGACCCGTATCGAGAACGTCGGCCTCGAGGCCAAGCAGGCGCTCATCAGCGCCAACCTGCGCCTGGTCGTCTCCATCGCCAAGCGCTATGTCGGTCGCGGCATGCTGTTCCTGGACCTGATCCAGGAGGGCAACCTCGGTTTGATCCGCGCCGTCGAGAAGTTCGACTACCAGAAGGGCTTTAAGTTCTCCACGTACGCCACGTGGTGGATCCGTCAGGCCATCACGCGTGCTATCGCCGACCAGGCCCGTACCATCCGTATTCCCGTGCACATGGTCGAGACCATCAACAAGCTCGTCCGCGTGCAGCGTCAGCTTCTCCAGGACCTGGGTCGCGACCCGACCCCCGAGGAGATCGGTGCCGAGATGGACATGAGTGCCGACCGCGTCCGCGAGATCCAGAAGATCTCGCAGGAGCCCGTGTCTCTCGAGACCCCTATCGGCGAGGAAGAGGATTCCCAGCTGGGAGACTTCATCGAGGACTCCCAGGCTATCGTTCCGCCCGATGCCGCCAGCTTCTCCATGCTGCAGGAGCAGCTCACCCAGGTGCTCGACTCGCTTGCCGATCGTGAGCGCAAGGTTATCGAGCTGCGCTTTGGCCTTGTCGACGGACATCCCCGCACGCTCGAGGAAGTCGGCCGCGAGTTTGGCGTCACGCGCGAGCGTATCCGCCAGATCGAGTCCAAGACCCTTGCCAAGCTCCGCCACCCCAGCCGCTCCAGCAAGCTCAAAGACTATATCGAAAGCTAGTCAAGCAAGAAGCGCCCTCAAGCACATCCGCTTGAGGGCGCTTTCATGTAGTCGTTGGGGACGCCCCCAATGACTAGGTCGGAAAAATTCTCAAAAAAGTTCTTGCCCTGAGCTGATTCGTCCGTATAATAATCTTCGTTGCTTGAGAGCACGCACCTATTCCTCGGTAGCTCAATGGTAGAGCACGCGGCTGTTAACCGCGCTGTTGTAGGTTCGAGTCCTACCCGGGGAGCCAGGTTGTAAAACCCGCCGCTTATGCGGCGGGTTTTTTCATGCCGCGATCGCCTGGCACGAACGTTGCCATATCAACATTTCGTGTCGAGGATGTAATCCCGTGACCCACCACCTCAACATGGCGCGGTCGTTGTAGAATATTGCGATGATTGCTCCCACGAGATGGTGCCGCGAGCACCAGATAAGGAGATTCTTGTGTCTGAGACCATTAACGGCAGTCTGAGCGTCTCGAACGACGTTATTGCCGATATTGCCGGTTATGCCGCGATGACGTGCTATGGCGTCGTCGGTATGGCCGAACAGCTCCAGGGCGCCGAGAGCGTGCGCCTGCTTGCCGGTCAGCGCCTCCGCAAGGGCGTGCTTGTCTTTGCCGACGAGAACGGCCTTACGGTCGATCTTCACGTCGTGCTCGAGAACGGCGTCAACATGAAGTCCGTCTGCCACAATCTTTCGAGCTCCGTTGCCTTTACCCTGCAGGAGATCGCCCAGATCGATCCCGCCAGCCTTAAGATCGGCATCCACATTGACGCGCTCAAGAGCCGTCTGAACTAGCATCCGAAAACGGAGATTCAAATACCCATGATTGCAAAGACCATTCGCACCTGTTTTCCGATCGCTGCGGCTGCCGTTTCCGACAAGGCCGAGGAGATCAACAAGCTCAACGTCTTCCCCGTACCCGACGGCGACACCGGCACCAACATGTCGCTCACGCTCGCCTCGGTGACCAAGGAGCTTTCCGCCCTTCCCGCCGATGCCGATATGGAGGCCATCGCCGGCGCCATCACCCACGGCTCCCTCATGGGTGCCCGCGGTAATTCCGGCGTCATCACGTCGCAGATCCTGCGCGGCGTGGCCGAGGGCCTTGTCTCTGCCGACGAGCCTATTACGTCCGCCAATATCGCCTTCGCCTTCCGTCGCGCCGTCAAGGTTGCCTTCCAGGCTGTCCGCAAGCCCATCGAGGGCACGATCCTCACGGTCCTGCGCGATGTCTCGACCAAGGCAGACGAGTGCGAGAAGAAGAAGTTCTCGGCCGAGGACGCGCTCGACGCCATCGTCGTCGAGGCATATCAGTCCGTCGCTCGCACGCCCGACCTGCTGCCCGTTCTGAAGGAGAACGGCGTGGTTGACTCCGGCGCCTTCGGCTTTGCTATTTTCCTTGAGAACTTTGTTGCCGCCGCGCTTGGCCGCAGCACCGTTGTCGAGGATTTCTCCGCCACGTTTGATTCCGCTGGCTCTGCCCGCGACGCGGCCCTTGGTCGCGTTGAGATCGAGGCCAACGACGATTGGGAGGGCTCGGAGTTCCGCTACTGCAACGAGTTCCTGTTTAAGGCCGACGCCCCGTTTGACGAGGACGAGTGCCTTAAGTTCCTGGGTTCCATGGGCGACTGTGAGCTACTCGTGGGCGCCTATCCCGACTACAAGATCCATGTGCACTCCAACACCCCCAACCTGGTGCTCGAGCACATGCTGCAGCTTGGTCAGATCTACGAGGTCTTTATCCACAACATGGAGATGGAGGCCCACGACCGTACCGCCAAGATTCACGAGGACCAGGAAAAGGCCGCCGAGCCCGCCAAGGCGCTGGGCTTTGTCGCCGTTGCCGCCGGTTCCGGCGAGGCCGACATCCTCAAGTCCCTTGGCGTCGACGTGATCGTCTCGGGTGGCCAGACCATGAACCCCTCGACTGCAGATCTGCTGGGTGCCGTGGACCAGGTCAACGCGACCTCGGTCATCATCCTGCCCAATAACGGCAACATCCGCATGGCTGCCGAGGCTGCCGCTTCTGCCTGCACGGACAAGAAGGTCGCCGTCGTTCCCACCAAGACCGTCCCGCAGGCCTTCTCCGCGCTGTTCGCGGTCCTGCCCGATTCCGAGCTCGAGGATGCCGTCGCCGCTATGGTCGACGCCATCAGCGAGGTCCGCGATGGCGAGGTCACCCGCGCCGTGCGCGACTCCAGCGCCTCGGACGGCTCGCCGATTCACTCCGGTGACGTCATGGGTATCATTGCCGGCTCTATCGACGTGGTCGGCTCCGACGTGAAGCAGGTCACGCTCGATTGCATCAACCGCATGCAGGAGGAAGAGGAAGGCGACGCGCTGACGATTCTGGCTGGCGAGGAGCTGTCCGATGAGGCCTTCCAGGAGATCGTCGACGCTATCGAGGAGGCTCAGCCCGATCTGGAGATTGACGCCCATCGTGGCGAGCAGCCGCTCTATCCCGTGATCTTCTCGATCGAGTAGGCAACTGCCCATGTCCGAGCTGTGCTCCGTGCCGCGCGTCTCGGAGCGCTTTGCCCAGAGCAATGCGCTCGACGAGGATATCGCGCGACTCAAATATGTTTCGGGTAAACGTGAGGAGGCCCTTCGCCGTCTGGGAATTCGGACGGTGGGGGACCTCCTTCTCCATATCCCTCATCGATACCTCGACTTTACCCGTTCGTGGTCCATCGAGATGGCGCCCATCGGTACCGTGTGCACCATCATCGCCACGGTCGACCGTATCGTCCAAAAGCAGCCGCGCCCGCGCATGCAGGTGACCGAGGTCTCACTTGTTGACGAGACGGGCGTGCTACAGGTCGCCTTTTTCCGCCAGCCCTGGATTGCCCAGCAGCTTAAGCAGGGCGACCGCCTGGCCGTGATGGGCAAGGTCGAGTTTGCCTACGGTTTTAAGCGGATGGCCTCGCCCCACTTTGAAAAGCTCGAGGACGGGCGCGCCGCAGGTACCATTCTGCCGGTCCATTACGTGAGCGATGGCGTGAGCCAGGCGTGGATGCGCCGCATCGTAAGCGGCGCGCTCGAGGTCGTCGGCAATCCGTTCGATCCGATTCCCGCGCCGCTGCGCGCAAAGCGGAAGCTCATGAGCAATGCCCGCGCGTTGCGTTCGATCCACTTTCCCTCGAGCATGGCTGAGCGCGACATCGCACGCCGGCGTCTTGCCTACGAGGAGTGCCTCTACCTGCAGCTGGCGCTGCGTCTGCGCAACGACGGCGGCCTGGTCGATGTGGTGCCCTATGCCCACATCGCGGGCGAGCACCTGGCCGTGCTCAAGCAAGCCCTGCCGTTTTCGCTGAGCGACGAGCAGGAGGCCGCGTTCCAAGATATCCTGCACGATATGTGCGATGGCGGGCGCGTGATGAACCGTCTGCTGCTGGGCGATGTCGGTACCGGTAAGACCGCCGTTGCCGCCTGCGCGCTGGCTGTGGCTGCCGATAGCGGCACGCAGGCCTGCGTTATGGCGCCCACGGGCGTGCTGGCGCGCCAATATGCCGATAAGACCGGCCCTCTGCTCTCGCAGACCGGCATGTCCTGGGCGCTTCTGACGGGTGCCACTCCGGCGGCCGAGCGCGAGCGGATCCATGAGCAGCTGCAGTCCGGCGAGCTCGATGTCCTCTTTGGCACCCATGCTGTTCTTTCCGAAGACGTGAACTTTAAGCACTTGTCGCTTGTTGTCATCGACGAACAGCACCGCTTTGGCGTAGGCCAACGCAACGCACTACGCGCGAAGGGCCCCGGTGCCGATCTGCTCGTTATGACGGCAACGCCCATCCCGCGTACGCTGGCGCTTTCGGTCTACGGCGATCTGGACACGAGTATCATCCGCCATCGGCCAGTCCCTGGCGCTGGCGTGACGACACGCGTGCTCACCGAGTCGAGTCGAGACCTCGCCTATGGCGCCATTCGCGAGGCTCACGAGAAGGGGCAGCAGGCCTACGTGATTTGCCCGCTCGTGGAGCCGAGTGACTCGGCCGATGAGCTGGAAGACGTGCCCGGTATTGCTCGCGACGACGAGGGCCGCGTAACCGTCCCCGTGCCGCTGCACGATACGGCAACCGAGCTCGACCGCCTGCGTCTTGCGTTGCCGGGGCTTACCGTCGAGCGCCTTCACGGCCGCATGCCGGCGGGGGAGAAGGACCAGGTTATCGATGCCTTCAAGCGTGGCGAGATTGACGTGCTCGTCTCGACTACGGTGGTCGAGGTGGGCGTCGACGTGCCTAACGCCACCGTCATGGTCATCGAGAACGGCGAGCGCTTTGGTTTGGCTGCCTTGCACCAGCTGCGAGGCCGCGTGGGCCGTGGCGGCGTGTCGGGCACGTGCCTGGTCATGACGCACTCCAAGGGCAACGGCGGCGCATCGGCGGCGCAAGATCGTCTGCAATCGCTCGAAAAAAGCTCGGATGGCTTTACGCTCGCCCAGATGGACCTGCGTCTGCGCCACGAGGGCGAAATCCTGGGGTACCGTCAGCATGGCGGTGTGACCCTGCGCTTTGTCGACCTGGATGCCGACGAGGAGCTGATCGAGTGGGCCCATTTGGACGCGGTCGAGCTCTTGCGGTATGCTTGCAACCTTGACTCTGTGGCGACGCGCCCTCTGCGCGATGCGGTCGCCATGCGATATCGACACATATTTAAGGAGGTCAGCGGAGGATGAGAATCATCGGCGGCGAATGGCGCGGTCGTAAGATCGAGGAGCCCCGTGGTCGCGATGTTACCCGCCCCACGACCGATCGCGTGCGCGAGGCATGCGCATCTATGGTCATGTCGGCATTCGACTTCGATCTGGACGAGGTCCGTGTGCTGGACGCCTTTGGCGGCTCCGGTGCCTTAGGGTTAGAGATGCTCTCTCGTGGGGCCCGCTCGCTCACGACGTTTGAGATCGATCGCAACGCCGCGCGGCTCATTACCAAGAATATCGAGTCGCTCTGCCGTGACCGTGCGCGTTGGCGCGTGGTCACGGGTGACATGCTGGCGAGTGCCTCGCGCGGTCGTGTACCGGGCGGCCCCTTTGATCTGGTCTTGCTCGACCCGCCCTATGCTTTTGGTGCCAAGCCGGTCGACGAGCTGCTGCAGAACCTGGCCCAGCAGGGTCTGCTCACCCCGGGTGCCTATGCTCTGTTTGAGCATGCTGCCGCCGACGCGGGTGCACATCCTGCCGGCTTTGTAACCGTGCGTGAGAAACGCTATGGCATCACCTCGGTCGACCTGCTCCGTTGGGACGGCGAGGGCGAGGATGACGATACCGCCACCGATGCCGATGACAGCGACGGCACGACGTTTCAGGAGGATGCTCATGAGTGACACCATCAACCGCGTGATCGTCCCGGGCACCTTCGATCCCATCACCTTTGGCCATATCGACGTGATCCGCCGAGCTCGCCGCATCTTTCCCAGCGTGATCGTCGCCGTGGCCGAATCGCAGGGTAAAAACGGCGTGGGTACCACCTTTATGCTCGACGAGCGCGTGGCGCTGGCCCGCGAGGCCCTTGGTGATTTGGACGGCGTCGAGGTACTGCCCTTCACCGGCCTGCTGGTCGACTTTGCACGTGAACAGAGGGCGGGTGCCGTGGTTAAGGGTCTGCGCGCCATGACCGACTTTGAGTATGAGCTGCAGCAGGCCGACCTCAACTATCGCCTCGATAGCGAGCTGGAGTCCATCTTTGTCATGAGTGCTCCACAGTACGGGTACATCTCGAGCTCGGTGGTGCGCCAGATTGCGTCGCTTGGCAGCGATGTGTCGACGTTTGTGCCGCCCAACGTGGTCGAAGCACTCAAACATCGCTTTTCGTGACGTTTTTTATTGCCTGGTGGCATGTGGTAAACTAACACGATGATATGTTACCTATGAAAGGAGACCGGATGCCGGGCGAGAATTTTCCTGGCGACAGGATCGTGAGTCTTGTCGACGAGCTCGAGGGGCTCATCGAAGAGGCTAAGACGCCGTTCGGCAAGAACGCCCAGATGAAGGTTATCGACGCCGACGTCTTCTTTAACATCCTCGATGAGATCCGCATGAGCTATCCCGAGGAGTGGCAGAAGTCCCGCCGTATCCTCAAAGAGCGCGAGGAGCTTATGGCCTCCGCCGCCGCTCAGGCTGATTCCATCATTGCCGATGCTCAGCAGCAGGCGCTCACCATTGCCGGTGAGCAGGAGATCGTCCGCTTAGCCCAGCAGCAGGCCGACGACATCCGCGACCGTGCCCAGCAGTACGAGCGCGAGACGCGTTATGCCGCCGAGGATTACGCCGAGCAGGTCTTTACGCACCTCGAAGAGAACCTTAAGAGTCTGACCGGCACCGTCACTCGTTGCCGTCAGCAGCTCAACGAGGGCGCCGCCCAGCAGAACGGTCAGTGGTAATGGCTGAGTTCCCGAGCGTAACCGTCGATCTTTCCGAGCAGCTCGAGTTTCCCGGAGACTCTTATCCGCTGACCGGCAAGGTCGATGTCGCCACCTACACGGTGGGCGAGAAGGAGTACCAGCTGCAGGACGGCATTTCCTACGACGTGGTCTTTACCAACGCCGGTACCGGTGTTCTGCTTTCGGGCATGGTCCGCGCTCACGCCACCGGCGAGTGCGATCGCTGCCTGGAGCCCGCATCGTTTGATATCGCAGGCGAGATCGAGGAGTTCTACCTCTTTAACGAGCCCGAGGACCCCGAGGCCTACGAAGACGGCTACGAGTTGCTGGGCGAGGATCGCATTGTCGATCTGGGCGAGCCCATCAACGACGCGGTCGTCATGGACACGCCGTTCGTTGTCCTGTGCAAGCCCGATTGCCGCGGCCTTTGCCCCACCTGCGGCATCAATCTCAACGTCGAGCAATGCGATTGCGCCGCCAAAGCGGAGGCCGAATGGGCCGCTGCCACGGAAAATCCATTTGCAGCATTGAAGAATCTCAAGCTTGACGAGTAAAACTGTGGTAGTATCGCTACTTGCGCGTAATCGCCACACTGGATAGTTCATAAGGAAGGTCACTATGCCCGTACCTAAACAAAAGCAGGGTCGTATCCGCACCCATACCCGTCGTTCCGCCAACATGAAGATCTCGGCTGCGGCTCAGTCCACGTGCCCCCGTTGCGGCGCTGTTAAGCTCCCGCACCACGTGTGCCCCAGCTGCGGTTTCTACAAGGACCGCGAGGTTATCGTTACCGAGTAACTGTATACTCTGGATACGATGCCGTTCCAACTGGAACCACAATGGCCGGCTCAATGAGTCGGCCATTTTTGTATAAGGAGCATATGAAATGAGTAACGTTCGCGTTTGTGTAGACGTTGTGGGCGGAGACGAGAGGCCCCAGGTTGTTCTCGATGGTAT
>UQHW01000007.1 GCA_900540935.1 uncultured Collinsella sp. | reverse complement strand
CCCCCGCCGCAAAAAACCGTGCTAAAAACTAGCAGACGGCGTAGTCCTGGGGCTCGCGGCCGTAGTAGGCGTCCAGGTAGAGCTCCTTGATCTCGCTCATGAGCGGGTAGCGCGGGTTAGCGCCGGTGCACTGGTCGTTGAATGCCTGCTCGGTCATCTCGTCGAGGGTGTCGAGGAAGTACTGCTCGTCAACACCGTAGTCGGCGATGGTCTTCTTGACACCGATGAAGTCCTTGAGCTCCTCGAGCTTCGTGATGAAGTTCTCGAAGACCTCCTTGTCGTCCTTGCCCTCGATGCCGCAGTACTTGGCCATCTCGGCGTAGTTGTGCAGCGCGTTGGGGTAAGGATACTGGGAGAAGGTACCCATCTTGACGGGAGCCTCGGCGGCGTTGTAGCGCATGACGCGGGTCAGGATGACGGCGTTAGCGATGCCGTGGGGCAGGTGATGGAAAGCGCCGAGCTTGTGAGCCATGGAGTGGTTGAGGCCCAGGAAGGCGTTGGCGAAGGCCATACCGGCCATGCAGGAGGCGTTGTGCATCTCCTCGCGGGCGTGCGGGTCCTTGGCGCCGTTCGTGAAGCTGGAGGGCAGGTTCTCAAAGACGAGCTTGGCAGCGCGCTCGGAGAGGCCCTTGGTGTAGTCGGAAGCCATGATGGAGACGTAGGACTCGATGGCGTGGGTCATGACGTCGATGCCGGAGGCAGCGGTCAGGCCGCGCGGGGCGGTCATGCAGTTGTCGGCGTCGACGATAGCCATGTTGGGGAGCAGCGCGTAGTCGGCGAGCGGCCACTTGATGCCGGTCTCCTTGTCGGTGATGATGGCGAACGGCGTGCACTCGGAGCCGGTACCCGAGGAGGTCGGGACGGCGACGAAGTAGGCCTTCTTGCCCATCTCGGGGAAGGTGAAGATACGCTTGCGGATGTCCATGAAGTCCATGGCCATGTCCTCAAACTTGCACTCGGGGTGCTCGTACATCATCCACATGATCTTGCCGGCGTCCATAGCGGAGCCACCGCCGACGGCGATGATGACGTCCGGCTCAAAGAGAGCCATCTGCTTGGCGCCGCGACGTGCGCACTGCAGCGACGGATCGGGCTCGACGTCGTAGAAGCAGTCGTGGGCGATGCCCATCTCGTCGAGCTTGGCCTCGATGGCGCGGGTGTTGCCATTCTTGAAGAGGAACTGGTCGGTAACGATGAAGGCGCGCTTCTTGCCCATGACGTTGCCCAGCTCGTCGAGGGCGACGGGCGTGGAACCCTTCTTGAAGTAGACCTTCTCGGGAGCGCGGAACCACAGCATGTTCTCACGGCGCTCGGCCACAGTCTTAACGTTGATCAAGTGCTTCACCCCAACGTTCTCGGAGACGGAGTTGCCGCCCCAGGAGCCGCAGCCCAGGGTCAGAGACGGCTTCATGCCAAAGTTGTACAGGTCACCGATGCCACCGTGCGAGGACGGGGTGTTGATGACGATGCGGCAGGCCTTCATGACGTGCTCGAACAGGCTGATCTTCTCGGCCTGGGCGGGGTGCACGTACAGAGAGGCGGTGTGGCCCGGGCCACCGGCGAGCACCAGGTGCTCGGCCTTGTCGACGGCCTCCTGGAAGTCCTTGGCGTGGTACATGGCCAGGACCGGGGAGAGCTTCTCGTGGGAGAACTCCTCCTTGGCGGGGTCGGTGGAGGTGACCTCGGCGATCAGGATCTTAGTCTTGGCGGGAACCTCGATGCCGGCGAGCTCGGCGATCTTGGCGGCAGCCATGCCGGGGATGCGGTGATCGAGGGCGCCGTTCTTGAACATGGCGGCACGCAGGGCCTCCATCTCGGCACCCTGCTTGACGAAGTAGCAGCCGCGCTTCTGGAACTCGGCCTTGACCTGGTCGTAGATGGTGTCGATGACGGTCACGGACTGCTCGGAAGCGCAGATCATGCCGTTGTCGAAGGTCTTGGAGTGGATGATGGAGTTGACTGCGAGCAGAACGTCGGCGGTGTCGTCGATGACGACCGGGGTGTTACCGGCGCCAACGCCCAGGGCGGGCTTGCCCGAGGAGTAGGCGGCCTTGACCATGCCCGGGCCACCGGTGGCGAGGATGATGTCGACGTCGCGCATGACCATGTTAGTCAGCTCGATGGAGGGGACATCGACCCAGCCGATGATGCCCTCGGGGGCGCCGGCCTTGACGGCGGCGTCAAGCACGAGCTTGGCGGCGGCGATGGTGCACTTGGCGGCAGCCGGGTGCGGGGAGATGATGATGGCGTTGCGGGTCTTCAGGCAGATCAGCGTCTTGAAGATCGCGGTGGAGGTGGGGTTGGTCGTCGGGATGACGGCGCCCACGATGCCGATGGGCTCGGCGATCTTGGTGATGCCGTAAGCCTCGTCGCGCTCCAGGACACCACAGGTCTTGGTATTCTTGTAAGCGTTGTAGATGTACTCTGCGGCGTAGTGGTTCTTGATGACCTTGTCCTCAAGAACGCCGCGGCCGGTCTCCTCGATGGCCATCTTCGCCAACGGGATACGAGCCTTGTTGGCGGCCATGGCGGCCTCATAGAAGATCTTGTCGACCTGCTCCTGCGTGTACGTAGCAAAAAGCGCCTGGGCCTCTCGCATCTGAGCGAGCTTAGCCTCAAGCGCCTCTACGTTGTCCACAATTGCGGGAGTAGTGTTTTCCGGTGACTTTTTCACCATTTGTGTCTCCTTGCGATCGGAGATTTACCCTACGCCTTGCATGATAGCAAGAAATTATTCGGTGAACGGTAAGATTCCCGTAAAAGGCACACTAAAACGCTTCAATAAACTGAAACGCTTTAAATAATACTATCTGCCTGCTGCATCGCCCCGCTCATTGGGGACAGACTCTCATGAGTATTTCAATGGGAAAACGGGACATCTGTTTGATAATCGCTATTCGCGGGTCGCGGTTGAGTCGGACACACAGGCGGTGCAGCTACTCGATTACATCCATTTCAATCCCGTGTAAGGTGCGTCCGACTCGCTCGAGGCATACCGTTAGTTACAAGGCATACCAGCTGGGCTATGATCCCTTTGACATCTGCAAACCCTCATATAAGTCTGTCCCCAATGAGTGCAAAAAGACGCCCTCCGTAGGGGAGGGCGCCTTTGGTAAGTTCTATATGAACGCGAGGTCTTTGACCCGGAGAGTCCGAGGTACTTGTTGGTAAGACCTTATTTAGGAGCGCGCAACCTTGCCGGACTTGAGGCAGGTGGAGCAAACGTTCATCTTGCGACGGTGACCATCGACGACGACGTAGACGCGCTGGATGTTGGGGCGGAACTTACGGTTGGTGACGCGGTGAGAGTGGCTGATGGAGCGACCGGCAACGGGGTGCTTACCGCAAACTTCGCAAACTTTGGACATAACTGACCCTCCTTGGGCGACAAACGAACATGTCGCGTTAACAAACAAGCCTGAACTATAGCACAGAAGCAACTCCCTGTGCGCAATCTACACAGAGATATTCCTCTTTTGGCGATAGTGCCCACGCTACGGCCCTGGACGTAGATCCGATTTACGTGCAGCAGGGGGGATTATGCCAGCTCGAACCAAGGTTTTCAAGCTCGTCCCACAAATATATATAGGTTTATGGAGTGTTGGGCTCCGTTTACGGATTGCTCTGTATTTATGCTCGCAATTAAGCTCGAGGTTGGCTACACTATCCAGTGACCATTAAAGGGGTACGAGATACCCACATGGAATTACATTGCTGCCAAAGAGCAGCCCTTCCTGTGGGTGTCTGGTCCGCTTTGAGCGGTCGGGCATCTATTTTTTTGACTGTGTCAGCAGTCAAGACATGTGAGGAAGGAGATCGATGGGCACGACTTCCCCCAAGGCGGTCATCATGGACGAGACCGCCGTCAATCGAGCGATGACCCGCATCGCGCACGAGATTCTCGAGCGCAACGAGGGCTGTGAAGATCTCGCTCTGGTCGGCATCGTCACGCGCGGCGACCTTCTGGCAAAGAAGCTCGCTGAGGAGATCAAGGAGATCGAGGGCGTCGACGTTCCGCTCGGCAGCCTGGACATCAGCTTCTACCGCGATGACTATGCGACCAATTTCGCTCCCGCGATCCACGCTACCAACATTCCCTTCAGCGTCGACGGCAAGCGCGTCGTGCTGGTGGACGACATCCTGTATACGGGCCGTACCATCCGCGCCGCTCTCGACGCCGTCATGGACCTGGGCCGTCCGAGCCGCATTGAGCTGGCAGTCCTCGTTGACCGCGGCCACCGCGAGCTCCCCATCTCGCCGGACTTTGTCGGCAAGAACGTTCCCTCGTCGCATGAGGAGAACGTGCACCTATATATGAAGGAAGTCGACGGCCACACCGCTGTCGAGATCAACGACGTCGCGCCGGGTTCCCACGTGGGCTCCGCGCCGCTGGGAGGTGAGTAGTACCGTGGCGTTTAATCATAA
Organism: uncultured Collinsella sp.; assembly: GCA_900540935.1. Lineage (GTDB taxonomy): Bacteria > Actinomycetota > Coriobacteriia > Coriobacteriales > Coriobacteriaceae > Collinsella. The sequence continues at coordinate 82,112 of UQHW01000007.1, read as the reverse complement.
GCACCTGATCGACATTACCGAGTACTCCGAAGAGGACATCAAGCTCATCCTCGAGACCGCCAAGGCGTTCTCCGAGGTCAACGAGCGTGCCATCAAGAAGGTCCCCACGCTCAAGGGCAAGACCATCGTCAACATGTTCAACGAGCCCTCGACGCGTACCCGCAGCTCCTTCGAGCTCGCCGAGAAGCGTCTTTCGGCCGACAGCCTCAACTTTGGCGGCTCCTCGACCTCCACGGTCAAGGGCGAGAGCCTCGTCGATACCGTCGAGACCCTCAACGCCTACAAGATTGACTGCATTGTCGTGCGCGACAAGCATGCCGGTGCTCCCTACATCGTCACGCAGAATTCGCCCGCGAGTGTTATCTGCGCCGGTGACGGTAAGCACAACCACCCCACGCAGGCTCTGCTCGACCTGTACACCATCTGGGAGCACAAGGGTGACTTCCACGGTCTGAAGGTCGCTGTCGTCGGCGACATCGCCCACTCCCGCGTTTGCGGCTCGCTGATTCCCGCGTTGAAGATCATGGGCTGCGAGACCTACGCCGTCGCCCCCGGCACGCTGCTGCCGCCGGCGCCCGAGGTTCTGGGCTGCGACCACGTGACGAGCGACCTCGATTCCGTCCTGCCCGAGCTGGACGTCGTCTACATGCTGCGCGTACAGCAGGAGCGCCTCGAGGGTGCCCCGTTCCCGACCATTCGCGAGTACCACAAGCTCTTCGGCCTGACCAAGGACCGTGAGAAGCTCATGAAGCCCGACGCGATCATCTGCCACCCGGGCCCCATCAACCGCGGCGTCGAGTTCGACTCCTATATGGCCGACCACCCGCAACGCTCCGTCATCCTGGAGCAGGTCTACGCCGGTATCTGCGTGCGTATGGCTATCCTGTATCTGCTGCTTGGAGGTGCCGATAATGGCCTTGCTTCTTAAGAATGCCCACGTCGTCGACCCGTCCGTCGAGCTTGACGGTGTCGTTGACGTCCTGATTGACGGCGACAAGATCGCCGAGGTCGGCGAGAACCTCGCCGCCGAGGGAGCCGTGGTCCGCGACCTTTCCGGTAAGTACCTCGTCCCTGGCTTGGTGGACATGCACGTCCACCTGCGCGAGCCCGGCTACGAGGTCAAAGAGGACATCGAGAGCGGCACCCGCGCAGCTGCCAAGGGCGGCTTCACCGGCGTGTGCGCTATGCCCAACACCGATCCCGTTACCGATAACGGTACCGTCGTTGAGTTCGTCAAGTCCCGCGCTGCCGAGGTCGGTCACTGCCGCGTCTATCCGTCGGGCGCCATGACCCGCGGTCTTAAGGGCGAGGCCATGTCCGAGATGGGCGATATGGTCGCCCACGGCGCCGTCGCCTTCACCGACGACGGTCGCGGCGTGCAGGGTGCAGGCATGCTCCGTCGCTGCATGGACTACGGCAAGATGTTCGGCAAGGTCTTTATGAGCCACTGCCAGGACGAGGACCTGGTCGGCCACGGCCAGATCAACGAGGGCAAGGTCTCGACCCGTCTGGCTCTTGAGGGCTGGCCGGCTGCCGGCGAGGAGCTCCAGATCGCTCGCGACATCGAGATCGCCAAGCTGACCGGTGCCAAGCTGCACATCCAGCACATCTCTACCGCCCATGGCCTGGAGATCGTGCGTGCCGGCAAGGCCGCTGGCGTTCAGGTTACCTGCGAGGCAACCCCGCACCACATGTTCCTGACCGAGAACGACCTGGACGAGACCTACAACACCTCGCTCAAGGTCAATCCGCCGCTGCGCACCGACGAGGACGCCGAGGCCATCCGTCAGGGTGTCATCGACGGCACCGTCGACGTTATCGTCACCGATCATGCTCCCCACACCCCGTGGGAGAAGGCCCGCGAGTTCGAGCTTGCGCCCTTTGGTATGACCGGCCTCGAGACCTCGCTGTCGCTCGTACTCACCGAGCTGGTCAACACGGGCAAGATGAGCGTGGGCCGCATGGTCGAGCTCATGGCCATCAAGCCGCGTGAGATCCTGGGCCTCGACCAGGTTCAGGTCAAGGCGGGCTCCGTTGCCGACCTGACCGTCTTCGACCCCGCTGCAACCTGGACGGTCGGCGAGGACGGCTACGAGTCGCGCGCCGAGAACTCCGGTTTTGCCGGCCGTACGCTCACCGGTCGTGCCACCGATGTGTTCGTCGGCGGTAAGCAGACGCTTGCCGACGGCTGCATCTGCTAGCATAGCCTTATCGCTTTTGTGCGCGGCGCCCTTGCGGTGCCGCGCTTTCTGTTCGCCTGAACCATGCAACCGCATGGGGGATTGGAGCGTCTATGCCCACACCTTCCACTGCACGCATGCACGACTTCGAGGTCGTCTCGAACCAGGAGATCGCCGACGGCATCTTCTCGCTCGTTATCTCGGCCCCCAAGCTTGCAAGTGCGCTCAAGCCCGGTCAGTTTGTGAACATCGCCGTACCCGGTGATGCGTCCTCGCTGCTTCGCGTGCCCCTGAGCTTCTATCGTGCCGACGCCGAGGCCGGCACCGTCGAGCTGTGGTACGCCGTCGTGGGCGATGATACCCGTCGTCTGTCGCAGATGGCCCTTGGCTCCACCTCCAACCTGCTGGGCCCTGGCGGCCGCGGCTGGTTCGTGCCCGAGGGTACCAGGAAAGCACTGCTCGTCGCCGGCGGCATTGGCGTTCCGCCTGTGCTCTGCCTGGCTGACATGCTTGCCAAGCAGGGTGTAGCCGTCGACGTGTGCCTGGGCTTTTGCACCGCGTCCAAGGCCGTGGGCGTCGATGAGTTCCGCGCGCTGGGAGCTACGGTCAACGTATGCACCGACGACGGCTCGTTGGGCACGCACGGCTTCTGCACCGATCCTGCCGCTGAGCTGCTCGGCGAGGGCGGTTACGACTACGTCGCCAGCTGTGGTCCCGCCGTCATGATGAAGAAGGTCGCCGCCGCTGCCGCCGAGGCCGGCGCGTACTGCGAGGTGTCGCTCGAGCGCATGATGAGCTGTGGCTTTGGTGCCTGCAACACCTGCAATGTCGAGACGGTCGACGGTATGAAGGGCGCCTGCATGTGCGGCCCCGTGTTTGATGCTTCCAAGGTGGTGGTCTTCTAGTGGGTACCGTGAACATGGCCGTCGATTTCGGCGGCGTCAAGATGCAGAACCCCATCAACACCGCAGCCGGTACCTTTGGCTACGGTTGGCAGTTCCAGAACTTCTTCGATGTCTCCCAGCTGGGTGCCATCACCACCAAGGGTTGCGCTGCCGAGCCCTGGCCCGGCAATCCCGCACCCCGCATGGCCGAGATCCCCGGCGGCATGATCAATTCCGTGGGCCTGCAGAACCCCGGTGTGGCCGCTTTCGCCCGCGAGTCCGGTCCGTGGCTCGAGCAGCTCTCCAAGGACGGCTGCCAGGTCATCTGCCAGGTTGCCGGTCATTCCGTGGACGAGTTCGTCCGTGCGCTCGAGATGTATGTCGAGCTGTGCCCCTGGGCTGCCGGCTATGAGATCAACGTGAGCTGTCCCAACATTGCCGCCGGCGGTGCCGCCATGGGCTCCACGCCCGAGGGCGCCTCTGCCGTCATGGCCGCCTGCCGCAAGGTGACCGACAAGCCGCTGTTTGTGAAGATGGCCCCGGTCAACGTCGCCGAGATCGCCCGCGCCCTCGAGGCCGCCGGCGCCGACGGCCTTTCGGTCATCAACTCCATCCAGGGTATGGCCATCGACGTTCACACCCGCAAGTCGCGTGTGGCCAAGCCCAAGGGCGGTCTTTCGGGCCCGCTGTGCCATCACATCGCCGTGCGTATGGTCTGGGAGGTTGCCCAGGCCGTCGATATCCCCATCAACGGCGTCGGCGGCGTCATGACCGGTGAGGATGCGGCCGAGTTTATCCTGGCCGGCGCCACCTGCGTATCGGTCGGTATGGCCAACTTCGTCGATCCGTGCGCTTCGCTCAAGATTGCGCGCGAGCTCGAGGCCTGGGCCGAGTCCCAGGGCGTGAAGGACATCAACGAGTTGGTAGGTGCTTTCGAATGCTAGAGACCGATGCCCGCGACCGCGTTATCGTCGCCCTCGACTGCGACCGTGAGCGTGCGCTCGAGCTCGCCCATGAGCTTTCGGGCCATGCCGCCTGGCTTAAAGTGGGCATGACGCTCTATTACGCCGAGGGTCCCGAGATCGTCAAGACGTTCAAGGACCTGGGCTTTAAGGTCTTCCTTGACCTTAAGTTCCATGACATTCCGCATCAGGTGCGCGGTGCCGCTCGCTCGGCCTCGCTTGCCGGTGCCGACCTGCTTTCGGTTCACGGCTTGGGTTCGGGTGCTATGCTCGTCGCCTGCCGTGAGGGTGCCGAGGAGGCACGCGAGGATCGAGCCAAGCTCGTCGCCATCACCGTGCTTACGAGCATGAATCAGGATGCGCTGAGCGAGATCGGCGTCGAGTCGCCCGTTGCCGAGGAGGCCGCCCGTCTGGCAAAACTCGCCCAGGCCAACGGTATCGACGGCATCGTGTGCTCGCCGATGGAGGCTCATGACATGCGTGAGCTGCTAGGCCCCGATGCGCTGATTGTGACCCCGGGCGTGCGTCCGGTTGGTGCTGCGCTGGGCGATCAGTCCCGCGTGGCCACGCCTTCCCAGGCTATCGAGCGCGGCGCGAGCCATATCGTGGTGGGCCGCCCCATTACCGGCGCCGACGATCCGGTTGCCGCCTTTGACGCTATTGTCGCTGAGCTGGTCGAAAACGTCGCCTAAAAGATTCCCCTAAGTCACCACTTTTGGGTCTCATTAGCACAAAATAGCCCCTGTGCCTGCGTAAACTTTCCCATCCTTTGTGTGGAATCGCAGGTCAGGGGCTTAACTTTGGGCGCAGTATATTGCACTTTTTGCGGGTATCGTCTAACCTATGGAGCCGCGATTGGGCATTTTGTACGTTCTACGTGCTAAAATGCCAATTATTGAATCAGATATAACCCAACTTTTTGGAGGTACGAATGGCACTCCCTCAGCTTACCGATGAGCAGCGCAAGCAGGCTCTTGAGAAGGCTGCTGCCGCACGTCACGCCCGCGCTGAGCTTCGCGAGCAGATCAAGAAGGGCGAGAAGTCCCTCGAGTCCGTGCTCAACTCCGATGACCCCATCGCTTCCCGCATGAAGGTTTCCACCCTCATCGAGTCTCTCCCTGGTTATGGCAAGGCCAAGGCCGCCAAGATCATGGAGGAGCTCGGTATCTCCGCTACCCGTCGCGTCCAGGGCCTCGGCGTCCGTCAGCGCGAGCAGCTCCTCGAGCAGCTGACCAAATAAGTGAGCGCTCAGGATTCCAAGCTCTTTGTGATTTCTGGACCGTCAGGCGCAGGCAAGGGTACGCTCGTCACTCGTGTTCGCGAGCGTCGCTCTAACCTGGGCCTGACGGTTTCGGCTACCACGCGAGCCCCACGCAAAGGCGAGGTCGATGGCGTCAATTACTTTTTCCTGACGCGTGAGGAGTTCGACCGCCGCGTGGCAAACGGTGAGTTTGTTGAGTGGGCCGAGGTCCACGGTAACTGCTACGGCACGTTGGTGAGCGAGGTTCAGTCCAAGCTCGCCTCTGGTTCGTCTCTCATCTTGGAGATCGATGTCCAGGGTGCCCTGCAGGTGAAGGAGCGTTTCCCCGAGGCCGTGCTGATCTTTATCAAGCCGCCTTCGCTTGAGGTACTCCGCGAGCGTCTAGTCGGTCGCGGTACCGAGACGCCCGAGACGATTGAGCTGCGTATGGCAAACGCCGCCGATGAGCTTGCCCTTGCCGACCGCTACGACGACGTCGTGGTAAATGACGATCTCGACCGCGCGACCGATGAGCTCGTTCGCGTTCTCGATATGCATGAAAGGATCTGAGGTCCGTGTCCGTTGTAAAGCCTTGCATTGACGATCTTCTGGAGAAGACCGATCACAACCGCTTCCTGCTCGCTTCGCTTGCCTCCAAGCGCGCCTGCGACATCAATAGCATGCTGCGTGGCCAGCACAACCGCGTGCTTGCCGTCCAGGATGTCGATGACATCACCATCGGGCTTTCCGGTGCCGATACCATCTCGATGGCTATGGACGAGATTGTCGATGGCGACATCTCTTACGACGAGGCCCGTTACGAGAAGGCGCTCGGCCACAAGGTTGCTGAAGCCTAAATGGCAGCTCGCGTCTGTCTGGTCCACTATCACGAGGTTGGACTGAAGGGCAAGAACCGCGCACATTTTGAGCATATCCTCATGGATAACATCAAGGCGGCCTTGGCCGCCTTTTCCGTGAATGCCGTGTCTCGAATTTCCGGTTATATCCTCGTGACCTTTAACGAGCATCAGGCCGATGAGGCGGCGCGTGTCATTCGCACCGTTCCCGGCGTTGCTCGTGTGTCTTTGGCGTATCACACTAACCGCGACCCGCAGGAGTACTGTGCCGCCGCCGTCAAGGCGCTGCGCGAGTTTGGTCCTTTCGATTCGTTTAAGGTGCACGCCAAGCGCTCCAATACTGACTATGAGCTCACCTCGATTGACATCAATCGTCAGGTGGGCGAGGTGTTGTGCGAGGCGTTTCCTGATAAAAAGGTTCAGATGCACGATCCTGACGCTATGGTGCACGTACTGGTGGTCCAGGGTAGCGTCTACGTGTATGCGCGCTCCGAGCGCGGTGTGGGCGGTCTGCCGGTGGGTTCTGCCGGCAAGGTCGTGACGCTGCTGTCGTCGGGTATCGATTCTCCGGTGGCGACCTGGATGCTCGCGCGTCGCGGCGCGGTGTGCGTGCCGGTACATTTCTCCGGTCGTCCGCAGACGCCCGATACGAGCGAGTATTTGGTGCAGGACATCATCCGTGCGCTTGAGCCGGGTGTCCAGATCGGCCGCCTGTACGTGGTGCCGTTTGGTGACTGCCAGCGTGAGATTTCGGTCACCTGTCCCAGCAACCTGCGCGTGATCATGTATCGCCGTATTATGTATTCGGTTGCCGAGCGCATTGCGCACATCGAGGGCGCCAAGGCCATCGTGACGGGCGAATCGCTTGGGCAGGTTGCCTCCCAAACGCTTGAGAATATCATGGCCGTCAACGAGGCCGTGAAGATCCCCGTGTTCCGTCCTCTCATCGGTTCGGACAAGCAGGAGATCATCGCGCGCGCCGAGGAGATCGGTACGTTCGATATCTCGACTGAGGCCGCTCCCGACTGCTGCACGCTGTTTATGCCGCGCCGTCCCGAGACGCACGCTAAACTCGATGCCGTGCATGAGGCCTGGGAGTTGTTCGATCACGAGGAGATGATCGAGCGCCTGCTCAAGCAGACCGAGTACATCGACTTCGAGAGCAACACGTATAAGGCCCCTAAGACCTTAAAACGCAAACATTCGGAGCTTGCTCCGCGTGAGATTTACCAAGATCACGAGTAATTTTGTGCATAGACCGACGATGCGTCTGCATCGTCGGTCTTTTGCTATCTGGGCATTTTGCGGCTAAGTGTTCATTTGCTGACGTGTGCCTGAATAAATGGACAGTATTTCGCAAGGTTTTGGTCGGCTTTTGGTTTGACCGCGAAAACCGGTTTTGGAGAATGGCTGTTGCAGGACTCTTTTCCTGACACGATGTTGTTGGGAGGTTTTGCTATGGCGCAGCGCGAACAACACGAACGGGTCAAACGGATGGACCGCTTGGCGGACAAGCTACTCGGTCATAAGACAGTGGTGATGGCGATACTGGTCGTCATTGCGATGGCGAGTGGACTGGCGATGGCGAACCTTGGCGGTGGTTCCGGTGGCGTGTCGTTTGAGCGCACTGACGGTTCGGGCTCGTTGGTGGAGCCGGGATCCGGTGATGCCTCAAGCGGAAAGACATCCGAAGGTTCTTCGACAAAGGCTTCTGCCGCGGCAGAGGTTTATGTCGATGTTGATGGCGCCGTTGTGTCGCCCGGCGTATATCGGCTCAAGGACGGCGCTCGGGTGGCTCAGGCGATTGATGCCGCCGGCGGGCTGGCGCCCGAGGCAGACGTTACGGGGCTCAATCGGGCATCTAAGGTCACTGATGGACAAAAAATTCACGTTCCAACGGTAGGGGAACAGCAGGCGTCCATTTCGGAAGCCGGTGTTGATGGTGGGGCTTCCGCATCATCGGGCGTGAGTGGCGCAACAGGCCTAGTAAACATCAATACGGCAAGTGCGGCAGAGCTGCAGACGCTCTCGGGCATCGGCCCCTCCATGGCCCAGTCGATTATCGATGAGCGTACAAAGAACGGTGCTTTTGCCTCGGTTGACGATCTGATGCGTGTGTCGGGGATCGGCGAGAAGAAGCTTGCCAAAATCAAAGATTGCATCTGCGTATGAGTGCGACAGAGCGCGAGCATGTGATGCCTCCGCGGCCCTTGATGCCGTGGACGATGGCTCTGTGTGCCGGCGTGTGCATGAGCTGCGCCTTGGTGCTCAACGTGGCCGCTGATGTGCTGCTGAGGGAGCAGGCGCCGGCGGTCGGGCTGCTATGGGCCATTCCCGTTGCGGCGGCGGTATTCGTTGTGCTGGCTCAATTTTGTGCGCGGCTTGCCCCTTGGAAGCGGTGGCTGTATGCCGCGTCCGTCGGTCTCGTGGCGGGAGCGGTCGTCTCGGCGTGGTGGGCTGTGGGCGCGCTAAGCGCCTCGAAGGCGCTCGACGCTCGAGCGGCAAGCAGCCTCGAGTTTGTCGTGCAGGGTGATCCATCCATAAACGACGACGTGTATTCCTATACCTGCGAGGCACGCGCGGACGGCAAGAACTTGGCAACGGTTCGCCTATCGTGTGACCGCGAGCTCAGGGTCGGGGCGCACATGCGTGTTATCGGTCGCGTTTCACGTTTTGAGAACGATGCGTATGGACGATCGCGTGTGCTCCGAGGCGAGGTGCGCAAGGTTCAAGCCGTTCGGATTGTGCCGGTCGATGAGGGCTCTCCGGGCCCGCTGCTTCGGCTGCGAAATGGGCTGCTTGCGTCCATCGCGCCTGCGACCGACCTGGCGCGTGCGCTCATAGCCGGTGTCGTCTGTGGTCGTTCGTCCGAGCTGCGCGCCCAGTCGGCTGGCGATTGGTTTTCGGTGACGGGAACGGCGCATCTTATCGCCGTCTCGGGCAGCCATTTGGCTATCGTGGGGTTTGTAATCGAGGGCGTATTGCAAAAGACTCGGTGTTCACGTGGTCTTCAGCGGGCGATATTGGCGATAACGCTTGTGGGCTACGCTGCCTTTACGGGCGCGTCTCCCTCGGCCGTGCGCGCGTGCTGCATGGTGTTCGCGACGCTTGTCGTAAACGGCGCGGGGCGTCGCCGGCACGGCGCATCGGCACTCTTTGTTACCATGTCCATCTTTGTGCTACTGCGGCCGACGGTGCTGTTCGAGATGGGTTTTCAGCTTTCATGTGCCAGCGTCTTAGCCATTCTGTGCTTTTGCCCCTATGCGACCTACGCTTTGGGTGAGCTGGGTGTGCCATCAGACGTTGCCAGCATGCTTTCCGTCACGCTGTGCTCGCAACTGGCGACACTTCCCATTACCATTCCTGCCTTCGGTACGTTCTCGCTCATTGCTCCGCTGGCAAATGCGGTCATCGGTCCGGTGGTGAGCGTACTGCTTGCCGTGTCGATCGTGCTGGTTCCCTTTTCGCTCGTGGCACCGTTGCGGACTTGGGCGCTCGTTGTGCCCATGATTGCCTCCCGTTGCGCGCTGTTCTTCGAGCAGCTGTTTGCCGCCGTGCCGGGTGCATCCGTGAGCGTGCCGCCCGATAGCATGTGGATTTATCTAGTGCCGTGTTTGCTGGCGGTGCTGCTGGTCTGGTGGCCGCGTCCCCGTGCACGTCCTGTGGCGGTGGGGCTTGCATGTCTGGTGTTCCTGGCTGCGATTCCGTACGTCTACTGGGATCGATTCGCTCCGCCTTCTGTGACGGTGCTCGATGTGGGCCAGGCCGATGCGATTCTTATCCGCCAGGGCGGTGCAGTGGCACTCGTCGACTGCGGGCTCGACGAGCGCGTGGTGGCGGCGTTGGTTCGCAATAACGTGCACCATATCGATGCCGTCTTTGTGACGCATTGGGATGAGGATCACTGGGGTGGTCTGCCTGCCGTGCTCGAACAGTTTCCGGTCGGTACGATTGCCGTGGCGGCGGATGCGCTGGAGGATGCTCCTGCCGAGGTATTGAACCGACCTGGCGTGGAGTATCGGCAGGTGCGCCGTGGGGATACGGTCGATATCGGCTCATTTTGCGCCCGCGTGATGTGGCCATTCGAGTCCGTGGATGGTGAGGGAAATGAGGACTCGCTTGTCCTGCTGCTCTCATATGTTCAGGAAGGCAAGGGCCTGCGTATGCTCCTCACCGGTGATGCCGAGATCGACCAAGAACGGGAATTCGTGCAGGAGGTGGGGGATATCGACGTACTTAAACTTGGGCATCACGGCTCTAAGGTTTCAGTCGATGATGAGTTGCTGGACGTCCTGAAGCCCGAGCTTTCCCTCGCGAGTGCGGGCGAAGGGAATCGATACGGCCATCCGTCCGATGCCTGCATCGATGCCGTTAAGGAAGCGGGCGCCGTGTTCGCGTGCACTATCGAACACGGCGACATTACCGTCACGCCGACTGCGAATGGCTTTGCGATGCGATGCCAGCAACCGTGACGACATCGTTGGCGTGTGGTGGGCCCCTGGGCTAGAATGGCACGGAGCGAATACGAAGGCCTGCGGGAGGGGAGCGCAATGTCCGAAACCGGTCTGCTGCCGGCATATCTGATCGTCGGTACCGACGGCGTCAAGCGCGATCACGCCGTCTCGCGTATGAAAGCGCGTCTGGAAAAGACGGGCATGGTCGAGTTCAACCTCGACGAGCGCGATATGACCAAAGACCCCGATATCGAGTCGATTATCGGATCGCTTAACACCTTTCCGATGGGCAGCGAGTTTCGCCTGGTAATCCTTGACGGCTGTTCAAAGCTCGCCAAGGCGGTCTCGGAGCCGCTTGTCGAGTATTTGGCGAGTCCCAGCCCCACAACGGTCTGCCTCATCATTGCCGACTCGCTTGCCAAGAACACACGCCTGTATAAGGCGATCGCCAAGATCGATAAGAAGGCCGTGATCGATTGCTCCGGCACCAAACGCTGGGAGCTACCGCGTCGCGTGCAGCAGATGGCGACGCAGCGCGGCAAGTCGATCTCGACGGCGGCCGCCGAGGAGCTCGTCTCGCGTTCGGGCGAGAACACTCGCATGCTCGATAACGACTTGGCTAAGCTTGCCCAGATGGTCGAGGCGCCCCTGATTGAGCTTACCGACGTTGAGCGCTGGATTGTACGTACGGCCGAGGTTCAACCCTGGGACTTTCTCAATGCGGTCTCGGCACGTGACATGCGACGCTCGCTCGAGCTTTTCAATCTATTGCCCGCCAAGAGCTACGTGTGGACTTACACGTTGCTGTGCGGCCGCATCCGCGAGCTTATCGTCGCCAAGGCGCTCGATGCGCGCGGACAGGGTCGTGAGCTGGCCGCAACGCTCAAGCTCCAGTCCTGGCAGGTCAAGAATCACTTGACCTGGGCACGTCGCTTTTCGATGGCAGAGCTCGTCGCGGCGCTCGAGGGGGCGGTCGATGTAGAGCTCGCGCTCAAGGGTTCGGCCGATTCTGAGGCCGCGCTTTTGCTCTGGATTACGAACATCTTGAGAAAATCGTGATGATACCTGCCTATTTGACAAATTCGTTCTATCCCTTTGAGGGGGAGCGTGCTATAGTAGGCGCTTGCATGACCTCACCGTGTCTCAGAGGTGTCATACATTTTTTGCAAGGAACTCGAAAGGAACTCCAGAAGTGGCAAACATCAAGTCTCAGAAGAAGCGTATCCGCACCAATGAGGCAGCTCGCATGCGTAACAAGGCTGTCAAGTCCGAGCTCAAGACGCTGACCAAGCACGTCCAGTCCGCCGTCGCCGAGGGCGACGCCGAGAAGGCCCAGGCTGCCCTCAAGACCGTCACCAAGCGTCTCGACATGGCTGCCGCCAAGCATGTTATCCACAAGAACCAGGCTTCCAACCGCAAGTCCGGTCTTGCCAAGCTCGTGAACAGCATCAACGCTTAAGTTGTAAATTTCACACCACACAGATTACGCGCATAAATGGAGCCTGTTTTATGGAACAGGCTCCATTTTTTGTACCGCTCGGGTAAGATAGTCCGCATGAATACTTCAATTGACATTTCCCACATCCGCAACTTCTCGATTGTTGCGCACATCGACCATGGCAAGTCCACGATCAGTGACCGCATTCTCGAGCTCACCCATACCGTCGACGAGCGCGACATGGAGTCGCAGCTGCTCGACACCATGGATATCGAGCGCGAGCGCGGCATCACGATCAAGTCCAATGCCGTTCGCGTGTCCTATGACGCCGACGATGGCGAGACGTATCAGTTCAATCTGATCGATACGCCGGGCCACGTGGACTTTACCTATGAGGTCTCGCGCTCGCTGGCAGCCTGTGAGGGCGCGGTGCTCGTTGTCGACGCCACACAGGGCGTCGAGGCACAGACCGTCTCCAACGCGACGCTTGCCATGAACGCCAATCTGGACATTGTGCCGGCCATCAACAAGATCGACCTGCCCTCGGCTCATCCCGACGAGGTTAAGACCGAGATCGAGGATGACCTGGCGATCCCTGCCGATGATGCCGTGTGTGTCTCGGGCAAGACCGGCGAGGGCATCCACGATCTGCTGGAGTCCATTGTCTTTCTGATCTCTCCGCCCAAGGGCGATGCGAATGCGCCGCTCAAGGCACTCATTCTGGATTCATACTTCGACGAGTATCGTGGCGTCGTCGCCACGGTGCGCATCTTTGACGGCTCCATCAAAAAGGGCGATACCTTGCGCATGATGCAGGCAAAGGGCGACTTTTTGGTCGATGGCGTGGGCGTCAAGCGTCCCGCCGAGACGCCGGTCGACGCGCTGACGGTCGGCGAGGTCGGATACGTGGTCACGGGCCTGAAGGACCCCGAGGCCGTTCGCGTGGGCGACACCCTTACCTGGGCGTCGAACCCCTGCCCCGAGCCGCTTCCCGGTTACCGCGAGGCTAAGCCCATGGTCTATACGGGCCTGTTCCCGATCGATAACAAGGACTACGAGAACCTGCGTGACGCGCTCGATAAGCTGCATGTCAACGACCCGTCGTTGGTGTGGGAGCCCGAGACTTCGGTGGCGCTCGGCTTTGGTTTCCGCGTTGGCTTCTTGGGCCTGCTGCATATGGAGGTCGTCAAGGAGCGCCTGGAGCGCGAGTTCAACCTGGACCTGATTGCCACGAGCCCTTCGGTGGACTATCACGTCTACAAGACCGACGGCGAGATGATTGATGTTCGCAGCCCGCAGGATCTGCCCGAGGCTACGCGCATCGAGCGCATCGAGGAGCCCTACCTCAAGGCCAAGATTATCTGTCCGCCCGAGTATACGGGTGCCGTCATGCAGCTCGCTATCGAGCATCGCGGCATTACAACCGACATGATCCATCTCACGAGCAAATCGGTCGAGATGCGTTTCGACATGCCGCTTGCCGAGCTCATTCTGGACTTTTTTGACCAGCTCAAGAGCCGCACCAAGGGTTACGCCTCGCTCGACTACGAGTTCAACGAATATCGCCCCTCCGAGCTCGTCAAGCTCGACATCCTGCTTTCGGGCGACGAGGTGGACGCGCTGTCGTTTATCGTGCACAAGGATAAGGCTTATGGCCTGGCCCGCGGTCTGTGCGACAAGCTCAAGGAAATCATTCCGCGCCAGCTGTTCGAGGTGCCTATCCAGGGCGCCATCGGCAACAAGATCATTGCCCGCTCTACCGTCAAAGCGCGCCGCAAGGACGTGCTGGCCAAGTGTTATGGCGGCGATATCTCGCGAAAGCGCAAGCTGCTCGAGAAGCAGAAAGAGGGCAAAAAGCGCATGAAGGCCATCGGCTCGGTCGAGGTTCCGCAGGAGGCCTTTATGGCGATTCTCAAGGTGGACGAGTAGGTCCATGGCACTTTCTGAATACAGCAAGCGGTTGCTTGGCGCCTATGCCGAGCAGCCGTTCCTTATGGCTCCCATGGCGGGCGTGACCGATCCCGCCTATCGCATCATGTGCCGCCGTCGCGGTGCCCATCTTGCCTATAGCGAGATGGTGAGCGTGGCGGGCCTTGCCTATGCCAGCAATAAGACGTGGCGCCTGGTACTGCCGGCCGATGAGGAGCAGCAGATCTGCGTGCAGCTCTTTGGCTCCAAGCCCGATCAGTTTGCGAGCGCTGTTGCTGCCGTCGAGGAGCGTGTGGGCGATCGCCTGTCGCTGATCGATATCAACATGGCCTGCCCGGCTCGCAAGGTCGTCACCAAGGGCGAGGGCTCGGCGCTTATGCGCACTCCCGATCTGGCCGAGCAGATCGTCGAGGCGGCGGTGGGCGCGGCGCATGTGCCCGTGACCGTAAAAATCCGTAAGGGCTTTTACGCCGAAGACCGCAACGCCGCGACGTTTGCCCAGATGCTTGAGGGAGCAGGGGCCGCCGCGGTGGCGGTACATGGTCGCTGCGCCACGCAGCTCTATACGGGCCAGGCCGATTGGTCGGTCGTCGATGAGGTGGCCGACGCCGTCGAGATTCCCGTTATCGGTTCGGGCGATGTGTTCTCGGCAGAGGACGCTGCTGAGCATCTGCAAAGCTCGGGTGCCAGCGCGGTGTTTATCGCGCGCGGCATCTACGGCAATCCATGGGTGTTCGGCGATGCCCGAGCCCTTGCACTCGATGGCACGCCGGTTCCTTCTCGCTCCTCGGTTGAGCGCCTGGATGCCCTGCGCGAGCACCTGACGCTCACGCACGAGCTGTTGCCGCTCATGTCGCGTGCCCGCACGTACGCAAGCTGGTATCTAAAGGGCATGCCCCATGCTGCCGCCTGGCGCGCTCAGGTGGTGCGTTGCTCCACATACGAGGAGTTCATGGCACTGGTCGATGATATCGAGCACGATGTGGTGGCCTGTGAGGCCGCACTTGCCGCCGGCGAGTCGGTGCCCGCTCATCCGTTGGAGGCCTAACGGTGGCCGTTACCGCGCTGTACGTGCATGTGCCGTTTTGCGCCCAAAAATGCCGGTACTGTGACTTTGACTCACGCAGTTTTGCTCCGTGCAACATGAGCGTTGCGCTCGATACCTATTTTGAGCAGTTGTATGCGCGCCTCGATGCTTTTGGCGACGCAGGCGCGCTTGCACAGATCCGCACCGTCTATGTTGGCGGCGGCACGCCGTCGCTGGCGGGGGAGCGTTTGGTAGAATTTGCCCGGCGTATCTCTGCGTGGTGCAAGCCTGTTGAGTTTACCTGCGAGGCCAATCCCGAATCGCTGACCGCAGAGCTTGCCACTGCGCTTGCCGGGGTGGGTGTCACGCGCGTCTCTCTGGGCGTGCAAACGCTCGATAACGCCGAACTTACCGCCATCGGCCGCATTCACGATGCCGATCGGGCGCTCGCTGCCATCACGACGGTCAAGGACGCTGGGCTTGTCGTGTCGTGCGACCTGATGTGCGGCCTTCCCGGGCAGACCGACCTAAGCTGGCAGCGCACACTCGATGGCGTGTTGGCGGCGGCGCCGCATCATGTGTCGGTGTACCCGCTCACGCTCGAGGAGGGCACGCCGCTCTATCGCGTGGCGTGTCGCGACGAGTCGCTCGAGCCCGACGAGGATTTTCAGGCTGCATGCATGGATGCGGCGCGTGAGCGCCTGAGTGCGGCCGGCTATCACCCGTATGAGGTGGCAAGCTACGCGCTCGACGGCCATGAGTGCGCCCACAACATTGCCTATTGGACCGGACAGGGCTATCTGGGTTTGGGCCGCTCTGCCGCCGGTATGCTCGACGCCGAGGATTTCGATCGCTTGGCCGGGCTGTTTCCCGACGTGCTTGCTCGCGGCGATGCGTATCGCGTGCGCTTGGTGCAACGCGACGATGCCGCGACGACGTTTGATGCCGAGTATCTGTCGCAGCGCGAGGCGGCGGCCGAGGATTTGATGCTTGCCTGTCGCATGACGCGTGGCATTGGGCCCGATCTGTTGGTTCGCTCGGCAAGCGTGATCGCTGCAGATGAGTTGGCGGCGGCCTGCGACCGTGCGGTCGAGTTGGGCCTTGCCACCTGGGTGCCCGATCATATTGAAGGACATGCGGGGCGCGTCACCTCGAAAGACGTTATCGCAGGTCGCGTCCGTGCTCGTTTAGCGCCCACTCACTTGGGCTGGCTCGATGGAAATGTGCTGTTCGAGCTGTTTTGGGGTCTAGCCTAGGCCGCTCGGGTAGAATTACCGCAATATATACGCTGCTGTGAGCAGGAGGTTGCCGCGCATGGCGACGATGAACGAAAAAGATTACTACGAGATTTTGGGTGTCTCCAAGGACGCCACCTCGCGTGATATACAGAAAGCCTTCCAGCAAAAGGCCCGCAAGCTCCATCCGGACGTCAACAAAGAACCGGATGCCGAGGAAAAGTTCAAAGAGGTTTCCGAGGCCTATGCTGTGCTTTCGGACGAGCAGAAGCGTGCGCGCTACGACGCCATGCGCTCGGGCAATCCCTTTGCCGGCGCTCCCACGGCTTCGCCCTATGGCGGCGGTTACGCCGGCAGCACGGGCTACGGCAATCCCTTTGAGGGCGGCTTTCCCTTTGGTGGCGCCTGGGGTCAGCCGCGTCGCGGGCAGGCTGCCTATAATCCCGAGAACGGCGCCAACGTGGTCGTCGATATTAAGCTCGACGCCAAGGAGGCCAAGGGCGGTGCCCGCAAGACCGTCCGCTATACGCGCTTCGATACCTGTGGTCACTGCGGCGGTTCGGGCTCTGTTTCGTCCGAGCATGCACATACCTGTCCGAGCTGCGGCGGTCGCGGCCACATCGATGTCGACCTGTCCTTTCTGTTTGGTGCCGGCACGTTCCAGTCTGTCTGCCCTGAGTGCGGTGGCTCCGGTAAGGTCGTCGCCGACCCCTGTCCCGATTGCGGCGGCAGCGGGCGAACCCGTGTGACCTCCGAGCAGACGATTGAGTTTCCCGCCGGCACGCACGATGGCGACGAGGTCCGTATTGGCGGCATGGGTCACGCCGGCACCAACGGCGCCTCTGGCGGTGATCTGGTCGGTCGGGCCCATGTTGAGGCCGAGCGCCTGGAAGGCAAGGCCCGTACCGGTTTTTACCTGATGGGCATCGTGGCGCCGTTTTTGGTGCTATCGGCCATCTCGGGCGTGTTCTCGGCCTTTGCCGTGATGTGCTTTATTCCGTTTGCCATGGGCCTGTTCATGGTGCTCTCGGACGGCGTGCTGCACCGCAGCCTGCTGTGGTGGAAGCGCGGCGCGATGCAGTTTGCCAACGGTTTTGCCAACGGATTTATGTTTGCGCTCGTGTCGGTTTGGTTTGCGAGCTGCTCGCAACGTGCCATGCTTTCGCCCTACGCAATGCAATAACATCAAACCCTCTGTTTGCGGCCGGCCCAGCTTGGGTATAGGACGCACTGTGACAATAATGAAAGTCGGAAGGATTCGGTCGTGTCGGAAAATAGGGATTACTACGAGGTGCTTGGCGTCGACAAGGATGCCGACGCGCGGACGATTAAGCGCGCGTTTCTAAAGAAGGCCCGTACCGTACACCCGGACGTTTCGGACGACCCCGAGGCCGAGGCTAAGTTCAAAGAGCTCAACGAGGCATATTCCGTTCTTTCCGATGAGCAGAAGCGTGCTAACTACGACCGTTACGGCACTGCCGACGGCCCCGGTGGCTCCGGCTACGTCGATATCAACGATATCTTTGGTGGCATGGGCATGGACGACTTGTTCTCGTCGTTCTTTGGCGGCGGTGCCGGCGGTGGCGCCCGCAGCCGTCGTGAGCGTCGTCGCGGACGTGATATGGCCATCTCGCTTTCGGTGACGCTCGAGGAGGCGGCGCTCGGCTGCAAAAAGACGATCAGCTATGACCGCCTTGCTCCCTGCGAGGATTGCAACGGTACGGGCAAGGCTGACGGTGCGACCGAAAAACAGTGCAGCCGCTGCCACGGCACGGGCTATGTCACCACGGTCCAGCGCTCTTTTTTGGGCCAGGTCCAGTCCTCTTCGCCTTGCCCCGACTGCCACGGCGAGGGCACGGTCATCGATCATCCCTGCGAGACCTGTGACGGCCAGGGCCGCACGCCTTCGCATGAAAAGATCGACATCGATATTCCCGCCGGCGTTTCGACCGGTCGCCAGCTGCGTGTGAGCGGCTTTGGCGAGGCCGGCCTTCGCGGCGAGCCTTCGGGCGACCTGATTGTCAACGTGCGCGTTGCCGACCATGAGCGCTTTAAGCGCAACGGTGACGACCTGTACCTGGTGAGCGATATCTCGATTGCGCAGGCTGCGCTCGGCTGCGAGATCGAGGTCGAGGGCATTATGCCCGACGAGGTCGTTAAGGTGACGGTTCCCGCCGGTGCCCAGTACGGCGACACCGTGAGCGTCAATAATTACGGCATGCCGCGCATTGGTGGTGGCGGTTCGCGTGGCCGCCTGATCGTGCAACTGCGCGTGGTCGTTCCCACCAATCTTTCCAATAAGCAGCGCGAGCTGCTCCGTGCTTTTGCCGATGAGATGGGCGATGACGTCGCTTCCGGTAAGAAGTCGGTGACCGACCGTATCAAGAGTGCCCTCGACGATATCCTCGATTAAGGAGCCCGCGTGCTCGCACCCCATATTTCCGTCGTCAACCTCGGATGCCGTGTCAATCGGGTTGAGTCTGACCGTATCACTGCCGATCTTATGCGCCTGGGCTTTGCTATGGTGGAGCCCCAGGATGCCGATCTGATCGTCATTAACACCTGTGCTGTTACGGGCGAGGCCGAGGCCAAGACCCGTAAGGCCGTTCGCCATGCACTGGCCCATCAAAATGAGCCCTATGTGGTCGTGACCGGATGCGTGGTCAATTTGCATCCCGAGGAGCTGCTGGAGCTTTCGGATCGCGTGATCGCCGAGCCGTCCAAGATCGATGTCGCCGAACGTGTCTGCGAGCTGCTGGGCGTTGAGTCCGATAGCGTCCCCGCCTGCAGCGATGGCGAGGTGGTCGATGCGCTCGGTCGCTCTCGCCTGGGCGTGAAGATTCAGGACGGCTGCAACCATCGCTGCACCTATTGCATTGTGTGGAAGGCACGCGGCCCCGAGCGCTCCGTGCCCGTCGAGTCCGTGCTCGAGCAAGTTCGTGAGGCCCAGGAGGCCGGCGTGCCCGAGGTGGTGCTGACCGGTGTGAACCTGGGTGCCTACGATGGCAAGAGCGCGACCGACGAGCATGTCGAAATCGATGAGCTGCTTGAGGCCATCATGGAGCGCACGTCTATTCCGCATGTGCGCATTTCCTCGGTCGAGCCCATGGATATCTCTGAGCGCCTGCTTAAGGTGATGGCGCGCTATCCGCAGCGTATCGCCCCGTTTTTGCACCTGCCCGTGCAGTCCGGCTGCACGGCGACCCTGCATCGCATGGGCCGCCCCTATAGCGCCGAGACCTTTGAGGACACGGTGCGTATGATTCGCGCCAACTTGCCCCAGGCGTCTCTTTCGTGCGATGTCATCGTCGGTTTTCCTGGTGAGACGGACGAGGAGTTCGAGGAGTCGCTGGCGCTGTGCCGTCGTGTGGGTTTCTCGCGTATGCACGTGTTCCGCTATAGCAAGCGTCCCGGTACCCTTGCTGCCGATATGCCCGACCAGGTGCCGCCCGAGGTTATGGCCGAGCGCAGCCGTCGTATGCGAGCCGCGGCGCAGGAACTCGCCATTGCCGACGCTCGTCGTCGCGTGGGCACCGTCGAGCGTGCCGTCCTCGAGTACGGCGACAACCTGACGCTCGGTTCGTTCCATCATGCCCGTCTTGACGATACCTGTGGACTTACAGCCCCGTGCCTGCTCGATGTTGCTATCATCGGAGTCGATGATTCCGGCTTGGTCCATGCGCGCAGGGAGGTTCATGGAAGCCTCGAAGATTAGACTTACCGTTCCCGAGGGAATTGATCCCTCGTGCGTTTTGGGCGCCGGCGACGGCGTCCTTCGTGCGCTCGAGAGCTTGGTTCGCGCCCATGTGGTCGCCCGTGGCGATAGCATCGCCGTGAGCGGTGACCCGGATGAGGTCGAACTCGTGGCGCGTTTTTTCGAACATGCTTTTCGCGAGGCGGCCGTCGGGCGCACGCTGTCTGCCGACGATGTCTCTCGCTGCCTGGCCGTCTTGCGCGACGGTGAGCACGAGGCTACGTCGCTTCGCGATGACGTGCTGCTTTCGTATCGCGGCCGCGTCATTCGTCCCAAGACGCTCGGGCAAAAGCGCTACGTGGATGCCATTCGCTCGCATACCATCACCTTTGGCTTGGGTCCAGCCGGTACCGGTAAGACCTATCTGGCCATGGCGCTCGCCGTTGCCGCGCTCAAGCGTCACGAGGTGGGCCGTTTGATCTTGACGCGTCCGGTTGTCGAGGCGGGGGAGAATCTGGGCTTTTTGCCCGGTACCCTTGAGGAAAAGATCGACCCCTACATGCGTCCGCTCTACGACGCCCTTTTTGACATGATGGATCGCGAGCGCACCGATGAGCTTATGGAGCGTGGCGTGATCGAGATCGCCCCGCTTGCCTACATGCGCGGCCGCACGCTGAGTGATGCCTTCGTGGTACTCGACGAGGCGCAAAATACCACGCCCGAGCAGATGAAGATGTTCCTGACACGCCTTGGGTTCAACTCCAAGTTCGTGATTACCGGCGACCTGAGCCAGCGCGACCTGGTGGGTCGTCGTGGCGGTCTTGCTGACGTTGAGCAGATTTTGGGCCGTGTCGACGATGTCGCATTTTCTCACCTCGAGCGTGCCGACGTGGTGCGCCATGCCCTGGTGGGTCGTATCGTCGAGGCATATGAAGCTTATGATGACGTGCGCGAGCAGCGCCCGCGCGACCGAAAGGAGTCCCGTTGAGTGTATTGATCAGCAACGATGCCGAGCTCGATACGCTGCTCGACGCGCAGGAGGTGGAGCACATCTGCGAGGTTGTGCTTGCCGCCGAGGGCGTTGAACGTGGAGTCGAGATTTCCCTTTCGTATGTCGACGAGGACGAGATGCACGAGCTCAACCACGAGTGGCGCGGTATCGACCGCACCACCGATGTGCTCTCGTTTGAGTGCGATTCGGCCTTTGACGATGACATTCCCGCCGATGAGACGCTCGAGCTCGGCGATATTATCTTGGCCCCGCAGGTTATTGCCCGTCAGGCCCCCGGTTTTGGCAATAGCCCCGCTGACGAGTGCCGTCTGATGCTCGTACACGGAATGCTGCACCTGCTGGGCTATGACCACATCGAGGACGACGAGGCCGAGGTCATGGAGGCCCGCGAGGACGCCATCCTGCGCGATCTGGCGCTCGAGCGCGGCGAGGACCCTAAGCTAGTCCACGTCGGCCCCATCACCAACCACGCCCACGACTAGGAGCCGTCTATGATTCCCGGATCGAACAAGGACCATCCGTCCTTTTTAAAGTCGTTTTCCTACGCCATGGAGGGCTTCGTCACCGCCGTCAAGACCGAGCGCAACATTAAGATCATGCTCGTTGCGGGCGTGTGCACCGTCATTGCCGGCTGCGTCGTGGGGCTCGACATTGCCGAGTGGGCCACGATTATCATCTGTTGCGGCCTGGTGATTCACGGCGAGCTGTGCAACACCGCTATGGAGGCCATCGTCGACCTGGCGACCCAGGAGCTCCATCCGCTGGCCAAGCGTGCGAAGGACATCGCCGCCGCTTCCGTATACATACTTTCCATCACCGCCGCGATTGTGGGCGTGCTGGTATTTGCCCACGCGCTCGGCTTTATTTAGAAGGGGATTCCCATGTCCGACAATATGCAGCCTACCGATGAAGTTTTGGATGACGAGGTCCTTGACGCGGTGGATACCGAGGAGCTCGAGGATGTCGAGGAGTTCGACCCGTTTGAGGGCATGAGCGACGAGGAACTCGACTCCCTGTGCGACGAGGACGACGGTCCTATGGGCTTTGGTGACGTGGAACCCGGTTTCCGCAGCGGCTTCGTGGCCCTGGTCGGTCGTCCCAACGCCGGCAAGTCCACGCTGCTTAATGCCTGCTATGGCAAAAAGGTCGCCATCACCTCGCCGGTGGCACAGACGACCCGCCGCCGCATGCGCGCCGTCGTCAACCGTCCCGGCTACCAGCTGGTCTTTGTCGATACCCCGGGTATTCATAAGCCCAAGGACGGCCTGGGGTCCGAGCTCAACAAGAGCGCACTGTTCGAGTTGAACGATGTCGACGTCGTCGCGTTTTTGATTGATGCCACCAAGCCGATCGGCAGGGGAGACGCCTGGGTTGCCGAGCGCGTCAGATGCGCTCGTTGCAAGAAGGTCCTGGTGCTCACCAAGGCCGATGAGGCCGACCCCGCACAGGTCATGGAGCAGCTTAAGGCTGCCCACGAGCTTATGGAATATGACGACGAGATTGTGACGTCGTCGGTTAAGAACTTCAACGTCGATGCCTTTATCGAGACCGTTGCGCACTTTTTGCCCGAGGGTCCGCGTTGGTTCCCCGAGGACATGGGTACCGACGCTTCCGATGAGACGCTCGTTGCCGAGTTTGTGCGCGAGAAGGTCTTGCGCCGCACCCGTGATGAGATCCCGCACTCCGTTGGCGTGATCTGCGATGCGCTCGAGCAGACCAAGAAGGTGCTGCGCGTGCACGCCACCATTTACGTCGAGCGCGAGGGCCAAAAGGGCATCATCATCGGCAAGGGCGGCGAGATGATCAAGCATATCGGTATCGACGCCCGTCGCGATCTTGAGCGCATTTTTGGCACGCAGGTCTTTTTGGAGTTGGACGTGAAGGTCAAGGCCGGCTGGCGTGACGACGAGGCCCAGATTCGCCGCTTTGGCTATAACGCCGAGGACTAAGGACGCGCGGCGCGCATGGCAGGCTCCCGGACATATCGCACGAAAGTGCTCGTGCTCGATAAGACTAAGCTCAAAGAGACCGACCTGATCTTGACGATGCTTGACGAGCGGGGGCGGCAGGTTCGTGCCGTGGCAAAGGGCGCCCGCAAACCCGGCGGACGCCTGGCTGCGCGCTGCGAGCTGTTCTGTACGGTAGATATGCTGCTCGCACATGGACGGTCACTCGACGTGGTTTCCCAGGCCGAGCTTATGGAGGCGCCGCTCGGCGTTGCGCCCGATTACGAGACGACCTGCGCCGCAAGCGCGATCGCCGAGGTCGCGCGCGTGTGCTCGTTCGAGGACGCCGAGGACCCGTTTACCTTTGCCATCACGCAGCGAGCGCTTGCCCTGGTGGGCAGCGGGCTCGACACGGCGCATATGGATCTACTTGTGGCGGCATATGTCTTTAAGCTGCTGTCGCACGTTGGCTATCGACCCGATTTTTCGGCCTGCGTGCTGTGCGGAGACCCCATGCTGTCGTATTTTTCGCCCCAGGCGGGCGGCCTCATGTGCGGGTCGTGCGCGTCGAGCGTTCCAGGTGCCGAACTGGTGTCGACCGGTGAGGCCGCATGGCTGCGCGCCCTCATGTCCATGACCTTCGATGCGCTTTTGGCCGAGCGAATCGACCCGCATACCGCAGCCTTTTTGCTGGGGCTTTCGCATGTTTGGGCTGCGACGCACACCGATCAGCGCCTCCGTGCGATGGAATTCATGTTGGGTCGGTGATGATGCGCAGGCGCGGGCTGCTTGTGGTAACATACCGACCTGTTGGTACCTCGACCTTGGTTGCTCGCTCCACCGGCGGCTTCCCAGTCCGAGGCGAATCGAGTCGCCCGATGGCGACGCAAAAAGAAAGGTGAAACAATGACTGTTTCCAAAGAGCGCAAGGCGGAGCTGACTGCCCAGTTCGGTAACACCCCGGTCGACACCGGCAACCCCAAGGTTCAGGTCGCCATCCTGTCCGAGCGCATCAAGGAGCTGACCGAGCACATGAAGTCCCATCAGAAGGACTTCCACACCCGTCGTGGTCTGCTCATGCTCGTCGGTCGTCGTCGTCGTCTTCTCTCCTACATCAAGAAGAACGACATCGTCGAGTACCGTGAGCTCATCAAGGCTCTGGGCATCCGCGACAACATCCAGTAGGATTTGTACATGCTAAGAGCGTCCTGCGCAGCGGGGCGCTCTTTTTGTGTAAGGGCGCGAACAATCACGCTCTGAAGCGTGGCGGGGGCAGGGGGTCCGCGTCACATGAGAAGCCCGCAGGCAAGGGGCCTGTGGGGTAAAGGAGAACAATGACACTCGTATCCAAGACCTTTGAGCTGTACGGCAAGACCTACACCTTTGAGTCGGGCGAGCTTGCCAAGCAGGCCACCGGCGCCTGCCTGGTCAAGCAGGGCGACACCACGATGCTCGATACCGTGGTCGTCTCCAAGGAGCGCAAGAACTATGACTTCTTCCCGCTGACCGTCGACTTCAACGAGAAGATGTACGCTGCCGGCCGCATCCCTGGTGGCTACCTCAAGCGTGAGGGCCGTCCCAGCGAGAAGGCCACGCTCACCGCGCGCATGATCGACCGTCCGATTCGCCCGAGCTTCCCGGACGGCTTCCGCAACGAGGTGCACATCGTCGCTACCTCGCTTGTCGCCGACCAGGTCAACCCCTTTGACGTCATCAACGTCATGGGTGCTTCCCTGGCCATGACGCTCGGCGGCGTGCCCTTCGAGGGCCCGCTTGCCTGCGTGCGCATCGGCCGTAACGTGGAGACCGGCGAGTTTATCGTCAACCCCACCTACGAGGAGCGCGAGAACTCCGATCTGGACTTGGAGCTGGGCGGCTCCGCCGACTTCATCTCGATGGTCGAGGCCGGCGCCGAGGAGATCTCTGAGGACGACATGCTCGCCGCCATGAAGTTTGGCCAGGAGGCCCTTGCTGCCTTCTGCCAGGCTCAGGATGAGTTCGTCGCCGAGTGGGAGCAGGTCAACGGCCCCATCGTCAAGAAGGAGTACCCGCTCGACCAGCCCGTCGAGGAGGTCCAGGAGCGCATCTTCGCCCACTACGACGAGATGGCAGCCGCCTTGCGCGACGCCGACAAGCTCTCCCGTATCGGCAAGGTCGAGGCTCTGAAGGAGTCCATCCGCGCCGAGTTCACCGAGGAGGAGCAGGCTGCTTGGGAGCGCGAG
The DNA here is from genome assembly GCA_900540935.1 of uncultured Collinsella sp. Taxonomy (GTDB): domain Bacteria; phylum Actinomycetota; class Coriobacteriia; order Coriobacteriales; family Coriobacteriaceae; genus Collinsella. The sequence continues at coordinate 57,032 of UQHW01000007.1, read as the reverse complement.
ATCCCCGTGGCGCTCAAGAAGCTCGAGAAGAAGGCCATGCGTACTATGGTCGTCGAGACCGGCGAGCGCGTCGACGGCCGTGCCGCCGACGAGATCCGTCCCATCATGGTGAAGGACAACTACCTGCCGCTCGTTCACGGCTCCGGTCTGTTCCAGCGCGGCCAGACCCAGGTGCTCTCCGTCCTGTCGCTCGGCATGCTCAACGAGGGCCAGCGTCTGGATACCATCGAGCCCACCGAGGGCAAGCGCTACATGCACCACTACAACTTCCCGCCGTTCTGCACCGGCGAGACTGGCCGCATGGGCAGCCCCAAGCGTCGCGAGATCGGTCACGGCAATCTGGCAGAGCGCGCTCTGCTTCCGGTGCTTCCCGACGAGAACGAGTTCCCCTACGCCATCCGCGTCGTCTCCGAGGTCATGGAGTCCAACGGCTCCTCTTCGATGGCTTCGACCTGCGGCTCCACGCTCGCCCTTATGGACGGCGGCGTGCCCATTAAGCGCCCGGTCTCCGGTATCGCCATGGGCCTGATCCAGGAGGAGGGTAAGACCGTGGTCCTGTCCGACATCCAGGGTCTCGAGGACTTCCTGGGCGACATGGACTTTAAGGTCACCGGCACCACCGAGGGCATCACCGCCCTGCAGATGGACAACAAGGCCACCGGCCTCACCTTCGACATCCTGGCCCGCGCCCTGCAGCAGGCCAAGGAGGGTCGCGCCTTCATCCTGCAGAAGATGCTCGATGTGATCCCCGAGCCGCGCCACACCACACGCAGCACCGCTCCGCGCATCGTCTCCATCCAGGTCCCGACCGACAAGATCCGCGACGTCATCGGTTCCGGCGGTAAGGTCATCCGCGGTATTCAGGACGAGACCGGCGCTTCGGTCGACATCCAGGAGGACGGCACCGTCTTTGTCGGCGGCACCGGCGAGTCCGTGGACCAGGCCGTCGAGCGCATCAAGCTCATCATCAAGGTTCCCGAGCCGGGCGAGGAGTACACCGGTCGCGTGGTCTCCATCCAGCCCTTCGGCGCCTTCGTCAACCTGCTGCCCGGTAAGGACGGCCTGCTGCACATCTCTCGCGTCGCCAAGGGCCGCGTGGAGAAGGTCGAGGACGTCCTCAACGTGGGCGACGAGGTCAAGGTCGTCGTCATCGAGGTCGACGATCGTGGCAAGATCTCGCTTGATCGTCTGGATAAGCCCGAGGCCCCGGCTCGCGCCGAGGGTGCTTCTGAGGGCGACGGCGAGCACTTCCAGCGCCGTGAGCGTCCGCGTCGCGAGCGCTCCGAGCGCAGCGACCGTCCGCGCCGTCCCGGTGACAACGGAGGCCGCAAGCCTCGCCGTCACCACGACGCCGAGTAACAGCCGTACATAAGCAGCTCAACAAGGGCGACTCCTAAGGGGGTCGCCCTTTTGCTATTCTCGGCGGGGCCGCAGGTAAAGTTTCCTGCTCTACAGTCCTGCTCGCACGGAGAGCATATTAAGTGCTTTCCTTTGCGTGCGGAACTCGCGATAAACTTCATATGCGTCCCTCCCGGGCGCAAGCAAAAGGGCTGGTTAATGCCGCTCGCTATTTAGTTAGACAGTCTATTCAGTAGTCAGATTACAGATCTGTAGATAGCCGCAGCAGCATCTTCCCAGATAAAACCGACCAAAATAAACCTGTCTCTATTTGGCAGGTTTCCCGTGGGGCGGGCACTGATGAAGTTTATCGCGAGTTCCGCACGAACAGGAGGCCACTTAATGTGGCCTCCGTCGTGAGCAGGACTGTAGAGCAGGAAACTTCATCAGTGCCCGCCCCACGGGAAACCGGCGGGATGGACCAGTTCAGATGGGGCTTTGATGCATGGGTGGTCTGTTGGTGGGCAAATGGGTATCATACTGAGGTTACTGCGTCGACTCTATGATGCATGTTTGTACGTTCCCGGCGGTCGGTTTGCCAGAAGCGCCCCGCCGGTTGTTCCAGACCCGTTTCGAAGAAAGGAAACCACACTAACCTATGGCAGCTAAAAAATCATCTCCCTTGAAGATCATTCCGCTCGGTGGCCTTGACGGCATCGGCAAGAACATGACGGTCTTCGAGTGCGGCGACGACATGGTGCTCGTCGACGCCGGCCTCATGTTCCCGGATGACTCCCAGCCCGGTATCGACCTGGTGCTTCCCGACTACACCTATGTTTTGGAGAACGAGGAAAAGCTCCGCGGTATCGTCGTTACCCACGGCCACGAGGACCACACCGGTTCGCTTCCGTATCTGCTGCAGGACCTCAACAACAAGGTGCCCATCTTTTCGAGCAAGCTGACGCTTGGCTTTATCGAGGGTAAGCTTTCTGAGTTCCGCATCCGCGCACCCAAGTTCCGCGAGGTCAAGGGCGGCAGCCATGTCAACCTCGGCGGCATCTCGCTCGACTTCTTCTCGATGACGCACTCCATCCCCGGCGCTCTGGGCGTGTTCATCCGCACCAATCAGGGCACCGTTATGCACACCGGCGACTTTAAGCTCGACCAGACGCCCATCGACGGCGTCACGCCCGACTATGCCGCTATCAGCCGCTTTGCCAAGCAGGGCATCGACCTGTTGCTGTCCGACTCCACCAATGCCACGGTTCCCGGCTTTACCAAGTCCGAGGCCGAGGTTGGTCCCAACCTGCTGCATGCCATCAAGAACGCCCCGGGTCGCGTGTTCGTCGCTTCGTTCTCGAGCCATATCCATCGTTTGCAGCAGATCTGCGATGCCGCCCGCAAGTGCGGCCGTAAGGTCGTTGTGACCGGTCGTTCCATGCTCACCAACACCCGCGTCGCGCGCGAGCTGGGCTACCTCAACATCGACGATGCCGATATCATCGATGCCTTCGATATCGATAACCTGCCCGACGACAAGATCGTCGTCATGTGCACCGGTTCGCAGGGCGAGCCGCTGTCGGCCCTGTCCCGCATGGCCAATGGCGAGCACAAGACGCTCTCTATCCACGAGGGCGATACCGTCATCCTCTCGGCAACTCCCGTTCCCGGCAACGAGAAAGCCGTCCAGCAGGTCGTCAACAGCCTGGCCAAGCTCGGCTGCGACGTGTGGGATAAGAACCGCGCTCTTGTCCACGTCTCGGGCCACGGTAGCCAGGAGGAGCTCAAGCTCCTGATGGCCATGGCCAAGCCCACTTACTTTATGCCGGTTCACGGTGAGGCCGTGCATCTGCGCGCCCATGCCCAGCTTGCCCGCAAGATGGGCATCAAGGACGATCATATCTTTATCCTCGATAACGGCGACACGCTCGAGATGCGCGGCGGTATCGTCAAGCGCGGTACGCCCGTCGAGTCCGGCGTCGTCTACGTCGACGGCCTTCGTATCGGCGATACCGACCCCATCGTCTTGCGCGATCGTCAGAAGCTCGCCAATGACGGTATGGTTACCGCTGTTGCCATCGTCTCGCTTAAACACAAGAAGATCGAGGCCATCGAGTTCTCGGGCCGCGGCGTCTCGTTTGCCATCGACGACCAGTTCTCTGAGGATGCCTCCGCGTCCATCATGAAGACGATCGAGAAGGGCAAGTTCAGCTTTACGAGCAGCGGTTCCGATGCTATTCGTAAGGCCGTGCGCGATTCGCTCTCTAACTTTATCTGGAGCCGTACGCGCACCCGTCCGATGATCATCCCGGTCGTCATGGAGGTTTAGTTTGGCGCGTGGATCTGCACAAAACGCCAAAAGCAATAAGGCCAATAACCAACCGGCATCTGCTAAGGGTGCCGGTTCCCATCTGCGTGCCAATAAGGGCCACGAGGCGGACTTCGACGATTTTGAGCCCCTGGTCGAGCCCTCGGCCAACCGCGATATCGCCGGCGTGGTCATCGCCGTTTTGGCGATTGCGTCCTTCATTGCCGTGATTTCGCCGGCGACTGCACCCGTTACGGCTGCGGTTGCCGGTTTCTACCACCTGGGCTTTGGTCTGGGCGCCTACGTGCTGCCGATCGTTATTTTGCTGTTTGCCGCCACGCTCTTTTTAGGCGAGGACTCGCCGCTCAACGTGCGCTCTGTTGCGGGCGGAGCCGTGGTCTTTATCGCCGTCGTCTCCATTCTTTCGCTGATGGTGCCGGGTACGAGTGTCTCGTGTGACCTTATGTTCACGCCGCAAAATTTGTCCGCCTCGGGTGGCTACATCGGTGCGTTTATTGCGAGTGCGCTGCAGAATGCCCTGGGTAAGCCTATCGCGATGGTAGTCCTGTTGGGCCTTGTCGTCGTGGGCTTGGTCATCATCGGCTTTTCGGTTGGCGGCGTTTTGCGCTCTGCTCGCGACCGTGCGGCCGATTTTGCCGAGCGCCGCCGTGCCGATGTCAACGCCAGCCCGTGGGGTGACGACGAAGCCCTGTCGGTGCCCGGCGTTGCCCGTCCGCACCTGAGCATTCTTCGTCAAAAGGGCCCCGATGCGGCCGTGACTACGGTTATGGGTAGCGAAGTCGATCCGATTCTGGACGATGAGGACGTGGACGAAGATCCGTTTGTCGACGTGTCTGAGGCCGTGGAGGCCGAGCGGGCCAAGACAACGCTGTTGCCGCGCCGCCATGCCAAGAAGGGCAAGGCTGCGCCCAAACTCAATACGAGTGAGCCCGACCCGTCTTGGTCCGAGAGCGAGATTGAGCTCACCGAGGGTGATGACGAGGACGACGAGGCTCCGATTGAGACCGCAAAGACAACTTTGCTGCCGCGTCGCCATGCAAAGCGCGACCAGGTAACCGGTCAGCTTTCGATGGAAGACGACCCCGATAAGATCGACGAGTCCGAGCCGCCGTTTGCCGTGAATCCTGTCTCGGCAGCACCTCAGATCCCCGACTTCTTGAAGCATCCCAAGGTTGCCGATGCGCCTGCCTTGAGTGCTGTCGAATCGGCTGCGGCCAGCGATGGGGGAACGGACGGCGGCGCCGCAGATAACGAGGGCGAAGAAGAGGACGGCCTCAAACTTCCGCCACTTGAGATTCTGCATGCCAACCCGCAGTCGGCTTCCGCTGCGTCTTCGGACAAGGAGCTGGAGCAAACTGCCGAGTCGCTGCAGTCGACCCTGCTTGAGTTTGGCCGCAGCGCCCGCGTGGTCGGCTGGATCGCCGGCCCCACGGTGACGACCTTTAAGCTGCAACCTGGCGAGGGCGAGCGCGTGAGCAAGATTTCGAGCCTCGAGGACGATATCGCGCTTTCGCTCGCAGCTCAGTCGGTTCGTATCTTTGCCCCGATCCCCGGCACGTCGCTCGTGGGTATCGAGATCCCCAATCGCAAGCGCCAGAACGTCAACCTGGGCGACGTGCTGCCCTATGTGAAGGGCGGTCCGCTCGAGCTGGCCATCGGTCGCGATGCCGAGGGTACGCCGGTCGTCGCCGACCTCGCCAAGATGCCCCACCTGCTGATCGCCGGCACGACCGGTTCTGGTAAGTCGGTGATGATCAACTCCATCATCACGACCCTGCTCATGCGCGCGCTTCCCGAGGACGTTCGCCTGATCATGGTCGACCCCAAGCGCGTCGAGCTTGCGGGCTATAACGGTCTGCCGCATCTTTACGTGCCTGTAGTGACCGAGCCCAAGCAGGCCGCGAGCGCTCTGCAATGGGCCGTGTCCGAGATGGAGCGTCGCCTGAAGGTCTTCGAGCGTCTCAATGTACGTAAGATCTCGACCTATAACGAAAAGCAGGCCGCCGGCGAGTTTGAACATTACGATAACCCGCCGCAAAAGATGCCCTATCTGGTCATTATCATCGACGAGCTCTCGGACCTGATGATGGTCGCCGGTAAGGATGTCGAGGCCTCGATCGTGCGTATTGCTCAGCTGGGCCGTGCCGCCGGTATCCACCTTATCGTGGCCACGCAGCGCCCGAGCTCCAACGTGGTGACGGGCCTCATTAAGGCCAACATCACCAACCGCATCGCCTTTAACGTCGCCACGGGCATCGACTCGCGCGTCATCATCGACCAGATGGGTGCCGAAAAGCTCACCGGTTTGGGCGACATGCTGTTCTCCAAGGTCGACTGGGGCAAGCCTCGTCGTATTCAGGGCTGCTTTGTCTCGGACGATGAAATCAACGAGATTGTCGAGTTCGTCAAGTCGCAAAGCGAGCCCGACTACCATGAGGAGATCCTGTCGGCTGTGGCGCCCGCTTCCATGTCCATGGCGGGTGGCGGCATTGTCCGCACCGGAGTTGCCGAGCCGCAAGACGATGATCCGCTCATTTGGGAAGCCGCCCATATTGTGGTGGAATCGCAGCTGGGCTCCACATCTGGCCTGCAACGCCGCCTTAAGGTTGGCTATGCGCGCGCCGGGCGTATTATGGACATGCTGGAAGAAAAGGGTGTCGTCGGCCCGCCCGACGGTTCCAAGCCGCGCGAGGTCCTGTTGGACGAGGAGGGGCTTGCCGCGCTGGAGTCTGTCGACGCCGAGATGGCACGTGAAGATCGTGAGTTTGGAGGATTCTGATGGCTGCACGCTTTGGTGACATGCTGCTCGAGCAGCGTCGCCGAATGGGCCTTTCCATTCAGCAGGTCGCCAACACCATCAAAATCAGGCCGCAGATCATCGAGTTTTTCGAGACCGGTAACTTTGCTTCGATGCCGCCGCGCGGCTATGCGCAGGGCATGATTTCGAGCTATGCTCGCTTTTTGGGCCTCAATCCGCGCGAGGTCGTCAATGCCTACTTTGACGACCTGATGGCATACGAACGCGAGACGTCTCAGCAGGGCGGTCGTTTTCAGGACGCCGCTGGCTACGTCAATTCGCGCTCCTCGGTCGATAACGGGCGCTTCCTGATGGTTCAGGGCGGTCGTTCGACCCGCTATGGACAGCGTCCTCAGCAGGCCGGTTATATTACCGAGACGGGTTCGGGCGAGGAGATTCGCTCACAGCGTGACCGGTTCCGCAGTACGCCGATGCCTGAGGACCGTGCGCTTCCCGCTGCCCGCGGCGTGGCGCGTGACCCTCGTGCCGGCTACGGCGACGGCGGCTATTCCGATCGCGGTTACCGTGGTGCCTCTACGGGACGCTCTCGCGGTGGCTATGCGGATGCCGATACCACGCAGGTAACGCCGCGTCTTCGCTCTCAATCACAGCCGTATGGCCAGCGCTCTTCGGCTTCGCGTTCGGGCCAGCGTGGCTATCAAGGCCGCGGTGAGCTTGCGCTCCGCTCGGGTCAGCGCAGCCTTCAGGGCCAGGGCGGCTATCGCGGCCGTTCCGATAGCAATCGCGGCCGTATGCCTCAGGGAAGCGGCCGCAGCAGTTCCGGTCGTGGACGCGGCGGATCCCGTACTCCTCAAAACAACGGGCTCGATCCGCGTATCGTCTACGCCGGCATCGGTGCCGTGGTGTTGCTGCTGATTGTGCTCATCGTGGTGCTTCTGCGCGGCTGCGCATCTTCGACGCCCGAGACCACGCCCGAGACGCCCGCTGCTACCAAGACGACGACCAAGAAGTCTTCTAAGAAGTCCGAAACGGTCGACGAGGACGAAGACACCGATGAAGCGACGGATGCGTCGACTGATTCGGACGCTACCAAGACGACGGCCAAGAAGGAAGAGAACGAGGTCACGAAGGTCAAAGTTTCCGTTGCCAAGGGAAAGACCGCGTGGATTGAGGTCAAGGTCGACGGCAAGTCGGTCTATGGCGCTCAGGCGACTGGCCCCTTTGAGCAGGAGTACACGCCCGAGTCCTCGATCGAGATCACCACGTCCAAGCCTTCCGATGTTACCGTTACCAAGAACGGTGAAAAGGTCCGTTACGATACCAAGACCTCGGGCGTGGCTCGTGTGACGATCACCGTTCCTAAGAAGGAGACGACTGATTCCGAGAATGGTGAAAGTTCTGATGGCACCGACACCACCGATGGTACCGATACCACCGACCGCACCGATGCCCAGTCCGCGGATGGCGCCGATACCGCAACTGACGGTCAGACGCCCACCGATTCTACCGACTATTCGTACGATAGCTACTAAGCCGCTCGTACGCGAAAGGAAACATCATGGCTAAAGATTCCAGCTTCGACGTCGTGTCCGAGGTCAACATGCAAGAGGTCGACAACGCCTTCCAGCAGACCACGCGCGAGATTTCCCAGCGCTATGACCTTAAGGATTCCGGCGCCACGATCGAGCTTTCGAAGGGCGACAAGCTCTTTACGATCAACGCCCCGGCCGACTTTGTCTCCAAGCAGATTATCGACGTGCTGAGCTCCAAGCTCATCAAGCGCGGCATCGACCTCAAGGCTGTCTCGTGGGATGCTCCACAGGCGGCGTCGGGCGGCACCGTGCGCGTGCTCGGCCATGTCGTCGAGGGTATCGACCAGGCGACCGCCAAGAAGATCAATAAGGACATCAAGGACCAAAAGCTTAAGGTCAAGGTGACCATCGAGGCCGACAAGCTGCGTGTTTCCTCTGCTTCGAAGGACGCGTTGCAGACCGTGATCCAGTTCTTGCGCGACCAGGACTACGGCCAGCCGCTACAGTTCACCAACTACCGCTAATATCATTCGAAAGGACCGCTCTCCAACATGGATACACCGTTGGGCTCCGTGCTCTACATCACCCTCGGGTGCGCTAAGAACGAGGTTGACACCGACCGCATGCGTTCTCTTTTGACCGCCGCGGGCTACGAAGAGGCATTCGACCCGCAGGATGCCGATATCGCCATCGTCAATACATGCTCGTTTCTCGCCTCCGCAACGTCCGAGAGCATCGAGACCACGCTCGAGCTCGCCAACGAGGTTCAGGACGGCGTTCGTTCTTGCCCCATCGTTATGTGCGGCTGCGTGCCGTCGCGCTATGGCGACGACCTGCCTGACGAGCTGCCCGAGGTCGCTGCCTTTGTGAAGGCCGACGAGGAGGACGGCATCGTGGCGGTCATCGATGGCGTGCTGGGTGTCGAGCGTGAGATCGCAGCCTATATCCCGCAGGTCAAGCGTACCGTCGAGGGCGCCGTTGCCTACGTCAAGATTTCCGATGGCTGCAACCGTTTCTGCAGCTTCTGCATGATCCCCTATATTCGCGGTCGCTATCATTCGCGCAATGCCGAGAGCATTATCTCCGAGGTGCGCGACCTGGTTGCCGGCGGCGTGCGCGAGATTGTGCTGATTGGCCAGGACACGGGCATCTGGGGTACCGACTTTGCCGACGAGGACGTCACCGAGGGCTCGCCGCGCAATCTGGCGCAGCTGCTGCGTGCCGTCGCCGAGGCCGTGCGCCCGCACAACGTCTGGGTCCGCGTGCTCTATCTGCAGCCCGAGGGCATGACCGACGAGCTTATCGATACGATTCGCGATACGCCCGAGGTGCTGCCCTATATCGATATCCCCGTGCAGCACTGTGACGCGCGCATCCTTAAGGCCATGCGTCGCTCCGGTTCGCGTCAAGAGCTCGAGGATCTGTTCCGCGATCTGCGTGAGCGTATCCCCGGCATCGTGATCCGTTCCACGGCCATGGTCGGCTTCCCGACCGAGACCGACGACGAGTTCCGCGACCTCATCGACTTTATGGACACCGTCGGCTTCGACTACACGAGTGTCTTTGCCTACTCGCGTGAGGAAGGCAGCCTGGCCGCCAAGATGGAGGGTCAGGTCGACGAAGAGGTCAAGCTTGAGCGCGCCCAGGAGGCCATGGATCTGGCCGAGTCGCTCGGTTTTGCCGCTACCGCCGCACATGTGGGCGAGCGCGCCCAGGTGATCGTCGACGGTATCGAAGAGACCGAGGACGGCGCCGAGCTGATCGGCCATGCCTGGTTCCAGGCGCCCGATTCCGATGGCGCTGTGCACTTGGACGCCAGCGAGGCGTCCGTGGGCGATATTCTGACTGTCGAGTTTACCGATAGCTTCTGCTATGAGCTTATCGGCCATGTTGTGGAGTAGGAGAGCGTCGTGGCAAACGAGAGCAATAAGGAACTGACGAGTGTTTGGACGCCCGCCAATATCGTGACGTGCGTGCGCATCGTCTTTATCCCGGTGTTCATGATTGTGTCGGCGCTGTCTCACACGAGTGTTGCCGGTACGGATTGGAGCACCTTCGACGGCCCGCTCGCCGCCGCCGCTTTTATTCTGTACGTGATTCTGTCGTGCACCGATAAGGTCGACGGCTATCTGGCGCGCTCGCGCAACGAGATCACCGATTTCGGCAAGTTCTTGGACCCCATCGCGGACAAGCTGCTGGTGTTCTCGGCCCTGCTGCTGTTCTTGGATTTTGGCGCGGTGACCGTGTGGTCCGTGTTCATTATCCTGTTCCGCGAGCTGCTGGTGAGCGCTCTTCGCATGGTCGCGAGTGCTGCTGGTGTGGTCGTTGCGGCCGATAAGCTCGGCAAGTACAAGACGGCGACCACGATGGTCTCCATCTGCGGTTATCTGTGCGTCTTTGCGATGGCCGGCTTGCACCTTGGCCCGGTGGCGCTGACGCTCGGCATCTACTCGGTGTCGCGCTTCCTGTACGCCGTTGCCGTTGTCCTGACCGTTATCTCGGGCGCCCAGTACTTCTGGAACTGCCGCAAGATCGTCTTTTCGGTCTAGGTCCTGGTGGGTATGACGGACTCTTTTGAGCAGATTTCCGCACATAACGAGGAGCTGGCGCGCGATATTGTCGAGCGCGCGAGCGCTCGGGGCGTGACGGTTTCGACGGCTGAGTCGCTGACGGCGGGTATGATCGCCTCGACGATTGCCGATATCCCGGGCGCCTCGGCGGTGCTGCGTGGCGGTGCGGTGACCTATTGCGATGAGATCAAGCATCGCGTTCTTGGTGTTGAGCAGGAGACGCTCGACCGCTATACCGCGGTGTCGCATCAGACCGCGCGCGAGATGGCGGCGGGTTCGCTGGAGCTGTACCAGAGCGATATTGCAGTGAGCGCAACGGGTTATGCCGGCCCCGGCGGTGGCACTGAGGAAGATCCGGCGGGCACTTTCTATATTGGCTGGGCGTATCGCTCCGCCGATGGGGGCGTGCCGGTCGTGGACTCTGTGCGCTGCCACTATGAGGGCGACCGTTCGTGTGTTCGTGCCCATGCGGTCGCGGAGGCATTGGGACGCATTGCCCTTGTGCTCAACTCTATGGAATAGACGTGTTTTAAGGGGCCTCCGGGCCCCTTAATTGTGGAGATAGGGACCTCAGAAGAATTTAGCGTTTGTGCTGTTCATGGGTGTATTTTTGCCTGCCTTGTTCATTTTTGGTCCTTTGTGGTCAAGCATTTGGTCAGTGTTTGGTCGGCGTTTGGTTGGGTTTTGGAAAGGTCGGCTGCATATGATTTATCTGAACGGTTGACCACGAACAGCCGTTCGTTTATTATCGATGCAGGTTGTTAAGAGGAGGGCTATTCATGGCCAAGAATTCAGGTCCCGTACGTACCGTTCATGGTCGCACGACGGGTAAAGAGCGCGATGAGATGATCGCCACCACCAAGGCCGAGATCGAGAAGAAATTCGGCCAGGGTTCCATCATGAGGTACGGCGACGGTGGCCCCGAGCTCGAGGTCGAGGCCATCCCTACGGGCGCTCTGGCACTCGATGCCGCTCTGGGTATCGGCGGTGTGCCGCGCGGCCGAATCGTCGAGATCTACGGTCCCGAGTCCTCCGGTAAGACGACGCTTTCGCTCGAGATCTTGGCCGAGGCCCAGGCAATGGGTGGCGTTGTTGCATTTATCGATGCCGAGCACGCGCTCGATCCCACGTATGCCGCGCGCATCGGCGTGGATATCGACGAGGTGCTCATTTCCCAGCCCGATACGGGCGAGCAGGCGCTCGAGATTGTTGACATGCTCGTGCGCTCCGGCGCCATCGATGCCATCGTCGTCGACTCCGTCGCCGCGCTGACCCCGCGTGCCGAGATCGAGGGAGAGATCGGCGACACTACGGTCGGTCTTCAGGCTCGCCTGATGAGCCAGGCGCTCCGCAAGCTCGCCGGCTCGCTGTCCAAGTCCAACACGACGTGCATCTTCATTAACCAACTGCGTGAGAAGATTGGCGTCATGTTCGGCAACCCCGAGACTACGACGGGCGGCCGCGCCCTTAAGTTCTTCTCTTCGGTGCGTATCGACATTCGCCGTATCGACAGCATTAAGCTTAAGGACGAGGTTATCGGTAACCGCGTGCGAGCCAAGGTCGTTAAGAACAAGGTGGCAGCTCCGTTCCGTTCTGCTGAGTTCGACATCATGTACGGTACGGGCATCTCTAAGGAAGGCTCGATTCTGGACATGGCTGTCGAGTGCGGCATCTGCAAGAAGATGGGCTCCTGGTTTGCCTATGGCGAGGACAAGCTCGGCAACGGTCGCGAGGCCGCCAAGGCTTTCCTGCGCGAACACCCCGATTGCGCCGACGAGATTGAGCATAAGGTCCGCCTTGCCTGCGGACTTGAGTTTGATGACGATGCTCCGTCCGAGGTCGAGCTGACCGATCAGCCTGCGCCTGAGGAGTTTGACGAGCTTTACGCCATCGATGGTTCCGCCATGCTCGATGATGACGACGAGTAGCGGTTACGCTCATGTCGTATACGGTGACCGAGGCCACGGTCGTCTTTCCCGATAAGAAGGCGGCCTCCTCGTTCTCGAGCGGGTATGCGTCCAAAAAGCCTTGCGCACATATCGATTGTGAGCTTGAGGGCGGTTTTGAGCGTTCTATTTGGATTCCCGTGCGGGTCGCGCGCCTGTATGTCAAAAACCGCCCAGATCTTCCCTGTGATTGGGACAACTTTCGTGAGGCGGTGCAGCTCATCGAGCGTAAATGTGCACTTACCATGGTGACCGAGATGTTATCGCGCCGCGACCATGCGACGGGTGAGGTCCGTGACAAGCTGGCTTGCTACGGCTTTCACCAGACAGCGATTGATTTCGCCGTCGAGCGCGCCACCGAGTATCGCTTTTTAGACGAGAACCGCTTTTGCTCGTACTTTATCGAGGAACGCAAACGGCGTGGTTGGGGACAGCGCAAAATCGAGACCGAGCTCAAGCGTCGTCATGTCGTGCTCGATGACATTCCCGGTTATCCCGAGGAATATTTTGCCGTCGAAGACGATTTGGCGCGTGCGTCAGCCCTGCTCGCCAAGCGACGTGTTCCAGAGACGCGCGGATTCGAAAAACTGGTTCGGTTTTTGATGGGCAAGGGCTTCTCGTATCACATCGCCGCCGATGCCGTTAAGGCACGCCTCGATGCCGAATGCGAGGAATGTGCGGTTTAGGCATATGCGTTTTGTGGTCCTGCCGTTCACCGCGTTTTAGCCGCCGTGCTGGGGCCATTTATTTGACAGTTGTTGTGGTTCAACGTACGATAAACACTGTCATTTGCTTTGTGATATGTGCTCATCTGTGATGAGTTTGTTTATATGTTTATCTGTATCCGACCCGCATAAGCTGCGCCCATATTACTCAAATGTCGCGAGCCGTTCGTAAGGATGGTTCGCTTTGTTGTGTAACGAATCCATAAAAAGGAGTGAGCATGCCTATCATCGCAGCGCTCGTTGGCATCGTTTTGGGTGCCATCGCCGCCATTGCCTTCATGCGCACCGCCAAGCAGGGTAGTCTTCACGAGGCCGACGAAAAGATTCAGTCGGCACACGCACAGGCTGAGTCCCTGATCGGTGATGCTAAGCGTCAGGCCGAGACCCTCAAAAAAGAGGCTCTGCTCGAGGCTAAAGAGGAAATCATCAAGAACAAGCAGGCGGTCGAGGCCGAGGACAAGCAGCGTAAGAACGAGATTCGTACGCTCGAGAACCGCGTGATGCAGCGCGAGGAATCCCTCGATCGCCGCAACGACGCTCTCGACAAGCGCGAGCATCAGCTGTCCAGCCAGGCCGGTCAGGTCGAGAAGCGCTCCCGTGAGCTCGAGGAGCTCTGCGCAAAGCAGACCTCCGAGCTCGAGCGTATTGCCGACCTTACCCGCGAGGACGCCCACAAGGAGCTCCTCGATAAGGTTCGCGGCGAGGTCACCCACGAGGCTGCCACGATCATTCGCGAGTCCGAGCAGCAGGTTCGCGCCGAGTGCCACAAGACCGCCCAGGAGATTCTGTCCCTGGCGATTCAGCGCTGCGCTGCCGACCACACAGCCGAGGTCACCGTTACCTCCGTGCACATTCCCTCTGATGACCTCAAGGGCCGTATCATCGGTCGCGAGGGTCGCAACATCCGGACCTTCGAGCAGGTTTCCGGCGTCAACCTCGTGATCGACGACACGCCCGAGACTGTCGTTCTTTCGAGCTTCGACCCGGTCCGTCGTGAGACCGCCCGTGTTGCCCTCGAGAACCTCATCGCCGACGGCCGCATTCACCCCGCCCGCATCGAGGAGATGTATCACAAGGCTGCCGACCTGGTTCAGCAGCGCGTGCGCGAGGCTGGCGAGCAGGCTGCCTTCGATACCGGCATCCACGACCTGCATCCCGAGATCGTCAAGACCCTTGGTGCCCTGCGCTACCGTACCTCGTTTGGTCAGAACGTGCTTCAGCACTCCCTCGAAGTCTCTGACCTGTGCGGCGTGATGGCTTCCGAGCTTGGCCTGGACGTTGTGACCGCCAAGCGCGCCGGCCTGCTGCACGACCTGGGCAAGGCAATCGACCATGACGTCGAGGGCCCGCATGCCGTCATCGGCGCCGAGCTTGCCCGCCGTTATGGCGAGAAGCCCGTTATCGTCCACGCTATCGAGGCTCACCATGCCGACGTCGACCCCAACACGGTGCTCGATGTCCTGGTACAGGCCGCCGATGCTGTCTCTGCCTCTCGCCCCGGTGCCCGTCGCGAGTCTGCCGAGAACTACATCAAGCGTCTTGAGAAGCTCGAGGAGATCGCCAACTCCCATGATGGCGTCGAGCGTACCTATGCCATGCAGGCTGGTCGCGAGGTCCACGTCATGGTTCAGCCGGACAAGATCTCCGATGCCCAGTCCACGGTCCTGGCTCACGATATCGCCCATCAGATCGAGGAAGAGATGGAGTATCCCGGTCAGGTGCGCGTCGTCGTGATTCGCGAGAGCCGCGCTGTCGATATCGCTAAATAACATGAGCGACGCGAACGAGCTCATCTCATTTATCGCGTCGATGTCGGGGGAGGGCAACCTTCGCGTCGAGGAGAACCTTGGCGAGGGTTATGTCCGCCTCCGCGTTTCGGAGGCCGAGAGGCGCCAGGCAAAGCACGACATTCAGCATGTCGAGGATATCGTCATTGAAATGCTCCGTAATGCTCGCGATGCTGGCGCCGACAAAGTCTATCTCGCTACGACCAAGGAAGATGGCGTCCGCACGCTTGTCTTTCTGGATAACGGTTCGGGCGTTCCGCAAGATATGCAAGAGCGAATCTTCGATGCCCGTGTTACCTCCAAGCTCGAGAGCATGAAGATGGACCGTTGGGGCGTTCACGGTCGTGGCATGGCATTGTTTTCGATCAAGCAGAACACCGACGAGGCCCGTGTGGTCACGTCCGGTGTCGATCTTGGTTCAGCCTTTAAGGTGAGCGTTGCGGCCGACCGCCTCAGTGAGCGTGCCGATCAGTCCAGCTGGCCCCAGGCCGTCAAGGATGAGGACGGACGTTATGTCTGTGCTCGGGGCCCGCATAATATTATTCGCGCTGCTTGTGAGTTTGCGCTCGAGGAGTTGCGTGGTTGCGATGTCTATCTTGGTTCTCCGTCTGAGATTGCCGCGACCCTTTATGCTCAGGCGTCAAGTCGGCTCGATACGTCGCGTCTCCTGTTCATTGATGACGAGAGCGAGCTTCCGGTTGTTGATCGTCTAGGCCTTGCCTCTGATGCCGAGGACTTTATCCGTATTTGTTCGGGTTTGGGTCTTGAAATGTCCGAGCGCACGGCCCATCGCATTTTGGCAGGGCAGATTAAGCCCGTTCGCGGTGTGACTGCGCGTCTGCTGCGCGAGCGTGACTCATCCTCGCATGCGCCGGCTCCTGTCGATCTCGCGAAGGATCGTCGTGGGCTACGTATTGCCAAGGATGACATGGCACAGTTTTCGCGTGCTGTGGAGCGCGACTTTAATGACCTTGCCGCCCGGTACTATCTCAACCTTTGCGGCGACCCAAAGATTCGCGTTTCGCGTGATCGAATCACCGTGACATTCGATCTTGCCAAAGAGGAATAGTGCCTTTACCGAGTCCACTCGGTACGATACAGTTATTGCAGTTAAAACGTACTTTTAAACGCAGGAGTTTCTTCATGGATTGCCTGAAGGTATCAAGCAAATCATCGCCCGCGTCCGTTGCCGGCGCCATCGCCGGCATGGTCAAGGATGGTGTGCCCGTCAACATCCAGTGTGTCGGTGCCGGTGCTGTCAACCAGGCCATTAAGGCCGTTGCTATCGCGCGCGGTTTTTTGATTCCAACCGGTTTTGATATTTCCTGTGCGCCCGTGTTCTCCGACATCCTCATTAACGGGGAGTCGCGCACGGCTATCCGCCTTTCTATCTACGTTCACCAGATCAATCGGGCTGCTATGGATAACGTCGTCATGGATGATGTTAAGCCTGTGGCATAGCTTCTGCTTGCCTCGATTCGCCTCCCTTCCATCGTTAGGACTTATGCACATGGACCAGCGTTCCGTACGCGATATTCTTGCCGGTAAAACCTACTTTATCCGCACCTTTGGCTGCCAGATGAATCAGCACGATTCCGAGCGCGTGAGCGGTCTGCTTGATTCGTATGGCTGTCTCATGGCGCTCGATCCCGAGCATGCCGATATCGTTGTCTTCATGACATGCTGTGTGCGTGAGGCCGCCGATACTCGCCTGTACGGCCAGTGCAATTCCTGTAAAAGCCTGCCGCCTTCGCCTTCGGGCAAGCGTGTGGTTGCCGTTGGTGGTTGCATCGCGCAGCGCGATGGCGAGGGCCTGCTCACCAACGTCGATAACGTCAATGTCATCTTTGGTACGCATTCCATCGCACATGTGGCAGAGCTCATTGCCGAGGCGTTCCTTGATGGCAAGCATCATATCCGCACCAATGAGCATGAGGATACGGATGCCATGAGCATGCCGTGGCATCGCGAGACCCAGTATCACGCTTGGGTGCCCATCATGACGGGCTGCAATAATTTCTGTACCTATTGCATCGTTCCGTACGTGCGCGGTCGCGAAAAGAGCCGCTCCTTCGAGGAGATTGTCGACGAGGTGACCGGTTTGGTGCGCCAGGGCGTGCGTGAGATTACGCTGCTGGGCCAAAACGTTAACTCATATGGTCGCGATCTGTTTGGCAAGCCGCGTTTTGCCGATTTGCTGCGTGCCGTGGGCGATACGGGTGTGGAGCGCATCTTCTTTACGTCTTCGCATCCCAAGGATCTGCTGCCCGAGACCATCGACGCCATGGCCGAGACGCCTGCTGTTATGCCGCAGCTGCACCTGGCCGTCCAGTCAGGTTCGACGCGGATCCTCAAAGAGATGAATCGCCGTTATACACGCGAGGACTATCTGGGCCTGGTCGATCGCATTCGCAACCGCATGCCCGATATCGCGCTCTCGACTGACATTATCGTTGGCTTCCCGGGCGAGACTGAAGAAGACTTTGAGCAGACGCTTTCACTTGCCGAGACGGTCCGCTATGCCCAGGCCTATACCTTCATCTATTCCAAGCGCGCCGGTACCCCGGCCGCAGAGATTGACGATCCTACGCCGCATGAGGTTATTCTCGGGCGTTTCAACCGCCTGGTTAAGGTTATCGAGACCACGGCACATGAGTATAACCAGGGTGAACTTCATACTGTGGTTCCGGCGCTCATTGAGGGAACGAGTAAAAAGAACGACGCGGTCCTGCTGGGCAAGAGTCCCAAGAATCAGACCGTGCATGCGCCTATCCCCGAGGGTTACAGCATCGATCAGCTTGTTGGCAAGATCGTTGATGTTGACGTTGACGTTGCCAAGACCTGGTATTTGTCCGGCTCCGTTGTGGGCGAGCCGCGCTAATGGTTTCTTCCGGGGCAGGTCTTTCCGCCGTTGCGATCGTCGGTCCGACGGCGGTTGGTAAGAGTGATGTTGCCGACCGTTTGGCCGCTCGTCTTTCGTCCGAAGTGCTGTCGTGCGATGCGATGCAAATCTATCGTGGCATGGACATCGGTACCGCAAAGATGACGCCCGATGAGTGTACGGCGCCGCTGCGTCTCGTCGACATTGTAGAGCCGGGTGTGGCATATTCTGCTGCGCTTTATCAGGCTGACGCTCGCGCGCATGTTGAACGTCTCATTGGTTCGGGTTGTCTGCCGGTTTTTTGCGGAGGTACGGGGCTATATCTCAAGGCCGCCCTCGATGAGATGGACTTTCCCTCGGGTGAACTTGAGGACGATCGCCGTGTGGGCTATCAGGAGCTTGCCGAGCGTATTGGCGAGGAAGAACTGCATGCCCTGCTTGCCGAGCGCGACCCAGAATCGGCTGCTGTTATTCATCCCCATAACGTGCGCCGTGTGATTCGTGCGCTCGAGATGCATGATGATGGTATCTCCTATGCACAGCAAAAAAGTCAGTTTAGTGTTCCGCGCGAGCATTATCATGCTCTATGGTTTGGTCTGACGCGTAATCGCGAGGTGCTCTACGAGCGCATTAACCTGCGTGTCGATCTGATGTTTGAACAGGGTCTTGTTGATGAGGTTCGCGGTCTTATGGACCAGGGGCTGGGAGATGCCCTGACTTCGATGCAGGCAATTGGCTATAAAGAGATCATTGATGCTTTCAATGGCGTGATTTCTATGGATGAGGCTCGCGAACTCATCAAGATGCGTTCGCGTCGCTATGCCAAACGTCAGCTTTCGTGGTTTAAGCGCGATGACCGTATCGTGTGGTTTGATATGGACGAGTTTACGATCGATGAGGTCGTTGAGGACATCCTGCATCGTATTGAGGCTGCCTAATGGCCCGTTTCCCCCTTGTTCCCACGGCACCCGAGCCCGAGCGTGCCATTTTAGTTGGTGTTGAGTGGCGCGACAATGCATGGCCGCTCGATCGTTCGCTTGACGAGCTTGAGCGCCTGGCCCATACGGCTGGCGCCCAGTGCGTGGCGCGTTTGTCACAGCGTCTGGTTAAGCCGTATCCAAAATCGTTTATCGGTTCCGGTAAGGTTGAGGAGCTTTGCGGGCTCGTGCATCGTATGGATGTCGATGTTGTTATCTTCGACGACGATTTATCGCCCTCGCAGCAATCCTATTTGGAGAAAGCCGTGGGCGAGCCGGTAAAGATTATCGATCGTACAGCACTGATCCTGGATATCTTTGGCCTGCATGCTCAGACGCGTGAGGGACGCCTACAGGTACAGCTGGCGCAGCTTCAATATCTGTTGCCTCGTCTGCGCGGTATGTGGAGCCATCTTGCCAAGGAGCAGACGCGCGGCGGCATCGGTTCACGCTTTGGTCAGGGCGAAAGTCAGCTCGAGGTCGACCGTCGCCTCATTCGTAATAAGATCGCTGCGCTTCGTCGTGAGCTCAAGCAGGTTGAACAGCGTCGCGATGTCCAGTCCAAGAGCCGCATTGAGTCACCGGCGTTTCGAGTCGCGTTAGCCGGTTATACCAATGCCGGTAAATCGACGTTGCTTAATCGCCTGACCGGCTCTACGGTACTTTCGCAGGACAAGCTGTTTGCTACGCTCGACCCGACGACGCGTTCGTATCGCCTGCCCGGCGGTCGCGGCATGACGATTACCGATACCGTTGGCTTTATTCAAAAGCTACCGCATGGTCTCGTTGATGCCTTTAAGTCCACGCTGTCTGAGGTTCTTGGTGCCGATCTGATCCTTAAAGTTGTGGATGCCTCTGACGAGGACTACGAGCGCCAGCTCGAGGCAGTCGATCGCGTTCTTGACGAGATCGGTGCCGGCGAGCGTTTGACGCTTACGGTGTTCAATAAAATCGATCTTCTCGATAGCGTTGATCGATTGAGTTTCCGTCGTCGCTATCCCGAGGCCGTGCTGTTCTCGGCCCAGACGGGCGAGGGACTCGACGATCTCGTCGACCGTATTGCTCGTGAGGCGGCTGCCACCGATGTGTTGCTCTCCGCTGATATCCCGTATCGCGAGGGCGCCCTCATCACGCTGGTGCATGAACAGGGAACCCTTTTGCACGAGGAATATCTTGAGGGCGGCGTTCGTATTGTTGCGAAGCTGCCGGCTCGCATCGCGCCGCGGCTCAAGCGTTATCGCACCGAGTAGACGAGCTCCAAAAAGCCCAGAATAGTGGGCTGATGCAGTAGATAAAAGGGGAGTGCGTGACGTCCAAGGCTGGCGAGCGCCGGGATGGGATTGGCGTAGGCCCAGCTTGGGACGGTCTTATCGATTCCCTGCGCTATGTGTGCGGCGAAGTATCCTGCAAGATACATAAAGAAAAACGGGATGATGGGGTAGTAATCACCTGAAACAAACCCAGTGCTCGGAAATCCCAGCCACGCCAGGTAGGGGACAGGATAGATCGTTTTGGGGATACTCCAGGTGAGGGCGAACAACACAAGGCATAGGGACATGCCCCATCTCGCCGATATCTTCTTAAGGACGGGATCGGTCAACGCCACGATGCCGGTACATGCGGCCATGCAGTAGATGATGCCAAAATTAACCGAATCGTCTACTGAGACAAGTGTTGTTGCCAACCAGACGACGAGTGCTGCTAAGGCGTATTTGGCGGCACGTTTGATATTGTTGCGCGAAAGGGTGCACATCCAACCCGCGATAAATAAAAATACCCAGCTGATGCTGGCGCGCCAGATGTCTTGAAAGACAGTCTGGGTAAACCAGGGCATATCCCAGTCGTACAGGTAGGCGAGATCGTAGCAAGCGTGAAAACCTGCCATTTAAATCATCGTAAACCCGCGGACGGTATCAAAGATGGTGATGCGTTTTTGCATTACGAGAACCGGCGCATCAAGCCGACGACTTTGCCCAAGATAACGGGATTCGTTGCATAGATAGGCTCCATGGTGTCATTCTCGGGCTGCAGGCGTACGCGTCCCTGCTCCTTGTAGAACGTCTTGACGGTCGCTGAACCATCAATCATGGCCACGACAATTTCGCCGTTCATGGCACTCTTTTGTTCACGGACGATGATGTAATCGCCATTGAAGATGCCGACATTGATCATTGAGCTCCCATGCACCTCAAGGATAAAGGAACCCTGATCGGTGGCGATTTCGGTCGGGATAGTAAAAGTGTCTTCGATATTCTGCTCGGCCAGAATGGGAATCCCAGCCGCGACGCGACCAACGAGCGGTAGCGAGACCGTTCCGCGAGGTGCGGTGGGCTCGTCAGATTTAGAAATTGAGACAGAGGAACCGTCCTCGTTAAAGAGTTCCAGGGCGCGCGGTTTGGTGGCATCGCGCTTGAGTAGCCCGCGCGCCTCCAGGGCAGATAGATGGGCGTGCACGGTGCTGGGGGAGGAAAGGCCCACGGCAGAAGCCATCTCGCGCACGCTGGGCGGATAACCCTTCTCCTGCTGATATTCCTTGATGAAGTCGTAAATTTGCTGCTGACGCTTGGTAATTTTGCGAGCCATCAGGGCATCCTCTCTACCCATGTCAAACAAATGTTCGAATTTTGCTTGACAGGAACAACTGTTCGAAGATAATAATAACCGAACATTCGTTCTCGCGCTAGACATTTTTGTCCGCGCGGCTTGATAAAACTGTTCTCAGCAAAACACGCGAGAGGAGAACATGATGAACGCAACGAATATGGTCCAGGGAAACCTCGCCCTTAAGCTCGAGACGTCTGCAGAATACACTTTTACGGTTGTTCAGGGTGGCCGCTCCGGCTTTCAGCCTTTGACCGTAAAGCCTGCTCGCAATCAGCAGGCTGTAGCCGCGCCGGGCCGCGTTGCCCTGAAGGTTCCGACGATTGTCGCCGTTGCCGTTGCGCTTACGCTCTTCTTTGTCCTCGCTACGTCGGTCTTTAGCGCTCGTCACGCCGCGTATGCCGAGTCCGTTTCCAACGTTACCTATGAGACCATTCGCGTTCAGTCTGGTGATTCTCTTTGGTCGCTTGCCGAGAAATATCCAATCGAAGGCCTTTCCACGCAAGAGACTTCCGACATGATCCGTAACGTCAATCATCTGGAGCATGGTTCGCTCGCCGCCGGTGCGCATCTTAAGGTTCCTGCTCGTTCGTAATCATTATCGCGCTGCGCATGGTACCCTTGTTATCGTTTAAGAGGAGGTACCATGCGCTGTCCCAAATGCGGCAAGGCACATACCCGCGTCGTTGATTCCCGTATGCAGGAGTCAAATAACACCATTAAGCGTCGCCGCGAATGTTGCTCGTGTAACTATCGCTTTACAACGTTCGAACGATGCGAAGACCCAATCGAGGTCATTAAGTCGGACGGAACCAAGCAGCGGTTCGATCGCAATAAGCTGCTCGTCGGCTTGATGCGCGCCACTATCAAGCGCGATATCGACACTAAGAAGCTCAATGAGATTATCGATGACATCGAGGTCGAGCTGCGCTCTCGCACGCTGACGGCCGTTACGTCCCATGAGTTGGGTGACATGGTACTCAAGCGCTTGGCCAAGATCGACAAGGTGGCGTACATCCGCTTTGCCTCGGTCTACCGCGATTTCAAAGACGTCGATGAGTTTCTGCAAGAGCTCGACAAGCTAAGGTGATTCCATGTCCAACATTACCGTCAACATAAAGCGTCTCGACCCCACCGTCGAGCTTCCCAAATACGCCCATCCCACCGATGCCGGCTTGGATTTGCGCTCCAACGAGGACTGCATTCTGAAGCCCTTCGAACGCCGTCTGGTCTCTACTGGGCTGGCCATCGCCCTGCCCGATGGCTACGCCGGCTTCGTCCAGCCCCGAAGCGGTTTGGCCATCAAGCAGGGCCTGTCTATAGTCAATACGCCGGGCCTCATCGACGCCCACTACCGAGGAGAACTCAAGGTTATCCTCATCAACTTGGATCCCTCCAACAACATCCAAATCAACAAAGGCGACCGCATAGCCCAACTCGTCATCCAAGAAGTCCCCACGGTCAACCTCATAGAAGTAGAAGAACTAGACGAAACCGACCGAGGCAACGGAGGCTTCGGCTCCAGCGGCGTCGCCTAGGGGCGCTCGTATCCCTCCCGCCCGCCTCTCACACATATCATTCCATGCTCAAACATTCTCGCTTCGCTTCGCTCGCTGCGAAACTGCGCGTGGAACGATATGTGTGAGAGGCGGGCGGGCGGTTACTCGCTTGAAAACAAAAGTCTTTCTAGTAAGCCGATGCGATAAAGGGACGCCTCCTTTGTCGCATCGGCTTACTGTATTTATTTTTTCTGGTTCCCTTTTGCAGATTCTACTGGTGGGGAATCTGGTATAGCCGCTAGTACGTTAACGTAGCTTGCCTGTGGGAGGCCCCTATATATCGTCCCGCGCGCAGTTTCGCAGCGAAGCGAGAATGTTTGAGCATGGAATGATATAAGGGCGGCTCCGGCAGAGCGGCGGACATTCGACTAGCGGATATGCGCGGGCTTTCCGCCCCAGTAGAAGCGGCAGAAGGCTCGTTTGCGCTTTTGGGGCTTGCCTACGAGCTCCATGGTTGCGATGGCGATGTCTTTGGCAGCGTGAGGGCGGCGTAGTACTTCGCCGTTGATGAGTAGGGCTTTGAGTGATTCGGGATGGTCGTGCAAGTGACGTAGGGTTACGATGAGTTCTCGTGCGGTGGTGACATGCATGCTGGCGCCCATGCCGGTGAGCATCGTGGTGTTGGCCTTTTCCTGACCGTATGATTTGCCCAGTAGGATCATCGGCAGATGCGCGCACAGGCACTCGGTGACGGTGAGCCCGCCCGATTTGAGGATTGCCAGGTCGCAGCCGTGCATGAGGGCCGCCATGTCATCTACGTAGTCCAGTACCGTCACGTTGTCGAGCTTCATGGCGTCGAAGAGCGTTTTGAGTCGGTTGGCGTATTCCTTATCCTTGCCCGGTAAAAAGACAAAGTGCATGTCCTCAAAGCTGCGTAAGAAGGGGAGCGTGTGGTCCATCGCGGCACGGAAACGCACGTATGGTTGGGGCAAACTGGCGCCGGCCATCACCAATACGACGGTTTTGTCTATGGGGAGATTGAACTTGCTGAGCTCATCTTCGCGTTTGTAATCTGAATCGAAACCGGCACGAATGGGAATGCCCGTTATGCGGATCTTTGACTCGGGAACCTTGCGCGGGCGCAGCGTTTCGGCCATAAACTCGTTGGCTACGCAGAATAGGTCGGTGTCCTTGTGGGGCCAAAAGCCTTCAACTTCATAGTCTGTTGGTACGCAGATGACCGGGTAATCGATACCCGTGATGACGCGGGCGCCCACAGCGACGTTGGCCGCCGTAATGTGTGTTGCGACCACGGCTATGGGCCTGCGGGTCCGGACGTATTCGTTGAAGGCGGGGAACATAATTCGTGACCATGCTGTGCCGCCGCCCCAGAGCAGATGTCCTGTAAGCGTATATCGCCAGGTCAGGTCGTAAATGGGACGCGTGGCGCCGGTAAACGACGCTGCTGTTTTATTACCATCGAACCTAATGCGTCCAAAATCGAGGATATCTAGGACTTCGATCTCAATATCCTTAGGGATTCCCTTGGTGCCGCGGATAAGGTCAAATGCTTGTGCAATCGCGTTGGCGGCGGCTTTGTGGCCCGATCCAACCGATGCGTGCACAATGGTTACCAGGGGTTTTTGTGCAGGTGAAACGGTCATTTGCTCCGGTTGGGGAGTGGCTTGCATGGGCAGGGGAGCGCTATTGCTCGTCTGCGTTTGATCCATCGATAACTCCCCTTCAGCTTTGTTACGCGATTTATCATTGTAGTGCATGAGTGTCATGTTCACGTAAATTTGGGTATGAGCGCAAAGAACGACAACGTTTCGACGAGAGGATTCTTCATGACTACCGATCAGCCGATTGATGTTGCGATTATCGGTGGAGGCCCCGCGGGCTATGCTGCCGCCATTTACGCTGCGCGTGCCAACCTGACGACGACCGTGATTGAGCAGGGCATGTCGGGTGGACAGATCGCCACGACCAATGAAGTCGAGAACTATCCGGGCATTCCGCTCTTGAGTGGCGCCGAACTCGGCGAGCGTTTTCAGCAGCATGCAGAGGGCTTGGGAGCTCAGGTCGCATGGAGCATGGTTACGGGTATCGATTACGATGCCGATGCAGCGCTGTTTACGGTGCATCACGATATGGGCGATACGCTGGCCTCGAGCGTTATCGCTTGCATGGGTGCCACGCCGCGATCTGCTGGTTTTGTTGGCGAGGATACGTATCGCGGTCGTGGCGTTTCATATTGCGCAACATGTGACGGCATGTTCTTCCGCGGCAAACAGGTCTTTGTCATCGGCGGCGGCAATGCTGCCTGCGAGGAGGCTCTGTTCCTGTCAGATATTGCCAGCAGTGTGACCATCGTGCTGCGCCGCGACCAGTTTCGTGCGCCTGATGGTGTTGTTCAGAAAGTACTCGAAAAGGACAATATTACAGTTAGGTACCAAACTAGTATTGTTGAACTTTCTGGTGAAGCGATGCCAACGACGATTGCCTTTAAGGACAATGCATCCGGGGAAATTCATACCGAGTCATTTGAGCCTGGCTCGTTTGGCATTTTTGTCTTTACCGGCACGCAACCCCATACCGAGCTTGTTGAGCATTTAGTCGATCTGGCGCCTGATGGCGGCATTCTGACTGATGAATCCATGGCGACACGCACGCCAGGTCTATTCGCTGCTGGCGACATCCGTTCCAAACGCTTACGCCAGGTTGTGACCGCCGTTTCTGACGGAGCCATAGCAGCAACGAGCGCATACGCGTTTCTCCGCGGATAAGTACGATAATATATCTTATGTAAGGTTGTTATCTATTAACTAAATGGCGGGACGATGCATCAGTGCACTGTCCCGCCATTTTTCTTGCAGGCTATATGGTATGCAAAACTAGATAACCTAGAATACAATATAGAAAATGAACGGAGGACCTTTATGAACCACGTTAAACACGTTATTCCGATGTCTGATTCGTCGGTCAGCATTAAGCCTGAGGATATTCAGCCCACTGTGCTGCCCGATGCATTTATTCAGTCCGATATCGTGCGCAAACTCAATACGTTGAGTCTGCCGCGCTATGACCAGTTGCCCAATGTGACGCTCTACCGCGACCAGGTTATTGAGTATGTTGCGCTGTGGATGGAGCCGCTGTTCATTTGCGTTGAGCAGCCTATCATTACGCCATCGATGATCAATAACTACGTAAAGGTCGGCCTAGTGCCTGCTCCGGTCAAAAAGCAATATGGCCGCGAGCAGATTGCCCGCCTGATCGCTATCTGCATCTTTAAGCAGGTGCTACCTATTGCTGCTGTGCAGGCACTCTTTAACATTCAGCGTTTGAGCTACGATGCCCCGACGGCCTTTGATTATGTGGTCGATCAGCTCGAGGCATCGATTCGTGCGGCGTTTTCCGTCGAGCAGACTCCCGTGCCCGATACGGCGCATCAGGTAACGCGTGAGTCGCTGCTTGTGCGTAGCGCGGTATCGTCCTTCGTTTCGAAGGCTTACTTGATGAGCTATCTCAAGTTCAACGGGTTTAATAGCTAGCCGACGTATAAAACGGGCGGTACAAAGAGCCATCTGTCGCTTTGTACCGCCCGTATTTTTGCTTGATTGGACTTTATTTGCCCGAAGCCACGCCCATGCCGTAGCCGATAATGAGCCCATGCATTTCGGCATAGTATGAATCTAGCCCGTTACAGGGCATGATGATGGTTTTGGAGCCGGGCCAATGCTCGACTATGCGGTCAGTAAGCGCCTGGGCTCCAGCTTCGTTCTCAACGTGATCGATGACGACCTCGCCGCCGGCAAAACCCTCGGCTTCCATGGTATCGATGATCTTGTTGAGCATCTTCTTTTCGCCACGCGTGTGCCCGACGAGTTCGATTTTACCGGCCTCGCTCGCCGTGCCCAAAATGCGGATATTGAGCTTGTTGGCAATAACGCCGGCTGCCTTAGGGATACGTCCGGCTTTGGCGAGGTTTTCGTAATTGCACAAGCTGAAGAGGATTTTGCTGTTCTGCTCAAGGCTATCGAAGTATGCGCAAGCTTCCTCGAATGAGACATCCGGATTGCTTGCAAGATAGCGGTCGAACAGCAAGAAAATGAGGTCCATTTTGCCGCCAGCTGCGCGTGAATTGACTAGATGAATCTGTCGGTCGGGCTCCTCGGCAAGAACCATATCGCGAGCCGTGGCTGCCGCGTTGTAGCTGCCCGACACGCCCTCAGAGATCGGCATGCAGATGGTCTTGTCTGCCAATTTGAAGAGCTTGGCCCACTCCCCTACGCTGGGACAAGCGCTCGAAGAAGCGTTCGTCTCCGCCTGAACAGCGCAGTTGAGCTCATGAACATCGAGCGAAAGGTCATCGACGAATTCACGCTCCCCCACTCGAATTTTGAGGGGCGCAAATGCAAAGATGGTATGGGGCGCGGTCGGTTGCCAATCGCGAAGGTTGCAGCTTGAATCGGAGATAAGTGCCCAGCTCATAGAGGGTCCTTTCTAATCGTTCCCATTCAATTATAGCCATCTTGCAGACCGATTGGGCCGCTATCTAGTATTCAAAACTAGATAGCGGACTGCACGAAAGGCAAAAGAATGGACCCCATGACTCAAAGCCACGAGGTCCATATCCGTTTGCTTTATCTGAATACTTAGTAGCGCACGAAAATGTAGTTGTTGTTCATGCCGGCGGCAACGGAGCTGATGATAACACCCGTGTTGTAGTCGGACGCATGAATCATCTGACCACCACCGATGTAAATGCCGGTGTGGTACGAGTTGACTACAACGTCACCGGGCTGCGGATCGGACACACGCGTCCAGCCCATAAAGGTGCCCGTGGTGCCCAGGCGGCAATAGCGACCAGTAAGGCAATAGCTTACAAAACCAGAGCAGTCGAAGCTGTTCGGGCCAATTCCGCCCCAGGAATAGGCGCAACCAAGCTTGCTGTATGCACGCGAGACAACAGAACCGCCATCGACGGACTGGCTCGGAGCAGAAGGCGTCGGAGCCGGAGCAGGCGTGGAGGGCTGCGGCGTCGGAGCAGGTGCCGGCGTAGGAGCCGGAGTGTTGCCGCCCTGGTTGTTGTTATTGCTGGTCTGGCCACCGTTGTTGGTGTTCTCGGTCGTACCGGCAGTCTCGTTGCTCACCGTGGCCTTCTCGGCGGTGCTGGCGTTGATGCCGGCCTGCAGCGCGGCGTTGGCCTCGGCCTCGGAGGCAAGCTCGGCCTGCAGCTGCGAATCCAGGGAGTTTACGACGTTCTGGGCTTCAGCCTGCTGGGCGTTAAGCTCGTCGACCTTCTTTTGCGTGGCGGCGACGTTCTTTTCCTGCTCGGACTGCTTATCGGTGAGCTGCTGCTTAAGCTCCTTGACCTCTTGAATGGTCTGAGCTTGCTTATCGGAAACTTTGCCGTAGTAGAACAGACGGTTGAGCATATCGCTCAGGTCATCGACACCCGTCAGAACCTGAAGCAAGCTCAGGCCGCCGGTCTTATACTCGCCGGCGACATAGGTCGAGAGCTTAGCCTGACCATCGGCGATCTCCTGCTGCTTTTGCGTGATCTCGCCGGCAGTCTGATCGAGCGCCTGTGTCTGCGTGGCGAGCTCATCGTAAATCTGCTGAGTTTGGGTACCGATCTGCTCGAGCTTCGTACGAGCGCAGGCAAGGTCGGATGCGGTATCGGCGTAGGCAGGAGCCGCGAGGCCCAAGCCCAAAACACAAGCGAGGGTTGCCGTAGCAGCGCAGCGTGCCATGTTTTTGTGCGTGTTTGCTGTGCGCATGTAGCTTCCTTTCCAGTAACTAAGGGTAACGGCTAGTCCACCGTCACCAGGCTAAAGAGCTCCACATCGTCATTAGACGGTGTGAGCTTCTCGCGCGGGTTGAGAAACGCAAGCTCAAGGATACAACCGTAACCAACAAGCTTTGCGCCCATATCTCGCACCAGTTTACCTGTTGCCTCGACGGTTCCGCCCGTCGCGACCAAGTCGTCCAGAATCAACACGGTATCTTTAGAGCTGATAGCGTCGGCATGGATTTCAATTGAATCGGTGCCGTACTCGAGCTCGTAGCTCTGACTTACGGTCTCGCGCGGTAGCTTGCCAGGTTTACGTGCGGGAACAAAGCCGGCGCCAAGGGCTACAGCCACCGGTACGCCAACCATAAAGCCGCGAGCCTCGGGACCCACGACCTTGGTGATTCCCATGCCGGCAAAGTGCTCGGCGAGGGCATCGGTCATGGCTTTGAGCGCCTCGGGATTGCCAAAGAGCGGCGTGATGTCTTTAAAGATGACTCCGGGCTCGGGATAGTCGGGGATGTCGACGATTTGAGATTCGAAGTCGTACATTGCATGACCTTTCAATGGGTTGCCGAAATTTCAGCAGCGTTTATTTGCCCGCGGTGGCGGCGCCGGATTGCGAAGGGGCGACGACTTTGAGCGGCTTTACGAGAGAATCCTCGTGCGAAACCGGCGCGGCTGGCTCTTCGTTTTTGGCCTTGTTGGACTCGGAACGCGTGATTTCCTCATCGAGTGCATCGATGTCGGCGTCCTCGACCACGGCGTTGAGCGACTCAAAAACGCGGTTCTTGAGCAGCGCAGTGTGCACGCCCTCCGTCAGGTCGTGAAGCTTCTTAAACGCACGCTCGAGCTTGGCGTCGCGCTCGTCATCGGAGGTATCCATTCCGAGCATGCTCACGAGCACCTGCTCAAACATCGAGGACTCGCGGTTAGCGGAAGATACGTACTGACGCAGGTTGCGTGGCTCGATATGGAAGCGCGACAGCTCGGAGCAGTAACGGATGATCGGAAAATCGCGACCATCGACGAGCTCGCGGTTCTGCGGGCTTTTGATGATGCGAATGAGGTCGTTTTCGGCGAGCGAGCGGATAAACGAAATCTCGACGCCCAGCATATCGGGAATGGTCTCGATGGGATGCAGCTTTTGCTTAGTCTCCTTGGGCTCCGTCTTGAGCGGAACATCGGACAGCAAGCCCACCTCGTAGGCGAGCGTTGACAGGTCCGTGGCGTTTTCCAAGCGCTGCTTAATCACGTTGAGCGGCATGTAGCGGGTCTTCTGCAAGTGCAGGATGACCTCCAGGCGATCAACGTCCTCTTTGGAGTACTGACGGTATCCCTTAGGCGTACGATGAGGGGTAATGAGCCCCTCATCCTCTAGAAATCTAATTTTTGAGTTCGAAAGATCGGGGTATGCGCCTCGAAGTAGGTTGACGACTTGGCCGATACTCAGATAGTTGCGTTCGGCCATGCCCTACTCACCGGTTTCGATGCGCTCCGGCGTGCTCTCGTGGTAGATGAGCGTAAACGTACCGATCTGGACGGAAGAACCGTCGTGCAGCGGGGCTGCATTGACGATGGCACCGTCGACCCAGGTGCCATTGAGCGAGCCCAAGTCCTCGATGCGAGCGCCGAGGCCCTCGCGAATAATGCGCGCGTGGCTGCGCGAAACGGTCATGTCATTGAGGAAGATGCCGTTTGCAGGATCGCGGCCGATGGTGGTCACGTCGTCCTCGAGCTCAAAAGCGGCACCAGTCTGCGGACCCTTGACGATGGACAGAACGGGGGCGGTGATGCGCACGTTGGCCATGAGGTCGGGAACGGTGACGTCGCCTGAAGGCACGCGGAATACGCAGGTAGCGTCAGCAGTCTTATCATTCTGAGGCATATTGTTAACCATGTTGTCCATGACAACCCCTAACTTATCGCGGACGTGCCGCAAATAATGAACCGTACGTAATCATACCCCAACGAATCAGTCTTCGATTTCAGGGTTCAGAAAGTCGATGTCCTCGTCTTCGGGATGCATGAGAGCCTGTTTAATGGCCGCTCCGCCCTTAATGGAGTAGATGACAGCCGTGAGCATGGAGAAGATCACGCCGCCGTACACAAAGAAGATGCCGAGGGGCACCGAGCTTCCGTTGAGGCCTGGGAAGGCCGTAAGGGCTGAAGGCAAAAGATGCAGGCCGTCAATAACGGGGAACCCGAGTAGCATGAGCGAGAAGCCGGTCATGAGCAGCGCTGTGGCAATCTTTCCGGGGAAGACGACATCGATGGGGCGACGGTGATAATGGCGCACGATAAGCGTGCCGATGCCCAGATAGATGTCGCGGCCAATAATGAGCACGCAGACCCAGATGGGCAGCTCTCCGCGAACCACCAGTCCCAGCACGCCGGTGAACAGCAGCGCACGGTCACAAATGGGATCCATGACCTTCCCGAGCCACGAGACCGTCTTAGTCATGCGGGCGATCTGACCGTCCATCCAGTCGGTGGAGGCGGCAACGGCGTAGATAACGATGGCGATGACGCGGTTGTTATCCGTCACAAACAGGTACAGAAATACCAGGGTGAGGATCAGGCGCGTAAAGGTGATGAAATTGGAGATCGTAAAGATCTTATTCGACGGGTAATCGGAAGTGCCGATAAGCTCCTTTTTGATCTTCTTTTTGATGCCCACAGGACTCCCCCGCTGGTAACGACAAAACTTTCGATACTATACCCGTTCCGGCGATGTCTATCCAGCGCAGCCATAGAGAGTCCAGACATGTGGAAGGTGCTTTTAGGCGGCGGGGGATTTCGCATTCGTGTACATCAGCCTCCAAACATGTCGAAAAATGTCGATTTTGGTGGCTAATGTACACGTTTTGATTCGGTGATTACATCGATCGGGAACGTTGTTACTTTAAGCAAAATAATCATGGTGATTAAAACAAAAAAGGTCAGGCACTAAGTGCCTGACCTGCAAACTTCTGGTCGGGACGACTGGATTCGAACCAGCGACCCCTTGACCCCCAGTCAAGTGCGCTACCAAGCTGCGCCACGTCCCGAAGCTTTTCTTTGTTGCTCTGCTCTCGCTCGCAACAGGGAGTATATTAACCCGAAACTTTGTCCTTGTGCAAGAACTTTTTTACAAATTTTGAAGCAAGTCCAAAATTGTATCTGCGAGCTGGGGTTTTGTTAGCACGGGAAGTTCTTGCGTGCCCGCTGTACTCACGATCCAGGCCTTGTTGGTATCGGTTCCAAAGCCCGAATCGGCGCGCGAGACATCGTTAGCGATAATGGCATCGCAACCCTTGCGGGCGAGCTTTCGCTGCGCGTACTCCACGACGTTATCGGTCTCGGCCGCAAAGCCGATCACGCACCGCTCTCCCTTTTGGCGCGAAAGCTCGGCCAAGATATCGACCGTCTCGACTAGTTCGATGCGATCCAGGCGTTCGTTGGCCTTTTTGAGCTTATGGTCGGCAGGGGATGCGGGGGTGTAGTCGGCGACGGCCGCCGCGCAAATGGCCGCATCGGCCGTCTGAAAGGCGCCCACTGCCGCCTGCAACATCTCTGCGGCGGTCTGTACGCGCAAGCACTCCACACCGCGAGGAACATCGAGCGATGTCGGCCCCAGCACAAGCGTGACCGCAGCACCGCGGCGAGCGGCCTCCCCCGCCAGAGCGATGCCCATCTTGCCCGACGACCGGTTGCCAATAAAGCGCACGGGGTCGATCGGCTCGTGCGTGGGGCCGGCGGTGATCACGATGCGCTTGCCCGCAAGATCCTGAGGTGCGGAGTTGAGCACCTGGCAGACGGCCTCGACGATGTCCTCGGGCTCGCTCATGCGTCCCGTGTCCACGTCGCCGCAGGCAAGGTAGCCGCTGCCGGGCCCCACCACATGGACGCGACGGTCGCGCAGCGTGGCCATGTTGGCCTGCGTCGCCGGCGCTTTCCACATGCCATTGTTCATGGCCGGCGCGATCACAATGGGTCGTGGCGTTGCCAGCAGCGTGGTGGAGATGAGGTCGTCGGCGATGCCGTTGGCCATCTTGGCGATGATATTGGCCGTCGCGGGCGCCACGACCACCAGATCGGGCTCCTGCGCCAGCGAAATGTGGTGGATGGGGTCGGAGGGGTCGTCGAATAGGCCCACGGCAACGGGCTCGTTGGTGAGCGCACGAAAGGTGAGCGGGCCCACAAACTCGGTGGCATGCTCGCTCATAGCGACCTTGACGCGCGCGCCACGCTTTTGCAACAGGCGCACGATGTTGCACGACTTATAGGCGGCGATCCCGCCGGTAATGCCCAGCAGGATCGTTTTTCCCTCAAGTTGCATTGAATTGTTGGATGCCGGCGTCATCGCTAGGCTTCCTTGCTCGGGAGCACCAGGAGGCGGTGGCAGTACGGGCAGTGCGTAATCTCGCTACCATCGTGGTTGAGGTCGCTCATGGACGATGCCTGCAGCGCGGTGTGGCAGACCGTGGGGATGTTGCCCTGGATGGTCTCGACGGCCAGGCCGCGGAACTGCTTGAGTAGACGCTCGTAGTCGGTGAGCACGTCGGCCGGCAGCGTGGCGGCAAGCGCGGTGCGCTCCTTAGTGGCGGCGTCAATCTGAGCCTGCAGGTCGGCAGCCTTGGCGCGGGCAGCCTTGGTATCGGCCTTCACGCCCTCCTCGAACTTGGAGATGATTGCCTGCGCGCGGGCCTCGCGGTCGAGCGCCTCCTTATGGGCGACAACGACGTCCTTGCGGGTGTGCTCAATCTTGTCCAGACGCTTGGCCAGGGTGGCGAGTTCATTCTCCAGGTCCTGAACCTCGCGGTAGTCGGAGCCGTCGACATGGCGCTTCTTGGCAGCCTCGATGGCGTTGTTGGTCTGAATCTCGGTGGTGTTGAGATCGTCGAGCTCAATGTCCAGATCCTTGCGCTGGGCGTAGAGCTTGGTCATCTCAGACTTGAGCTTCACATAGGTCTTGCGCTTGGAAGCGAGCTCCTTGAGCTCCGGCATATTGGCAAGTTCGCTCTTGTTGCGGGCGAGCTCCAAATCGATCTGTTGCAGCTTGAGTAGCGTAGCGCCGGCGCTCATAAGTTCTCTCCTTTTGTCACAGTCCACCATTGGCAAGGGTTCAGTATTTTAATCGCATGACGGGGGTCGACCCCGGCGTCAACTGCAGAGTTCATCAATATATCAACGAACGGCTCCTCGGAGCGGTCGTGGCCGAGCAAGATCGTCGGCAGCCCGCGCAAGGCAAGGTCTTGCGCCACGTGGTAGCCCGCTTCGCCCGTCACGACAACGTCCGCGCCCGCGGCGATGGCGAGCTCTCCAAAGTCGCCCAGGGAGCCGCCCAAAATGGCGACGGTGCGGCACGGGCGATCGGCTTCGCCCCACACACGAGGGTCGCTGCCAAATGTCGTTGCGGCACGGGCGGCGAGGTCACGCAGGCTGCAGGGGTCGTCGAGGGTCGCGAGTGCACCCAGGCCGGTGAGTTCAGGCTCGTCCACATGTTCCAGCGAGCTCATGGGCTCAGCGTCCAGCAGCTCGCTCAGGCAGGTGCGCGCCTCGTGTGAGCGGTCCAGATTGGTATGGAGCGAAATGATGCTCACACCGCAACGCGCTGCCTCGTAGAGCGCCGCGCTGCATTGGGGGCGCGTGGCATCCGCCGGACAAAAGGCCTCGGGTGCCTTGATGTATATAGGATGATGCGTCAGCAGCACGTTGGCGCCGGCTTCTTGTGCGCGGCGAACATTAGCCTCGGTCGCATCGAGCGCGCAGACAACGCCGGTAATCTCCACGGCAGGGTCGCCCACGGATAAGCCTACGTGGTCCCAGGGCTCGGCATCCGCCTTGGGATAGCGCGCAAACAGGGCGCGCTCGAGCTCGGCGACGATCATGCGCCGCCTACGATCGAGAGCAGCGTCTGGGCAAACTCGTCCAGATCGCCTGGATTCACGCGGTCATCGAAGGAGATGCGCAGTGCGCCTAGCGCCTGCTCGCGACCAATGCCCATGGCGCTGAGCACGTGGCTCGGGTCCATGCTGCCGCTCGAGCAAGCCGATCCGGCCGAAACCTCAAAGCCAGCGGCATCGAGCTTAACGATGAGTTCCTCGGAGTCCATGCCGTCGACGTAGATTGAAACCATACCCGGCAGACGATCGGCCTGTGCGTAGTCGCCCATGGTGGCATGAATACGCGGATGGGCCGTAAGCGCGGCGTAGAGCTTGTCGGACAGGGCCTGCAGCGTCGCACGCTCCTGGGCCACGCGGGGCGCCAACGTGTGGGCGGCAGCGGCAAAAGCCAACTGCGTGCGCAGATCCTGCGTACCGGCACGACGGCCGGCTTCCTGTCCACCGCCAAAGATGCGCGGACGCAGCGGCGTGCGGGTCTTAACGTAAAGCGCGCCGGATGCCACAGGACCGCCAATCTTGTGGGCGGCGACGGACATGGCATCGACGCCCAACTCGGCGGCATCGAGCGGAATGTGCAGATACCCCTGGATGGCATCGGTGTGGAACAGGGCGCCCACGGTATGCGCGACCGCGGCAAGCTCGCGGATGGGCTGCACCACGCCGGTCTCGTTGTTGGCGACCATAATGCTCACGAGCGCCACGTCGTCGCCTAGCAGCTCGACAAGCGTGGTAGGCTCAATGTAGCCCGCGCGGCAGGGCTGCACCAGGTCGACGGTAAAGCCGGCGGCACGCAGCAGCGGCAGGTTATCCAGAATCGAATCGTGCTCGATCGCCGACACGATCACGCGGTCGCGCTTGCGATCGCGCTGACGAGCACCCTCGGCAAGTCCGAGGAGCGCCAGCTGGTTTGCTTCGGTACCGCCGTTGGTCAAGATAACCTCGGACGGACGGACGCGCGCGCCAAAGCTGCGGGCAATCTCGCGACGCGCCATTTCTAGGCGCGCAGCGGCCTTGCGGCCGAGCGAATGCAGCGAGTTGGGGTTGACGCCGGCAAGCTCGCTGTCGTCGTACTCGCGCTGCGCAAGGAGCGCCTCGGCGCGCATGGGCGTCGAGGCGGCATAGTCAAGATTCACGGGTATGCGGTTTTGACCTGCGGTCATAAGGGTTTATGCCTCCTGTGCAGCCTCGTTGCCCAGCTTCTGCAGCAGCGCAACCTCGGCGGCGGGATCTTCGGACTTAAATACGGCAGAACCGGCCACCAGGACATTTGCGCCGGCCTTGACGACCTCGGCGATGTTTTTGGAAGAGATGCCGCCGTCGACCTCGATCATGGGCGACACGCCGTGGCGCTCACACATGGCTTTGAGTTCGTGGAGCTTATGCAGAGTGCCCGGGATAAAGCTCTGGCCGCCAAAGCCCGGGTTCACGCTCATGAGCAGCACCATATCGACGACGTCGATGATGCTCTCGAGTACGCACACGGGGGTGGCGGGGTTGAGCACCACGCCAGCCTTGACGCCGCGCTGCTGCAGATGGGTGAGCGTGCGGTGCAGGTGCGTGGAAGCTTCGTAGTGCACGGTGATCATGTCGGCACCGGCGTCGGCATACCAATCGACTGTCTCGTCGGGGTTCGACACCATGAGGTGCGCGTCGACCGGTACATCGGTGGAGCGCTTGACGGCCTTAAGGATGTCGACGCCAAAGGTGAGGTTGCCGGTAAAGTGACCGTCCATAACGTCGAAGTGCACGTAGTCGGCACCGGCGATCTTGTCGAGTTCGCCCTTGAGGTTGGCCATGTCGGCCGAAAGGACGGACGGAGCGATTTTGATGGAACCCATGGTAGTAGCCTTTCTGCGCTAATCGGTGAGTCCGTAGAACTCTTGGGAGGGTACGCGGTCGGTAAGAATCTCGAGCGCCCTATCCAAAGTAACACCGTTGTAGAGCGTTTGCTCCACGGCAAAGGTGAGCGGAATGTCTACGCCCAGTGAACGGGCAAGCTCGCTCACGCTGCGGGCCGCGACGGCGCCCTCGACCACCATATGCGTGCGCGTCTGATACTCGTCGAGCGACACGCCGTGGGCAAACTCGTAGCCAAAGGTGCGGTTGCGCGAATGCTCCGAGGTGCAGGTGGCAATGAGGTCACCCATGCCGGCAAGTCCCATGCAGGTCATAGCTTGACCGCCGCGGGCATGCACCAGACGGCTAATCTCGGCCAGGCCGCGCGTCATGATGAGGGCGAGCGTGTTGTCGCCGGCACCGGTGCCGGCGGAGATGCCGCACACGATGGCGATAACGTTTTTCATGGCGCCGCAGACCTCGACACCGGTCATGTCCTGCGACAGGTAGATGCGGAAGGCCGTGGATAGGAGCAGGTTCTTAAAGGTCTCCCCTACCTGCGCGTCTTTGCTGGCGATGACGGCGGCAGAAAGTCCGCCGCGGCAGATCTCCTCGGCATGGTTGGGGCCCGAAAGCGCCGCGACACGTGCCTCGTTGCCGATCTCATTGGCGATGACCTCGCTCATGAG
This sequence comes from uncultured Collinsella sp., assembly GCA_900540935.1. GTDB lineage: Bacteria > Actinomycetota > Coriobacteriia > Coriobacteriales > Coriobacteriaceae > Collinsella. Next base: position 19,882 of record UQHW01000007.1, on the reverse strand, counting down.
CAGGCCAGACTCGGGCTCAATACCCTTGGTGAGGCAGAGCACCGGGGTATCGGCGGCGATAAAGGGCGCTGCCCGATGGCACACGTCGCGCAAGTGCGTGGAGGGCACGGCAAAGATGATCGCATCGGCACCGTCGAGCGCCTGGGCGAGTTCGGTCGTTGCTACCACGTTGTTCGGCAGCTCGTAGCCCACAAGGTAGCGGGGGTTGCGGTGCTCACCGTTAATGCCGGCGGCCGTCTGCTCGCTATGGGCCCACATGGTCACGCGCACGGCTCGCGCGGCGGCAAGGCCGGCGACGGCGGTTCCCCACGAGCCAGAGCCAATCAGCGCAACATTCATGACTCTCTCCTACTTATCGTCGGGCTCGGTGACGCGCTTGGTAAACGAGAGCTTGGACTCCTTACCTGTCATGAGCTTTTTGATGTTCGTACGATGGGCCCACACCACAGTAATGCCGATCAGCGCCATGCAAAACTTAAGTCCGAGGCTGCTGTACGGAAAGACCGCGCAGGCAGCGATGGGAAGACCGATGGCCGCGGCAAGCGAGCCCACCGACACAAACTTGGTGATGGCGACGGCCACGATAAACATGCCCAGCAGCGAAAGTCCGATGGGCCAGTACCAGGCGAGGATGACGCCCAGACCAACTGCGATGCCCTTGCCGCCATGGAAGTTGAGGTAGGGCGAGAAGATATGGCCCCACACGGCTGCCAGGCAGATGACGCCGAGCATCCAGTCGCCGGCGGCACCGGGGGCCATAATGCTCACGGGGAAGCCATAGCCCAAGTCGGCAATGAGCGGACGCGCGATAAGGACGCAGATGGCGCCCTTAAGGCAGTCTAGCAGCAGCGTGAGCGCGGCCACTTTGGGGCCGGCCACGCGCAGGGCGTTGGTGGTGCCGATGTTGCCGGAGCCCGCCTTACGAATGTCCGTGTGGTTGAACACGCGGCCCAAGATCAGACCAAACGGAATCGCCCCGATAAAGAACGAGACCACGGCGCAGATGGCGGTCAGAAGAATCGGATTATGCATCCTTTTGCTCCTTCTTCCTAAAGAAGAGTCGAATGGGCGTGCCGGCAAAGTCGAAGGTCGAGCGCATGCGGTTCTCTACGTAGCGCTGGTAGGTGTCGTTGACCAGGTCGCTGTGGTTGACGAAGAACGTGAACGTCGGCGGGTTGACGCCCGTCTGGGTCACGTAGTGCATACGCAGGCGGCGCTTGCCGTCCACCACGGTATGACCGAACTCGCGCAGGTCGGTGAGGAACGTGTTGAGGCGTGAGGTGCTGATCTTCTGCGAGCGCGTCTTCTCGGCAGCGTCTACCATTGCCCAGATCTTCTCGACGCTGCGGCCAGTGAGGGCAGAGATGCGCAGGTACTGGGCCCAGGGAGCCATGACGCCCAGACGGCGGTCGATGGTCTCCATGCAGGCCTCGCGCTTACGGTCGTCGTCGAGCAGGTCCCACTTGTTGAGCAGCACCACGATGGCGCAACCGCGCTCGATGGCAAGGCCCATGACCTTCTGGTCCTGCTCGGTAACGCCCACGGAGGCGTCAACGACGAGCAGCGCCACGTCGGCGCGGTCGATGGCGCGCAGGCCGCGGACCATCGAGTAGTACTCGATGTTCTCGTACACGGTGCTCTTCTTACGGATGCCCGCAGTGTCGACCATGCGGTAGTGCTTGCCGTTGCGCTCGACGACCGTGTCGATGGCGTCGCGCGTGGTTCCGGCAATGTTGGACACGATGGAGCGGTCGGCGCCCAGGATGCGGTTGAACAGCGAGGACTTACCGGCGTTGGGGCGGCCGATGATGGCGACGTTCAGCGCGTCGGGGAACTCATCGGCGACCTCGTCCTCTTCCTCGGGAAGCAGGGCCACGATGTCGTCGAGTAGGTCGCCCGTGCCATGACCGTGCAGGGCCGAGAGCGGCGTGGGCTCACCGATGCCGAGCGAATAGAACTCCCAGATGCTGTCGTTCTCGCGATCGGGGTTGTCGAGCTTGTTTACCAGCAGAAAGACCGGCTTGTCGCAGCGCTTGAGCATGCGGGCGACCGACTCGTCCTCCTCGGTGACGCCGGTGCGGCCGTCGACCACAAACAGGATGACGGCGGCTTCCTCGGCGGCGGCGAGCGCCTGGTCGCGGATGGACGTGGCAAAGACGTCATCGCTCTTGAGCGGCTCGATGCCGCCCGTGTCGACGATGGTGAACTCGCGGCCGTTCCAATCGGCCGTGTGATACGAGCGGTCGCGCGTGACACCGCGTGACTCGTGGACGATGGCGTCCGAGGTCTGGGCCAGGCGGTTAACGAGCGTGGACTTGCCCACGTTGGGGCGTCCGACGACGGCGACGATAGGTTTCATCTGCTCTCCTTTAATGGGTAGGGTCAGTGGAAGTGTTAGAGTCGGCAGGCACAATGCCAAGGATGTGCTCCAGGGTATCGAGCAGCTCATGCGGCATGGTCGACACCACATGAACCTCGGCGCCGCGACTGGTAAGGCTTGCGAGTAAATCGTCACGATGATACTCGTCAAGCGTCATGCCGTCAGCGTTGAACATGAGCTTAGGCACAAAGAGCATAACCCCAGAGAGATCCTGCGGCAGCTGCTCCAGAATGTCACACGCGACGATGAGGCCGGTCACGTCCACGTTGCCGCCAAAATAGCGGTTCTTGATGGCCGTGACAGTGCCGGCGAGTCCCTGGGGCGACTCCACAAAGCGGGCCACCGTGTCGCGTGCGCTGGCGCCCGAGAGACACAGAAGCCGCTGGTTGCGGGCGGCGACGGCCTCGCGGACGCGGGCCAGACGCTCGGCGTCGGTAGCCAGCACGTCGTCGGTCTCGTCCAGATACGAGCGGATCATGCCAATGCCGTCGTAGTACTGCGGGTACCCGTCGTAAAAGTCTGCCTCGGGAGGATCGATGCCGGCGTCCAGATAGAACTCATCGCTCATCTGGAAGGTGTGGCGGCCAAAGCGTTCGTAGGCACGATCCTGGTAGGGACGGATCATGGCAATGGTCTCGCGCGCTAGCTCGGGCTTGTCGCTGTAGGACCAGCTAAAACGGTTCTGATGCTTGGTAAAACCGAGCGGCACAATGCCCAGGCTTGTGATTTGCTCGTGCTCCTCGCAAAAGCGCAGGGTCTTTTCCAGCTCCTCGCCGTCGTTCATGCCGGGGCACAACACGATCTGCGCGTGAATCTCGATGCCGGCGGCCATGATGGCCTCGAGCACATCCATGCCGCGCTGGGCGTTGCGGCCCATCATGCGTCGGCGGACATCGGGGCTCACGGCGTGGACCGACACGTTCATGGGGCTCATGTTGCGTTGGATGACGTTTTGCACGTCCTCGTCGGTGAGGTTCGTAAGCGTGACAAAGTTGCCCTGCAAAAAGCTCAGGCGGTAGTCGTCGTCGCGAATATAGAGCGTGGAGCGGCCGCCCTTGGGGAGCATCGTCATAAAGCAGAACACGCAGGCGTTCACACAGGTACGCATGCCGTCGAAGATGGGGCCGTCGAACTCCAGACCCCAATCCTCTCCGGGAAATCGATCGAGCCCCACGGGGGTGACGGTGCCATCGCGCGGGTCGAAAACCTCGAGGTCGACCGTGTCGTCGTCTGCCTCCCAGAGCCACACGATCATGTCGGTAAGCTGCTCGCCGTTGACCGTGAGCACGCGCATGCCCGGCTCGATACCCACATCCCATGCGGGCGATTCGGGACGCACGTTCTTAACGAGCGCGCCCTCACCCGGCTCGGGGTCGCGGCTGCGCCCGTAATCGGCCACCTCGGCGGCGTATGCGGGTACGGTCTGGTCCATGGTTAGCAGCAAAGCTCCTTGATGCGCGTGACGGCGCGTTCGATGTGTTCTTGCGGGGTGGAGGCTCCGGCGGTGATACCGATGTGGTGAGCGTCGGTAAACCACGCGGCCTGGAGCTCGGAAGTTTCCTCGATGTGATACGTGCGCTCGCAGGCGTCTGCGCAAATCTGCGCCAGGCGGCGGGTGTTGCCCGAGTTCTTGCCGCCCACGACTACCATGCAGTCGCAGCGGTTGGCAAGTGCGGCTGCTGCCTGTTGACGCTCACTCGTGGCGGCGCAGATGGTGTTGATCACACGCAGCTCCTGCACGCGCGGGGTGATAGCTGCCACGACCTCGGCGAGGTTCTGCGCGGTCTGGGTGGTCTGCACGACGAGGCCTACCTTGCCCTTGAGCGACAAGGCATTGGCGTCGGCGGCACAGCTCACGACCTGTGCATCTTTGCCGGCGTGGCCAAGAATGCCCTCGACCTCGGGGTGACCCGGCTCGCCTACGACCACCACGCGGTAGCCCTCGCGCACCAGGCGCTCGGCTGCCATATGGACTTTCTTCACGTAGGGGCAGGTGGCGTCGACCACGTTTAGGCCGCGCTTGCGGGCAGCATCGATTACCTGCGGCACCACGCCGTGGGCGCGGATGATCACGGTGCCGGTTGCGGCGTCATCCAGGGTTTCGGCCAAGCCAACGCCTGCCTCAGCGAGCTCGCGTACCACGATGGGGTTATGGATGAGCGGACCCAAGGTATGAACCTGAGTGCACTCCCCTGCCTGCGGCGCGGCGGCCAGCGCCATATCGAGCGCACGCTGTACGCCGTAGCAAGTGCCGGCGTGTGCTGCGATCTCGATGGTAGGCGCTGTTGCCTGGTCGGACGCGGTCGCGGCAGTGTTCGTAACGTTCTCGCTCATGGCTAGAACCTGCCCGGATGCTCGGCGCACAGCTCGTCTCGCATAGCGTAGACGCGGTTCATGGCCTCGGACTCAAACCATGCCAGGCGCTCCTTGCGCTTGAGCTCGGCCGGTGCATCGGATAGCGAGATGGCCTTGCCGGCACGGATCCAGCACTTTTTAGGGCGCATGAGCTTTTTGCCCGCAGGCGTAATATCGGACCAGCCGCAGATAGCGAGCGGGTTGACGGGCGCCTTGCCCATCTGGGCAATGAGCGCAAAGCCGCCGTGGACCTCGGGCTTGATCTCGCGCGAGCGGATGCGCGTGCCCTCGGGGAAGATCAGGACGTCCTCGCCGCGCTGCAGCGCATGCTGGGCGGCGCGCAGGCACTTCATGTCGGCGGTACCGCGCTCGACGGGGATACCGCCGACGCGGCTAAAGGCCCAACGCACAATCTTGCTCTTGGCGAACTCGGACTTAAAGATGGGACGAATGCGGCGCCCCCCAAAGAACAGCGCCGTCTCCACGGCCAAGAGCTCGGCCATCGAGGTGTGGTTGCAGATGACCACGCTGCCGCGGCCTTCCTGGCGCTCAAACAGAAGATCGGCGTCCTCGACCTTCCAGCGCCACATGAGCTTGGAGAAGGCCCAAAGGATGGCCATGACTACGACGACGGTGCCGCGGATGAGCGCTGGAAACTCGGCGTAGGGGGCGTTGTAATAGTCCTCGGGCGTCTGCTGAAACAGGCGCATGGGCTACCTCCTTTGGTTGATAAGGTCCTCGATTATCGAGACGACCTCGTCGATGGTGTGGGCGGTGGAGTCGACGTGCACGGCGTCCTCGGCGGGCACGAGCGGGGCGACCTCGCGACTACTGTCGAGCTTGTCGCGCTGCTTAAGGGCGTCGAGGGTCTCGTCGACCTCAGCCTCGAGCTGCTCGGACGTGAGCGGCTGGGCATCGTTTTGGTGACGCTGAAGCACGCGGCGGCGGGCGCGCTCGCGCGGGTCGGCGGTTAGGAAGACCTTGACCTGCGCGTTAGGGAACACGACGGTTCCGATGTCGCGACCCTCGGCCACGATATCGCGGTCCTCGGCTGCGCGGCGCTGGTGGATGAGCATGGCGGCGCGCACGCCCGGATAGGCCGAGACCTTGGACACGTTGGCGTCGACCTGCGGGGTGCGGATGGCGGCCGAAGCGTCTTGGCCGTCGATGGTCAGGCGCGTGTCCTCGCCGGTGCCGTTGGTAAAGCGAATCTCGATCTGCTCGGCGAGGGCGTCGATGGCCGCCTCGTTATCCAAGTCGATGCCGCGGTCGAGCGCGGCGAAGGTGACGGCGCGATACATGGCGCCCGTGTCGAGCTTGTTAAAGCCCAGCTGGCGGGCGATCTCCTTGGCGATGGTGGATTTGCCGGAACCGGCGGGTCCGTCGATGGCGACGATCATGTAATGCTTCCTTTCGGTGGTTGACGTGCTGGTATGATGCGCGGGCGTTGGGGCGCGGCGGTTTGCCTAGCCAGTGTAGCGCTCGCGGTAGGTGTTGCGCTTGGGCGCGGAGCCGTGGCTGCCATGGTGACGCGTGCGGCTGGCGGGCGTGTCTTGGGGCCTGCCGCCGTTGCGCTTGGCGCTCGCCTGCTTGGGTGGGATACCACCGCTTTTGAGGATCTGCACCTCGCGGTCGGTGAGCTCGCGCCACGAGCCCTTGGCCACGTCCTTGAGCTCCAGGCCGGCAAAGTTGCAGCGATGCAGACGGATTACCGGATGGTGAATCTTGCTCAGCATGCGCTTGACCTGGTTCTTGCGGCCCTCGCGGATGATGACCTCTACGGCAGTGGTGCCGGGCTTTACGCCTTGCGGAGCCACGGCCTCGGCCTCGCGCGCGCTGATGACACGGCAAATCGCCGGCTGGCACAGACCGTCATCGAGCTCGATGCCGCGACGCAGCGGTTCCAAGTCGCGATCGGTCAGGCGGCCGTCTACCAGTGCCTGATAGGTCTTGTAGACGTGCTTGCTGGGGTGCAGCAGATCCTGCGAAAGGTCGCCGTCGGTGGTAAAGAGCAGAAGGCCCGTGGTGTCGCGGTCCAGGCGACCCACCGGGAAGAGCCCCGGAAAGCGGTCGCGCGGCACCAGGTCGGCCACACAAGGGCGCTCCTGCGGATCGCTCATGGTGGTGAGGTGGCCGGTCGGTTTGTAGAGCATCAGGTACACGGCGCCCTGGTTGAGCTTGACGGGCATGCCGTCGACCTCGATATGGTCGCGGTCGACATCGACCTTGGTGCCCAGTTCGGTCGCGACCTGGCCGTTGACGGTCACGCGACCGGCGGTCATCAGGTCCTCCGAGCCGCGGCGGCTCGCCACGCCCGCGCGCGCCAATAAGCGCTGAAGACGCATGGTGTGCGGGTAGACGGGCTGGGCGCCGGCTGCGGGCGCTGCGGCGTCCGTGGCGCTTGCGGCGCGCGTCTCCCCTGCTTCGTTAGTCCTCGTCATGCATATCCTCCGAGGTCTCGTCGGTGGGCAGAAGATCTGCGCCATCGGTATCCTCAACATCGGTATCGATCAGTTCGCGCTCTTCGTCCAGGTCCTCGGCCTGCTCCTCGAGGGTGGATTGAATGCTGCGGCCGCTCAGGCGCTCGCGGATAAACTGGCGCGACTGCTCGTCGGGGGCAAACTGCTCCAGATCGGGCAGGTCGCGGGTAGAGCGCAGGCCGAACTTCTCCAAAAAGGCGTTGGTCGTGCCGTAGATGATTGCCTGTCCGCGCTGGGGGTCGCGGCCGAGCTCGCGCACCAGACCCTTGTCAACGAGCGACGCGATGACGCCGTCGGAGTTGACGCCGCGGATGCCCTTGACCACCTCGCGCGTGACGGGCTGGTGGTAAGCGATGACAGCCAGGGTCTCGAGCGCCGCCTGCGACAGCTTTTGCGTGTCCCAGCTCAGCACGTAGGCCTCGACCACGTCGTGGTAGGCAGGGTGTGTAAACAGGCGCCAGCCGCCAGCGACCTCGCGCAGCTGAAAGCCGCGGTTGGCCTCCTCGTACTCAACCTTGAGCTCGGCCAAAAGCGACGCGCACTCGCCCGGGGCGATGTCCAGCGCACCTGCCAGCGCGGGCGCGCTCACGGGGTCGCTCGACACCAGCAGCAGCGCCTCGAGGGCGCCTTTGAGGCTGTTCGCCTCTAGCGTGGAAAGGGTTGACATGGTTGCCGCTCCTATTCAGTGAGCTCGGGGTCCTCGCCGGGCACGTATGCCTCGGCGCCCTCGACGCGGTTGATTTGAATGGTTCCAAAGATCTCGTCTTGGCTCAGCGTGAGCGAGCCGCGCTTGGCGAGCTCCAGCATGGCCAGGAAGGTGACGACGAGCTGCTCGGTGGTGGCATCGCCGTCCAACAGCTCGCGAAAGGTGCAGGTTTGGTGCGCCATGGTAAAGCGGTCGACCGAGGCCACCGTCAGGTCGAGCGGCACGCGATGCGGTGCCACGTGCTCGGCCTCCAGCAGGAAGGTCTGGCGCTTGCCGTCCAGGTCGGCGCAGATGACGGCCAGGCCGCGCAGGGTGATGCCAGCCAGGTAGTCGGGCATAAGGCCCAAAAACTCGGGGTCGGGGCCGGCCACGCGCGGATGCATGCGGCTTTCGGCCTGCATGCGCGCGCCAAGGGCCGTCGCCGCACCCTTAAACTGCTTGTAGGCGATCAGGCGCTGAATCAGGACCTCGCGCAGGGCGTCGCCATCGAGCGCGCTGAGCTCCTCGAGGTCTTCATCGTCCTCGTCATCGTCGACGGATTTGCTGGGGGCCTCCTGCGGCACCAGCGAGGTGGCCTTAATGTCCAAAAGGGTTGCCGCGACCAGCAAAAAGTCGCTCGCCACGTCCAGGTCCAGCGCCTCGATGCGCTCGACCTCGGCAAGGTATTGCTCGGCCACCTCGCTAATGGAGATAGCGCCGATATCTACTTTTTGGCGGGTTACCAGCTGCAGCAGCAGGTCGAACGGTCCGCTGTAGACCTGCGTCGACACGCGATACGACATCTTCGACCTCCTTTGACGGCGCCTTCGCGGCGCGGTTTGGATGCATACTGCGACCGTTTTGCACGGTCGACCTGTAAGTTTACCTTAGATGCCGGCGATTGCGAAGTTGAGCAGCTGCTCAGCAAGCGGATACACGGTAACGTCGAAATAGCGGCCGATCACGTCGATGCCGGTCCACATGGGCAGCAGGTACAGCACGATGATAAGGATCGGCATGGCGTATTGCTGCAGGCGATAGTAGTTGGCGAGCGCCTTACCTTTAAGGAACGGCACGATGATCGATGAGCCGTCGAGCGGCGGGATCGGGATGAGGTTAAAGAACGCGAGGGACAGGTTGACCACGATGAACGTGGCGCCGAAGTTCATGATGTGGGAGGCCACGGCAAAGGACATGCTGGCATAGAGGTTGACATACGCTGCGTGCATGAGGGCGGCTGCGAGACACGCGAGCGCGATGTTCGATGCGGGGCCGGCAGCGCTCACCAGGACCTCGTCGCGCTTGGGGTGCTTGAGGTTGTTGAGGTAGACGGGCACGGGCTTGGCAAAGGCGAACACCGGGCCACCGGCGGCAAGCATCAGCAGCGGTAGGAGAATGGTGCCAAACGGGTCGATGTGGTTGAGCGGGTTGAGCGAGACGCGGCCGCGCGAGCGGGCCGTCTTGTCGCCGAGTGCCCAGGCCGCGGCGGCGTGTGCGCTCTCGTGGATCACGATGCCAACGATGACGGCAACGGCGCTGGCGAGCAGGTTCATGAAGTAGCTGCTGGACATGTCGATCCCCTAGCGGACGCGACGCGAGGCGCGCGTGAGCAGGTAGTCGGCCACAAACAGGATGACGGCCACGATGGCGTAATCCAGGCGGAACACGCCGCCAAAGGGCGATGTGATGACACCGTAGCCGGCGATGGCGCTCGGCAGCGCGCGCGAAAGCTCAACGACAAAGCCCACGATCTGCAGCTTGGCGGTGAGGCCGCTAAAGCACAGCAGCACGGTCATCGCGCTCATAAAGATGCCGCAGATGCGACAGGCGATGGCGATGATGCTCATCGCCACGGCAGCGGCCTTACGAGAGTTCACGCGCGGTCTCCTCTTCGATCTGGGTGGAAAGCTCCAGCCAATCGTCCTCGAGCTTGGGCAGCTCCTGCTTAAGGCCGTTATATTCCCCCAGCGCGGCGTTGAACTTATCCTGATCGGCATAAAGCTCTTCGCTCGCCATCAATTCCATAAGCTCGTCATAGCGGGCGCGCTTTTTGTCGAGCTCCGCCTCAATCTTCTTGAGCTGGTTGCGCACGCCCTTGAGCTTTTTGTTGAGCGCAGCGCGGGCCTGGGCCTCGGCGCGCTTTTGCTCCTTGGTCTTTTTGCCCTCGGCAGGCTTAGGCGCCGCGGTGGGGGTGTCGGCCTGGGCGGCGTTGGCTTTGGAGGGCTTGGCCGCGGCGGGAGCACTCTCCGTGGACGCCTCGGCGGCGGCACGGGCTGCGAGGTCCTCGCGCTTGTAGAGGTAGTAGTCGTAGTCGCCGTCGTAGACCGTGACCTTGCCGTCGCGGATGTCGATGACGCGGTTGGCCACGGCGCGCACCAGATGCTCGTCGTGGCTGATCAGCACGATGGTGCCGGGGAAGTTTTGCAGGGCGTTCTCGAGCATGTCTACTGAGTCGATGTCCAGGTGGTTGGTGGGCTCGTCCAGGCACAGGAGCGCCTCGGGGGCCACAAGCATCTTGGCGAGCGCCAGGCGCGCCTTTTCGCCGCCGGAGAGGACACGGACCTGCTTTTCGATTGCGTCGTTGTCGCTAAACAGGAAGGCGCCCAGCAGGCTGCGCTGCTGTGGCACGGTCCACTTGGGCGTGACGGTGTCGATCTCTTGCAGGACGGTGTTGGACTCGGTCATTCCTTCGAGCGCGTGCTGGGCATAGTAGGCCACACCCACGTTGGTGCCCAGATCGCGGGTGCCGGTGGTGGGCGGCTCCAGGCCGGCGAGGATCTTCATGAGGGTGGACTTGCCGGCGCCGTTAGGGCCGACGAGCGCCACGTGCTCGCCGCGGTAGAGCTTGAGGTCGATATCGCTGTAAATGTGCTTGTTCCCGTAAGACTTGGACACGCCCTCCAGGCCCACGACCATGTCGCCCGAACGCGGTGGGTCGGGGAACTTAAAGTCGATGTGCTTGTGGCCTTCGGGCAGGATGACGAGCTCCTTTTTGATCTGCTCGATCTTGCGGATGCGCTCCTGGGCCTGAGCGGCCTTGGTGGGCTTATAGCGGAACTTGTCGACGAAGACCTGCATGTGGGCGATATCGCGCTCCTGGGCAGCACGCTTGGCGCGCATCTGTTCCAGGTTGTCCTCGCGCTGCTTAAGATAGCTGCTGTAGTTGCCGGTGTAGGTGGTCACGCGGCGGTTCTCGAGCGCGGCGACGTGGTCGACGCAGGCGTCCATGAAGGCACGGTCGTGGCTGACGATAAGCACGGCGCCGTCGTAGTTCGCGATAAAGCCGCGCAGCCACTGGACGCTTTCGAGGTCCAGGTGGTTGGTGGGCTCGTCCAGAAGCAGCAGGTCGGGGTGACGCAGAAAGAGCTTGGCGAGCGCGATGCGCATCTGCCAGCCGCCCGAAAACTCGGAGCACGGGCGCTCAAAGTCGGTGACCTTAAAGCCCAGGCCGGACAAGATCTTGCGGGCGTTGCTCTCGAGTTCGTAGCCGCCCAGGTGCTCAAAGCGGTCCTGGACCTGGCCGTACTCGTTGAGGAGTGCATCGACGTCCTTGCCCTGCTCGGAGAGCTCGGTGATTTGAGCCTGCAGCTCGTTGGCGCGCTCGCCCATGCGGCGGATTTCCTTGGCGGCAGCCATGACCTCGGCAAGGATGGTGGTGTCCTTGTGCTCCAGGTTGGTTTCCTGCTCCAGGTAGCCTACCTGGCAGTCCTTTGCGTACTGGACCTGGCCGGCGTCGGGGCTGTCGATGCCCATGATGATTTTGAGCATGGTGGTTTTGCCGGCTCCGTTGGGGCCCACGAGCGCGAAGCGCTCGCCGGGGTTGATCTGAAAGGACGCGCCGCTAAAGAGGACGCGCGCGCCGAAGCTTTTTTCGATCTTGTCGACCAGGAGGATCATGGTGCCGCCTTTGACCTTGTGTGCCAATATGAAAAAAGGCCCCAACTTGCGTTGGAGCCTCATTCAATGCTCGGGTGGAGACGAGGGGGATCGAACCCCTGACCTCTTGACTGCCAGTCAAGCGCTCTCCCAGCTGAGCTACGCCCCCGTGTGAAGAAGTACTATACGGGAACTCCCCCGCCGATGCAAGGACAATTTTGGAAAATATTCTGCGGCGCGTGGAACGGGCATGAGGCCGAAGAGACACATGATGCCCGAAATAGCCCGCGGGGCGCGCCCCGCGGGTGACGGCAAGCCCGCCGCTTTCCTTCCCGGGGCTCGGCATGTCGCCCCAGATGCCGTCGGCCAGACCAAAGCGATCCGCGGTGCTTCCGGGGGCCTGAGCCTCTCAGCACACCTTAGGGCCAATTTGCGGAACCGTGCGTAGCTCGCCCCAGCTGGTCGCTTCATAAACAGACCGATTTACTACGCCGATTCCCGGATTTTCGACCTCACGCCTATTTTCACAAAAATGGCAGGCAATCTACCTGCGGTTTTACGAGCGGCGAATTCGGTGTGCTCAGCCACCCTCAATCCAACGTAGTAAACCGGCATGGTTTTGAAATGGCACTTAATTACTGGCAGCATATAAAGTATTAGAAACGCTCATTTGGGCATTATTACTTACCAATAACAAGCCAATTGCACAGAACGTTGGCCCGCAATCTGGTCTCAGCGCATCTCATAGCTTCAGTTTTTGGTTTGTAGCGCAACTTCAATCGCTCACACACGCTGTGAATGATGGCATCAAGCTGATCGTGATTATTGAGCATGTCATGGGTTACAAGAAATACGTCGTATCCCATGCTTTGCAATGCTGTCATTCGTGTGGCATCGTGGTCAAGCACGGCGCCCGATCCATGGATAACCTCCCCTTGAAGTTCGATAATCACAGCCTTCATTGTTATTGGGTTTACGATGACGATATCGCCGTAACAGTTTTTCTGACCTGCGATTTTCCGAGCTGAATTCGACAGCGGTGTTAAGTCGTTGACGTATATGTTCTTAAACTCCGCTCCGCCGGCACGCCTCGGATGACTTAGCAACATGATTCCAGCAACTTCTAGCGGGGATGCCGCAATACCCATTACCTGCTGCGTGGCTTCGTAGAATTGCTTTCCCCACATCTCGCCCTTAACCTTCGCTGCAAATTTGTGAAGTTCTTCTATTTCAATTAGAGGCTTTCTCATCCAGAGCGATGTGCCCCTACCGTTAGCTTTATTTCCTGATCCATCATCCTGCTGTCCACTTTGATTATTCTCTCTGTCCTTCTGGTGTACCCGAGCATAGACTCGCTTCCACGGGGCCTCGTCTTGGGTTTCGTCTAGTTCAAACAGACTCTCTGTGGTGTAATGCTCTTCTTCTGAATTTGCCTGTTCAAGTGCCATGTCGACAGCGGCCGATGGTTTAAAAACAGAGAACCATCCGCAAAACTCGTACATAGCCAGAACGAGATCGCATGAAGAAACGTTTCGAGTCATGGTGAATAGCGTGTTAAGAGGGTCGGTGACGCTAAAGCCCATACCCGTGTCGATGGAAACCTTCTCTGTATAGGCGCTGTTCCATCGGATGGTCCGCCTTGTCTCGGAATGCAGGTTGCTTCGTGTTGATGCTGCTGTGATGACTGGCGTCTTGAGGACGTCGACTACAAAGGGCGATTGAGATAGGGCACGCCAGCCGTCTTCGGAGTTGGGCAGGCGTGGGTAGAGATCGCGCACCTGCGGTGGGCAGCGCCAGTAGCGGAATGCGGTGTTTGCGCAGACGATTTCGTCCATTTGCGTCTCCCCTGGTATCGGCCATTGACCGCGCGGATTGCGGACATCGCCGATTATCTACTGGGGCATCATGCGGGTAAGTACCGGAAGCTGACCAAACGCTGACCAATAGCTTGACGAGTTCTGTCGAAAATCCCACGTATGATAGAAATCCGCTGGAAGGAGCTCTGGGCGTGTGGTCCCTGTCTCCACACTTGCGCATGAATCACATGGGGAATTCAATGAAAATACGCATGCGTTTTATGCAAAACGCGCAATGACGTCAGCAAAATAGTTGTGATATAAAATTACGCCTTAGACGACTATGATTTATTTTTGGTGTCACCCTGGTGTCAAAAAGAAAAAGGCCAGAGGCTAAACACCTCTGACCTGCGCTTTAGATGGTGGGCGATACAAGATTCGAACTTGTGACCCCATCCGTGTGAAGGATATGCTCTACCCCTGAGCCAATCGCCCGTCGCCTTTCGGCAAAAGAGATACTAACATAGCCGCGCGTGGTTTACCAAGAACTTTTTGCCCTCGATTTTAAATTCGTGGGTGCACCCCCCCCGAGCAACGAGAGTCCCGCGTTCCATGACGACCAGGGCACCCAACACGCCTCAAGGGCTTTCCGAGGCCGCGCGGGCTCCCATAGCGTCGTTCGGTCCGTGTCGAGGCCCGGCACGCCACCGAACAACACAGCGGCGGAATCGTTTTTAAAGACGCTGAAGAGAGCCGGTGGAGTGGAAGGATTACAAAACGAGGGAGGAAGCTGCACAAGGCATCTTCAAGCACATCGAGCTGTACTACAACACGGTCCGTATGCACTCGGCGCTCGATTACGATTCCCCCGTGGATTACGAGCGAAGATGCACATAAAGAAGCTTAAAATATATTCCAATTATCCCTTCCCATTCCAACCCAACCGGACCGATTCGGTCCAACTATTTGTCCTCATCCCCCAACCAATGACTGGTATCATGGGGTCAAAAAATTGCACGGCTTACTGGACGTGTATTATGACCTGTTGTATACGAAAGCCTGAGGTGTCATCGTATGAGCAATAACGCAGATGTGGTAACTGAAATCGCCGAGCAAATACGTGAAAAGAAGCAAGAAGTGCGCTTCAGCACTCGCGAATATGTAGCCGAATACCTGATTGACAAATTCAAAGAAGAAGACTTCTTCATACCCTTTGAATATCAGCGCAACTTTGTGTGGACCGATAAAGACTGCAGCTATTTTATCGAGTCGGTTCTTATCGGGCTTCCAATCCCGTATATGTTCTTTGCGGACACAGATGATGGGCGAACAGAAATCGTAGACGGAGCACAGCGAATGAACGCGCTGGTCAACTTTGTTAACGACGACCTGAAGCTTGCGGACTTGAAGATCCTGACGTCGGTCAACGGCAAGACATTTTCGGAACTGCCGATAGAAGTGCAGAGAAGGTTTTCCAATGCAAGTTTTCGTGTTGTGTATCTTGAAGAAGGCACAACCGTTGAGGTTCGGCAAGAGATATTCCGCCGCATCAATTCTTCAGGCAAACAGCTTCGCTCTCAAGAGATTAGACGCGGCTCTATGGATGGTGGATTCAGCGACCTTGTGAAGAGCCTTTCTCAAAACTCCCTCTTTGGAGAACTCGCTCCATTGAGCGAGACGGCTCGTAAACACTACGAAGACATGGAGCTTGTTACCAGGTTTTTCGCTTACTACGACGGCTATCCCAATTTTGATGGCTATCGTGATCGCGTGGCAAACTATCTTGACAGCTATACGCAATCCATGAATAAGCGGTTCGATGCTCAGAGCGACTTAAGCCAGCAATATGCTGACCGCTTTATCAATATGCTTACGTACGTAAACGAATCCCTTGGGTCACTCGGGTTCAGAAAATCGCCAACAGGCAAATCAACTCCACATGCCAGGTTCGAGGCGATAGCGGTTGGTGTAGCAGTCGCTTTATCGCAGAATCAGAATTTGCCTACACAGGACATGTCATGGGTTAACGCTGAAGAGTTCCTGGGTCTCGTTCGATCCGATTCGGCCAATGTGAAAGCCAAGCTGAAAGCTCGCATAGACTACGTTGCAAATAGGCTGCTTGGGGATTGGTAACAGCATGAATGACAATGACATTGAATTGGGATACGAACAGGTCTATCGAGAGCGACTTGAAGAAACGCGAAGCATGGTAACTCTTGCTACATTACTTGATTTTCTTGACCAGGGCGCCGGCGATGGATACGACTATGATTCTGTGATGGCAAAGGCGCGCGCTATTGCAGAGAGGGCCAATCAAGATGGCTTACCTTCGCCGACACCTGAAGTTACCCTGGCTTCCAGCGTTATACGCTCTAATGTAAAAATCATGATTTACAATATCATTGAATTCACTGTGACAAGTTTGATAAGGGCGATTTATGATCGGCTGAAAGACGAGAACTGTGGGTATGCGGATGTTTCCGAAAAGCTTCGTACGCTTTGGCACCGCACACGGATGCGCACACTTAGCGACCCCAATGCCAGCAACGAAACCGCCGTGCGCATTAGTAAACAACTGCTTGATGAGGTCATCGTAAATAAGACGTTGAGACTGGATACACACAAGACCATTTCCGGTGGCAATCTGGACGGCGAAAAAATCCTGAAGCTTTTTGATGACCATGGCGTATCGGTTCACACTGCGGATGCCAAGTTCAGAGCTGATGAACTCAGGGATATAAAAGACCGACGAAACGATTTAGCTCACGGCTCGGTTTCTTTCGCTGATGCTAGTAACCAAGTTACAACATCCGAGTTGACTGGCTTAATCGATCGCGTCGATTCATTTTTGATGCAGCTCCGAAAAGACGTCATTGACTACTTGGATTTAGGCGTCTACAAAGCCAATCAAGTTTCTCAAATTGCTGTCTAACCCGCGCAAGCAGCAATAATACTCCTACCTACAGCTTCGCCAAGCTTGGGTGGCACAGCATTACCAATATGGCGCGCTATGGCCTTACGACTGATTTTCTCACCAGGACGCGTGAACACGTAGCCTTTAGGGAAGCTCTGCAAGATTGCACCCTCGCGCAATGTGAGCGCACGGTCTTGTTCGGGATGTCCGAAACGGCCCGTACCATACATGTAGAACTGAGTTGTAATGGTCGGCGATGTCTCGTCCCATGCCATCCGTCCGTATACGGACGGATAAGTTTGACCGCTCGTCTTCTTGTGGCAGTCAAGCCTTAAGTCTTCTGGCCAGTCGCGCCACGTTCCGTTTGGTATTGATGCCTTGATGCGGCGAAGATTGAGATTGGAAAGCGCAGATGCAGTCTGCAAGGGATCGCCTTTGCAGAAGCCGCCAGCCTTAACGGGCGGAAGTTTGCCGATTGCTTCCCTAACCGTGACAACGTGTCCCTCATTGCAGGTAGGGGCGATTAAATCAATAGTGCCCTCCTTTGACGCGAGCAAAAGCAAACGCCGCCGATGCTGCGGTACCCCATATTCTTCAGCCTTGACCACACGATATGTGACCTCGTAGTCCAACTCTTCCAATGTTGCTATGAAGTCCGTGAAAATACTCTCTTTCGCAAGCTCTGGCACGTTCTCCATGGAGATATAGTCCGGCATGGCCTCTCTGGCGAGCCGACCGAACTGCGCAAGAAGCCCCCAGTCCTTGTGACGCTCGCGATGCTTCTTGTCCTTGCGGTGCGTCGAGAAAGGCTGACATGGTGCGCAACCGACGAGTACTTTGATGTCAAAGTCCTTGAGACGACCCTTAATCTCCTCGCCCGTGACATCACCCACGTTCTTGCAGACGAAGGTGCCCTCGCCGTTGTTCGCCTCATAGGCGTACTTACAGGAATCATCGAGATCATAGCCGGCAACAACATCAATGCCACTGGCGCGGAGGCCGTAAGTGAGCCCGCCAATTCCGCAGAAAAGGTCAACAGCCCCGATGGTGGGGCCGTCATTGTTCTTGGATATGTTAGCTCTCGCGTCTATGTCGACCCCTAGCTTGCGTCGCATTTTGGTGATTCCGTGGTATCTGGAAGTCAATTGGCAGACCAGATTCGATATCCGCTAAGAATACCAGTTATTGAATATTTTTGCGAACAACAACTCGCTGAATCGCACCAGCTCTCCATTAACGGATAAAACGACTGGCTGTCTTATCTCTAAAAACGACCGTCCGTTCATCCCTGGCTTTTCTCACGAGATTGATTGACAGCTGGTTATGATTTGCCATAAAGAATATAGACAGCAAAACTCTTGGGTTTTGTAAGGCGGAGTTGCGAAAGCGGTTCCGCCTGGTTTTTTATCCGGGCATAAATATTTGACTTGCTGTGCCGGGGAATCTACTGACGTCAAAACCTTCGAGTTTTAGGGTCGCCTCGGGGGCGAACGTTAGAGGGATGCGACTGGTGTTCGCCATCTGCCTGCAAGAGCCGCGGACACGATTGATGGCGGCGAGTGTATCTTCACCCCGCATCCCTAACAATGAGCCGACCCTCGTTAGACGCAAACTGAAGCGCTGCCCAGGACCGCGCACGCAGGCGCTGTTCCAAGCAGGAAAAGTGCCGAGGATGGGGCGATCCAGGGGCTGTCGGCGGTTTTGGGGAGTTTGGT
Organism: uncultured Collinsella sp.; assembly: GCA_900540935.1. GTDB lineage: Bacteria > Actinomycetota > Coriobacteriia > Coriobacteriales > Coriobacteriaceae > Collinsella. Next base: position 1,681 of record UQHW01000007.1, on the reverse strand, counting down.
GGTTGTTGTGGTCGAAGCGTTGGGCCTTGAGGGCTTTGTGACGGTGGTCTTTGCCGACGTGGTCGTCACTGTCGTTGCCACTGTGGTCGTCTTGGTTGTCGCGCCCGCAGGTACATCCGTCGCCTCCGCCCCCGGCCTCGTAGCAGGCTCGCCGGCGGTAGCCCCGCCATCCCCCGTCACATCGCGCGCTCCGCTCTCCCCCGCCGGGTCGATAGCGCCCTCGGGCTCGATCGCCACATGCGCGGCCACGGCCCCGTCGACATCAACCACGCCAACATCACCAAAGGCCCCGCCAGCAGGCGTAACCAAGCGCGCGGTCACGAGCGACCCGCGGTCGCAGGCAACGCCGGCATCCGTACCGGACGCATCCAGCCAGGACGCATCCACGACAAGCGTCCCGCCATCCGCGCCAAGGCCCGCCCCCTCGTCGAGCAGACGCACTCCATAACAGTCCAAGCCAGTTGCTGCCCCCGCGCCCGAGACAACAACGCACCCGCCGCCGCGCACGGTCAGGCCGCACGCAAGGATGCCTGCCACCGTCTGGCTGTCAGCATTGGCCCCGTCAGCCCGGGCGTCGACTGTGCAGCCGTCGAACACCAGCGCCTGGGGCACATGGATCCCGCATTGCGAACCCGTCGCCGTCAGCGAGCCGGAGCCGATAAGCGTAAGGTTTCCCCACACCTCCATGCCGCAACGCGAGATGTCCACGTCGGGCGCGCTCGTCTCGACAACAGCGTTCTGCCCGGTCAGCGTCACCACCAGGTCATCGTCGGAGCCGATGGCCTCGCCCGTGTAGCCGTTAAGCTCCAGATGGTCGGCATCGGTCCAGGCCCACCCGGGGCCTGACGCGCCCGGCTCGTAGTACGTGGCGCCCGCAATGAACAGGCTGTCCGCGCCCGCGGCATAAGAAGGCCCGCCCAGCAAAACGCATAGGCAGGCCATGGCAGTAATCAGGATGTAGTGACGGCTAGTGTGGAACGCGGCAGCAAACATAACCGCTCCGATCTTCACAAGAGCCAATGAAGGCTGCACCAGAAAACTACCTGGTAGCAGCAGTTATTATTGTAGCGAGATCAGGTGAGGGACGATGAAGAAACCTGAGATAGAACCCCGAAATTAGGTGTAAATCGTTTTGCCAATCGGTGAAAGGAGAGCGCCCGTCAAACGATGTTCATAAACGGCCGCGCATGCAACTGAGATCGTCAGCTGCATGCGCAAAGCGCCGAATTGAACTATTACGGAAAGTGTCTGAGAAGACGACAGTCCTCGGATCTCCCTTTAGCAGAATGCCTACGATAAGTTCAAAATATACGCTGAAATTGCCTCTACCGAGAAGCCGCATCGTCACACGGTCAATAGCCCGATCGCTTTGGTTTACGGAACGCAAAGTTTTTTGTTCGCATTAGGATAACGGGACTGTATGCATCATGTTGTCATGTTATTAGAGCTTTTCGCGGCAAGCTGGGATTCTTCTACGCATGCGAAGCTCGTGAAACACTATTTATAAAAGCCCATGGGTTTGGGGGTTACATTTTCCAGCCGCGTGAAAACGCTGTGTATGCCGCGCTAATTCGTTTTAAAGCCATGAGCGTGACAAGAAGAAAGTTACCAAGAAAGTAGGCGGCGGGGGGTGCGGACAGAAAGTTGGACCGTGAAGCGGTCCGGACTGGAGGTTCGCATG
>UQHW01000006.1 GCA_900540935.1 uncultured Collinsella sp. | reverse complement strand
GACGGAAAGCACATTAAGTGCTTTCCTTTGCGTGCGGAACTCGCGACAAACTTAACCCGCGCCAGCCGGCCCCGGAGACCCTCCCTGCCGTCACATTGTTCGAGCCGTTGTTGTTCCTCGCCGCTTCCGCGGCTCGGCGGCCCCGTTCTCCTCGGCGGGGTTGGTCTGATTATTCTTGTTGAACTTCGGCCTTTTGCTGAAAGAAAAACGGGAAATGCGATCTGCATCCCCCGTTTTTGTTGCGGTTAGTCTAAGTCAATAAATTTGGTGCTCAGGATCTTGCCGTCCTTGACAAGCATTCTGGCCATGGTGGGGCCTCTGGTGCCTCTGGGGTAGCTGGCGCTGCCGGGGTTGAGGACCAGGCAGCGGCCTACTTGGGCCTCTTTGGTTACGTGGGTATGACCGTTGATGGCTACGTCTACGGATCCCACCGGAAGGTCTTCGCGGTAGTGGGCTACGGCGAATTTGAGTCCTTCGTAGGTGAAGAGGGCCAGACGGTCTACATCCGGGCCGTAGTCGCGGTAGTAGTCGTTGTTTCCCAGGACCGCTCGCACGGGGGCGATGGTGCATAGATGCTCGTAATCCATCTCTGAGGTGAGGTCTCCGGCGTGGATGATCAGATCTGCGCCCTTGAGCTCGTCCAGAAGCGCGGGCGAAAGATAGCCGTGGGTGTCCGAGATGATGTCGATGCGCTTGGCGCTTGCACTGTTCATGGGATCCCTTCTTCAAAACCAATTCGACGTATATACAAAAAGCCCCACGGCTCCGCAGACAATTGGTCTACAGGGCTGCGGGGCCAGTGTGCTAGAGGCTCAGGGCCTTCTTGAGCGGCACAACGCGGCGGCGCGAGACCGGCACGCGTTCGTCGACGCCCGTAATGCCCAATTGGATAGCGCCCGAGGGCACCGTCTCGACATCCGTGACGCACGCCAAGTTGACGATATAGCGACGATGAACGCGAAAGAAGCCAAAGTCGCAAAGCTTGGCCTCGAACTGCGCCAGCGAAGTCGTCGATAGAAAACGATCATCGACGGTATAGATACAGGAGTAATCGTCCTTGGCCATGATGAAGCGAATGTCATCCACGGGAATGAGGACCTTACGGCCGCCCTTTTCCACCGGAATGCGCTCGATGGTGGCTTTGCTGTCCGTGACGGGCTTGGCGTGCTGCATGACCTTCTCGATCGCGCGATCCAGGCGCGCCTCCTCAACCGGCTTCATTAGGTAATCGACGGCATCTACGTCGAACGCCTCGACGGCATGATCGCTATACGCGGTCACAAACACAATCGCCGGCGGATTCTTAAGCTTATGCAGCGCCTCGGCAAGCTGCAGACCAGAAGCACCGGGCATCGAGATATCGAGAAATACGACATCGACGCGGCTTTCCATCAACATCTCAATGGCGGAGCGGACGCTCGACGCCTCAGTGATCGTGCCGATCTTGCCCGTCTGCTCGAGCAAGAAGCGAAGTTCCGAACGGGCCGGGGCCTCATCATCCACAATCATCGCACGCAGCATAGGGATTAAACCTTTCGTCAACAAACTACGCTGGGCATCCGCCGCTCGGCGTTGAGCCCATAGCCTTTTATTTTACTCTTGAATGTCAAAGATGCTCTCTGACAAATCAAGATGCAGGAGCACTTTGGTGCCCTTGCCCGGCGCCGATTCGACGCGCGTATAAGAGTGCGGTCCATAAAAGCGATGGATGCGCTCAGAAATATTGTGCATGGCCACGCCGGCGCCGCCGCCTTGCGGGGAACTGGCATCGGGGCGGGCGGAGCGCTCATCAAACAGCCTGGCGGCGGTGCCCTCGTCCATGCCCACGCCGTTGTCGGCCACGGCAATCAGGATTGCGTCGTCGCCGTCTTGATGAACGGTCACGTCGATCCGCAGGGCATCGTCATCGCCCATGCCATGCCGCACGGCGTTCTCGACGATGGGCTGGATTACAAAGGCCGGGACCAACGTGTCCTCGACATCCTCGGAGACATCGAAGGTCGCCAGTACGCGGTCCTCGCCAAAGCGCGCCTTCTCAAACGTCAGGTAGCGCTTGGTCTGGGCAACCTCACGCGAGACCGGGATAAGCGACCCCGAGTTGTCGAGCGTGGCGCGATAGAACGAGGAGAACTCGCGCAGCAGCTCGCGGGCACGCAGCGGATCGGTGCGTGTAAACGACGCGATGGTGTTGAGCGTGTTGAACAGAAAGTGCGGATTGATCTGCGCCTGCAGGGCACGCACCTCGGCACGTGCCGTCAGTTCCTTTTGCACCTCGAGCTCGTGGATGGCGAGCTGCGTGGACAGGATCTCGGCAAAGCCCGAGGCGAGCGCATACTGGGTACGGTCGACGGCGCGCGGGGTCTTGTAGTAGAACTTGAGCGTACCGACGGTGCGGTCGCCCACTTTGATGGGCGCGATGATACCGGCGGGGACATGGTTGTGCGAGCCATCCGAACCCACCACGTCCACCACGCGGTTGAACGACTGCACGATGCCGTGCTCAATGACGTAGCGAGTGGCAAGCGTGTGGATGGGCGAATCGGGCAGCAGCTTTTCCTCGAACTCGCCCGCGCAGGCCAGCACGTTGCTCTCATCGGTGATGGCAACGGTCATGGCACGTGTCTCGGGCAGGATACGCCGGCACACCAAAAGCGCCGATTCCTGCGTCAGGCCGCCCTTAATGTCCTCGAGCATGGCCGAGGCAACCGAGAGCGTCTCCTCGGTGTACTGGGAGCGTACCGAATCGGGATTGAGCGTCAAATAGATAAAGATGCACAGGAAGATGCACAGCAGCGCACAGGCGATCACCGTGGCAATCGGCTCAATGCCAGTCGCCAGGGCAAAGATAAAGTACACCAACACGCAAACGGCGCAGACAACGGCGATGATGCGAAAGATTGAAATTGAATTATCGCGCTGGGCGCGGCGGTCGATCATTCAGCCCCCTCCAGGATGCTAATCAGTTGTGCGTCGCGCCAAAGTTCGTCCATGATCTTGGGCCAGAAACTCTGAAAACGCAGGTAGCTTGCGGCGTTTTGGCGGGCATAGGTCTTGGCCTCGTCAATACCATGACGCCAGATGCGCAGATACCCCTCGTGCTCGCGGGTAAACATGCTGCGAACCATGGCGGTCTTGCGCACGCGGTCGTCGAGCTCGCGCGAGATCCACGGACCCGGATAGGGCATGAGTGATGCGGCCGTAACCGGAATGAGCTCCTTTTGGTGCGCAGCGAACGTCAGCTTGGCCCGCTCGTAGTACCAACGGTACACGTCCTGCATAAAGCGCGGCGAGCGCTTCTCGGACTCGGGCGGCAGGTGGCGCACGGTCCACTCGTTATCGAACCACACGTCATAGCCGAACATGCGCATGTTAAAGAGGTAGTCCAGATCCTCGCCGCGGGTGATAAACGGGTCGAAGGCCACGCGCGTAAAGGCGCGGGCGTGCAGGGCCATCAGGCCGCCGCACACGTAATTGGAGCGCGAGATGCGGGTGCCCGAGAGCGCCTTTTTCATCCAGCGATTGAACTCGATACGCTTGGTCCACCAGCGATGGCAAATACCCGCTTTGTCCGTGGGAGCCAGCGGCGACCCGTCGCGATCGTAAAAGTATCCGCTCTTGACTAAAATCGGCAGGCCCTGACGCGTCTGTTGGCCCAGCGCATAGGTCGCACGCTTCATAAAGTCGGCATCGATGACGGTCTCGTCGTCATCCAAAAACACAACCGCGTCGTGCCCCAGCACCGCCGCGCAGGCAAGACCCATGTTGCGGATGGCACCGTAGCCGCGCAGGCTCACGCACTCGCCCGAGCCTTTGGGCGCAATCTGCGCCACGCGGTCGGCAACACGCGAAGCCTGAGTATTGGTAACGATGGTGACCTTAAGTGTGGGATGCGCATTAACGATTTCGTGCACGCGATGGGATACGTCGGCCGTGGCAGAAACCGGACAGACCACCAAGAGAATGATGCGCGGAATGTCGCGCACCTGTTCGAGCGAAGTCAGGCAGCGATCGAGTTCCGGGTTGGCGGCATTGAGCGACGTCGAGTGATCGTAGGTGCCGGGAGCGTTTGCTTGGGTATCATCGCCCGCCCAATATGTTGGGATCACAACCGTGGCGTTCATACCTTTACCCTCCTTGCAACACAAAAACGGGGCGCCGCCAAACACAGGCGACGCCCCGCGACCTAGCTGGTTCCATCATACCCACTTGGGCTAAACATTGTTCGGAAGTCAGAATGATTTATGCGGCTACTTCCAAAAGAGTACTGCAGATAGGCACAATTGCCGTACTGAGCCCGGTTGTCTTACGCCGCCGCCTGAGCCATACGGGACAGACGGACCAGCAGCAAAAAGCCAACAACCAGCAGAACGCCAATAGAAAGGACGCCCAGCGACGGGTTGCCGGTCAGGGAGGTGACAACCGACACCAGGAAGGTGCCCATAACGCTTGCGTAACGGCCAAAGATATCGAAAAAGCCGTAGTACTCGTTGGACTTTTCCTTAGGGATAATACGACCGAAGTAGCTGCGGCTCAGCGCCTGCACGCCGCCTTGGAACAGGCCGACCAAAATAGCGAGCACCCAAAACTCAAAGGCGGTCTTTAAGAAAAACGCGGCAAAGAGCACGATGCCCATATAGGCGGCGACGGCCACCATGATCATGTTGAGCGTGCCCACGCGACCGGCGAGCTTGCCGTAGATGATGGCGGACGGGAAAGCGACGAACTGCGTAACGAGCAGAGCCAGCACCAGTTGGGTCGAGTCGATGCCCAGAGCCGACCCGTAGCTGGTTGCCATGGAAATGACCGTGTGCACACCGTCGATGTAGAAGAAGAACGCGATCATGTAGACCAGCACGGTCTTGTTGTGGGCGATCTCGCGCATGGTGTGTCCGACCTCGGAGAACACGCCGCCCACGATGTGGCCGATGGTGTCCTGGGGACCGCGCGCGCGACCGTATTTTTGCTTATAGGTGCGAATGAGCGGCAGGGTAAAGATAAGCCACCAGGCGCCAGTGATGACAAACGACAGACGCGTTGCCAGCATGGTGGGGACGCCAAGAGCGGGGCCACCCATGATAAGCGCCAGGCAGATGATGAACGGCACGGTAGAACCGATGTAGCCCCAGGCATAGCCCGAGCTGGACACGGCGTCCATGCGCTCGTCGGTGGTAATGTCGGGCAGCATGGCGTCGTAGAACGTCATAGAAGAGTTAAGGCCGATGGTGCACAGCACGTACACGGTCAAAAATGCCATGGCGGACATGGGGATAGCCTGCGCCAGGCAAAGAACCAGGCCCGTGAGGAAGAAGCCCAAGAAGAACTTGATCTTGTTGCCGGCGTAATCGGCAAGCGCGCCCAGAATGGGCATGAGCATGGCAATGACCAGCGAGGCAATCGTCTGCGCGTTGCCCCAGGCGACCACCAGGTCTGCCGAGGAAGCACCGGTATTGATGGCGTTAAAGTAGATGGGCACCACCGAGGTATTGAGCAGCACGAGGGCCGAGTTGCCCACATCGTACATAACCCAGTTACGCTCGAGCTTGGTGTATTTCATGGACAGGGCCCCTTCGTATTCGCCCGATATGCAGTTAGTTCATCGTACCCCAATTGTCCAGAGGCGCCGGTAAGGATTCGGCAAAGGGGCACGCACGAGCCCTACTCCTCGCGGTCGAACTCTTCGTCGGCGCCGAGCACGCGACCGCTGTAATTGACGTGGTTGGTCACGGCTTCCATATCGCCGGTCTCGATAAAGCGGGCGACGGTGAGCTCGTAATCGAGCAGCGCGCGGTCAAAGACCTCGGGGAAGCTCTCGGTCGAGACTTCATCGGTAAAGGGATTCTTCCATGCCAAGTGGCCCAGATTGCCGGTACGCTCGGGCAGCTCGGTCGTCACGCGGTGCGCAAGGCCGTCGAGCAGCGAATAATCGTGCACCAAGCCCTCGAGCAGGGCAATCGCGCGCGTCTTGGCCGAACCGGCCGGCTCGATAGTGCGGTAGAGCAGCTGCATGTCGGCTACGGCGCCGGCGTACTCCCCCGCCGGGATGTCGATACCGTACACGCGCCCGGCGACGTAGCTCATCAGCACGCCGGCAACGCGATTGATGCGGTCGGTGGTGACGATCTCGCCCGCCGGCGGATAATCCTCGACCGTAGCCCCATCGCGCTTGAGCTGCAGCATCAGCACGTCCAAGTCGCTTTCGAGCACGGCATGAACTTGACTGCCCGAAGCCTCGAGCTCGGGATCGGACTCGACAATGCCAAACTGCTGCTCGTAGACAAAGGGGTGGGCATTGCGATCGAGCACATAGTGCGACAACAGGCCCAGCGCAAAGGCGCGACCCAGATTGGCATCGCGCGGCTGCAGGTGCGACACGCCGTCGCGCAGGCACGAGAACTGGCGCGACATGCGCGAGCGGTGCATGACCTGAGCAAGCGACATGCAGTCGGAAATGCGCGGCGTGAGCATGTGGAAGAAGAACGGGTCGGGGCCCTGGTTGCCCAGGATAAAGGCGATGCGTTCCTCGTCGGACGTGATAACGCCCTGCGGAAGACGGTCGATGCTTTCCTCGCCAAACAGATGATGCGTAATGAGCGCGGGCATAATAATCCTTTCGATTTCATTCGATGCAATCCATTATGCCCACCGCACAGTCATGCCAAACCTGTAACGGCAAACGATGGCACACCGACCCTTACGCAAGCCCCAAGTGCGATTTGACCTCGGCAGCGCGACGGCGGGACACGGGCACCATCGAGGTTACGCGATCGAGCCTGAGCTCCATCAGGCCCGTGGAGCCGATCTCGACATTATGTACGTCTTCCAAATTAACCAGATAGCTGCGGTGAACGCGGATAAAGCCCTCGGAGACCAGGCGACGCTCGAGCGAGGAAATCGACTCATTGATCAGGTACGTCCCCTCGGCGCAGACGGCGTTGCAAAAATCGGCGCGCGCCTCAAAGTAGCAGACATCCGCCACGGGAATGAACACCTTTTTGCCCCCGCGATCCACCGTCAGGCGCAAAGGCTGGCGCGGAGCATGGACGACGCGGCGAGCCCCCAGGGCAGTCTCGATCTTGTCGAGCGCCTTTGACAGGCGGGCATCCTCGACCGGTTTGACGATGTAATCGACAGCATCGAGGTTATAGGCATCGGCCGCATACTCGGCAAATGCCGTCACAAACACCACAACCGGCGGCGTCTTTAGGTTCTGCAGCGTCTCGGCAAGCTCAATTCCCGAGCGACCGGGCATGGTAATGTCTAAAAACAGCACGTCGGGCTTGTTCGACAGAATCGACTCCACGGCTTCGGTGACATTGCCCGCCTCGGCAATCTGACCCACACGCGTATCCTTTTCCAACAGATAGCGTAGCTCAGCCCTAATTGGGGGCTCGTCATCAACCACCAGTATGTTCCAGCCTTCGGACATATGCGCTTCCCCTCTTTTTCTCTCAATCCAACCGCGTGCTACACCGTCAACGGCGCCGGCTCATGTGGCTCGCCGTTCAACTCAACGATGACCTGCGTCCCCACGCCCTCCTGAGACTTCACGCGCATACCAGAATCTTCTCCGTAAAAGAAATGGATGCGCTGAAGCACGTTGAAGAGCGCCAGGCCGCAACCTCGCTTGACGGAGCCGTCGGCGGTAATGCTCTCGGGCTCCTCTCGGCGATGCTGCTCAAACAGATGCGCGCAGACTTCTTCGCTCATCCCGATGCCGTCATCTTCGACGATGATCTCCAAGCCGTCATCGGTCTCAAAAGCCCTAACACGAATAGAAAGCGGCTCGGTCTCGCGCTGCGCATGCTTGATGCAGTTTTCGAGCAGCGGCTGCAAGATAAACGGCGGTACCAGGCTGTCGTGCACCTCAAAGTCGATGTCGACCGAAACGCGCAGACGGCCGTCGCCATACCGGGCCTGCATAAGATTGATATAACGAGTGCCCTGTTCCACCTCGTGCTCGAGCGTGGTGAGCGTATCGGAATCAGAAAGCGTCTGACGATAGTAATTGGAAAAGTCGATCAGCAGCGATCGCGCCTTGTCGGGCTCGGTTCGAACGAGCGACACGATGGTGCTGATGGTGTTAAACAGAAAATGAGGATCGACCTGCGATTGCAAGGCGCGCAGCTCCACGCGGGCCGTAAGCTCGTCCTGGCGCTCGAGCTCAAAGCTGGCGAGCTGCGTGGAAATTAGGTCGGCAAAACCCGAGGCAAGGGCCGTCTGGCGCATATCAATGCTGCTCAGGCGGGGATAGTACAGCTCGAGTGTGCCCACGCAATGCCCGCGCACGGTAAGCGGCGCGACAATGCCGGCGCGCAGGCGGGGAAAATAACCGCCCGTCTCATTGGAGGTGTCGCGCGAAAACACGCTCTGCTCGCCCGTCTCAATCACACTGAGCGTGGTCTTGAGCACGACCGGGGTGCCGGCGGGGCACTTTGCCGAGTCCTCGCCCCAGCTTGCCAACACCTGTTTGCCATCGGTAAAGCAGATGGCAGAGGCGATGGTCTCGGACAGGATAATTTTAGAGGCGCCCAGGGCCGCTTCGGGCGTAAGGCCGCGCGACGTGTAGGCGAATATTTTTGATGCGATGGCAAGCGTACGGTCGGTTGCGCTCGATGTGAGGTCGTCGGGGACCACAAAGACATACGAGAAAAAGAAGCACAGCATGACCATGCCGGCAATAACGACAACGCCCGGAACGGGATTGGGGTTATCGGTTAAATCCCAGATAAGCAGCAGGATAAGCGCCGGAACGACAACGCCGAGCAGGATGGCCTGGACCACATGCTGGGCCGTACGAAAGACCTTGGTAGAGTTGTAGCTCTTGCCCAGAATCAGCCTGTTTAAATCCACCGTCATCCCCTTTTATCTATCGCACCCATAGCAATAAAGAGGGCCGCAAGCGACCCTCTCCATTGCATTATGCAATCAAATACTGTGTTTTACATCCAGTCGTCGATGAACGGTAGTTTAGGCGCTGTATTTGTTGGCCTCGCCAAAGGTGCCAGCCTCGACGATCCAGCCGTCCTTCATGATGACGTCCATGTTGTCGGTGTTGAGCACGTGGATGTCGGCGGCAACGTCACCGTTGACGACCAGCAGGTCGGCGCACTTGCCGGCCTCGATGGAACCGGTCTCGTCCTCGATGTGGCACATCTTGGCACCGTTGAGGGTGGCGCAGGTGATGGTCTCGACCGGGGTGAAGCCGATCTTGTCGACGAACTCGTACATCTCCTCGATGGAGCAGGTGCCGTACGGGGTGACGAAGGAGAAGGAGTCGGAGCCGATCGTCATGACGACGCCGCGCTTCTTGGCCTCGCGCAGGCAGTCGTAGTTGCGCTGCAGCTCCTTCTCGACCAGGGTGCCCTCGTACTTGTCGTGCAGCTCGGGGACGTAGACGGGCGGATAAGTGGCGTACCAGGTGGGCAGGAAGGCGATCGTCGGGGTGAAGAAGGTGCCCTGCTCGGCCATGAGGTCCATGGTGCGCTCATCGATATCGAAGCCGTGAATCAGCTGCTCGCAGCCAAAGCGAACGGAATCGTAGGCAGCGGCGTGGTTGTTGTAGCAGTGGCTCCACACGGGGATGCCGACCATCTTTGCCTCTTCGACCACGGCCTGGATCTCCTCGGAGCAATAGTGCTGGTCGCGACCGGAGTCCCAGCGCCAGATGCCGCCACCGGTAGCCCAGATCTTGATGGCATCGGGGTTCTCGCGCAGGCGACGACGGACGGCCTTGCGCAGATCCCAAGGACCGTCGACCTGGTCGCCCCAGGGATGGGATTCCTTGTTGAGCTCCTGGGTGCAGTGGTGGGAGTCACCGTGGCCGGCAACGCGGCAGAAACCGAGGCCGGTGGCCAGAACGCGCGGACCCTTGAATACGCCCTTGTCGATGCAGTCACGGATCTGGATACCAAAGCGGCCGATCTCGCAGACGGTGGTGAGGCCGTGGGTGAGGCAGTCGTAGGCCTGCTTGACGGCGACGGCCTGCTTCTCGAGGAGCGGTTGCATGACCCAATCGGTGTCATCGTCGGTCAGGTTGCCCGAGAAGTGCAGGTGGGTGTCGATCAGGCCGGGAAGGACGGTCTTGCCGGCGGCGTCGATGACCTCAACGCCCTCGGGAAGGTCCTGCATAGTGCCGGCGTACTCGATCTTGCCGTTGTCGTCGACGAGAACGAGGGAGTTCTCGACCGGCTCGGCACCGGTACCGTCGATGAGCTTGCCGCCAACGATTGCATACTTAGTGGACATGGTTCCTCCTTATGGATCCATATAGTGGGCGAGGCCGTGTTGGGTTAAGGCCTCACAAAGCTACCCAAGTGGTGCCGGGTTCGGTGCGCGGGAGAGAGGATTCCGCGCACCCGATCCGCCCCGGCTAGGCGTTACTTTTTGCGGGAATTGGTGAAAGCCATGAGGGCCAGGCCAATAGCCAGCCAGCCGATCACGATGCTCCATTCCACCATGTTGAGGGAGGCGGGAGAGAACGGAATCACGAGCAGGCCGATGATGATGGCGCAGGCAGCGATAGCGAGGCCGATGCCAAACTTGCCGCCGGGCACCTCGTAGGGACGAGGCAGGTCGGGCTCGGTGAAGCGCATGCGCAGGCAGGCGAGAGCGACCATACCGCAGGAGAAGATGAAGGCGAGAGCCGACACGTTGGTCAGAGGGATGAGCATGTTCTTGCCCAGGAACGGACCGATGACGGTGATGACGCCCAGAACGACGCAGGCGAGCTTGGGAGCGCCGGACTTGGGGTCGACCTCGGCGAACTTCTCGGGCAGCTGGCCCTTGCGACCCATGGCGAGCATAATGCGGCTCGTGGCGCCGTAGAAGGAGTTCATCGGGCCCATGGGTCCAAGCGTGGCGATGATGAGCATGGCCAGGTACAGGAGCATGTTGATGCCCTTGAGGCAGGCAAGCGCGGGAACCGGACTCTTAACAAACTCATGCCAGTCGAGGATGGTGCCGAACGAGTAGATGCAGACCATGTAGAAACCGCCAGCGGCCAGCAGGGCCAGGGAGATGATCTTGCCGAACTTGTTCCAGTTGAGGCCCTCGGCTGCTTCCTCAGCCTGCTGAGGAATGGTGTCGAAACCGGCGTAGAAGAACGGGGTCAGAACCAGGACCGACACGATGCCGGCGAACAGGCTGGTGCCCTCGGTAGCGGCCTTACCGCCGCCAGCGCCGGTGACCTGGGAGAACACGGGCATGGCGTTGTCCGGCGAGCCGGTGAACAGCGAGACGCCCATGGCGAGCAGCATGCCGCAGAGCAGAGCCTTGGTCAGGAAGGCCTGGAGCTTGGCGGCCGAGCTGGCACCGCGGAAGTTGAGGAAGATGACGTAGGCTGCGAAGCCGAGCGCGATCAGCGTCGGGAACAGGTAAACGTCGGCGCCCAGGATGGTGTAGAGCTTAACGGCGCGCAGCCACTCAAGACCGGGCAGGCTGCCGAACATCTCGGACACGAGGGTCGAAATGGCGATGGCCTCCCACGGGCACAGGATGCCGTTGCCCAGGGCCAAAAGCCAACCGGTGATGTAGCTCAGCGTACGGCCAAAGCTACGATCGACATACTCGACGATGCCGCCCGAGATGGGGATAGCAGCCGTGAGCTCACCGAAAACAGCTCCGACGGGCACGAGGAAGATTGCACCCAAGAGGAATGCGATCATAGCGGGAACGGGACCGCCGCCCACGACCATCCAGTCGCCGACCTGCAGAACCCAACCGGTACCGATGATGGCACCGAAACCGATGGTGAAGAAGTTCCAGAGCGAAAGCGTTTTCTTCATGCCGCCGTTATCCTCGACTGCAACTTCTGCGTTCTTGTCCGCCATTGTTCCCCTCCTTTCCTTTTTGACGCCCCTTGACGTCACCCCTTGCGCGGTCTGTTTTGCCGCGCTCTTTTATTTCGTGGCTTTAAGATACGGCCATGGCGCAGCAGCTCCGCTTGTAGCTCGACCGAAGGCAGAACTGCAAAACGAGCGGCGCCGTTTTTGGGACGAACGGCACGGTTTGCCGCTCATTGTTGCCGCCCGTCCGACGGGCGTACGCTCATCGGACGCATATAGAGATGTTTTTGAGGCCGTGTGTTTTGCGCCTTTCATACCGTTTACCGAGCTTTTGACGCGCGGACCCATTTGTTGCACATCTTTTTTGTAGGATGGACAGGTTATACATGAGACAAGGCGGTACGAATGGCATACGGATACAACGACGGTGATCAACGGCGACAAAGCGTTCGCCTTGCTGGCCGTACCACGCCGACGCCCGGAAGTGCCACAAGCAGCAATCCGCAACGTCCTCAAGAGCAACCCAGGCCTTCGTCTCGGCAGCAGGCAAGCAAAACACGGCAAAGTGGCCGTCCGCGCACGGGCACAAGCGCGCAGCAAGACAGCCGCTTAGGCGCGCGCACTCGACAGCATCAAGCCGAGGTTCCGCAACTGCGCCGCAACGGCGCACGTCAGCCCGGCATCCATATCAACCGCTTCTTTTCGCATCCCCAAGGTGGACGCGACGGCAAGCCCTACCGCTCGACATCGCACGTGAATGCCCCCGCCCTGCCGGCTCGTCGACTTCGCCTCGCACTGTGCTCTATCCTCACCTGTCTGGTCTTTGTGTTTATGAGCTCCTGTATGTCCCACGGCTCGGCCGGTCTCGAGCCCACCGCCGAGGACAAGCTGCTCAAGGCCCCCGTCGCGCCCGGTTATTCTTTCGCCTTTTCGACCCCGCGCCCGCAATGGCAAGCCGGCACGATGCCCCATATCTATCAGATCGACCCTGCGTGGTCGGAGCTGCCTTACGCCGGCGGTACCATCCGCCAAAATGCTTGCGGGCCTACGTGCCTCACCATGGTCTATATCTTTAAGACGGGACGCACCGATATGACTCCCGTCGATATGTGCGCGCTTTCCGAGGCAGGCAATTACGCCCCCACCGGTGCAACCGAATGGTCGTTTATGACGAGCGGTGCGTGGCAGTTGGGACTTAACGGAACGGAGCTTCATAACGATCGCGACTCGATGACTCAGGCGCTGCGTTCGGGAGCGCCCGTCATCGCCGCCGTTCGGCCGGGCACCTTTACCAACGTGGGCCACTACATTGTACTTTACGGTATTGACGACGCCGACCAGATTGAAGTCTTCGATCCCAACTCGGCCAGCCGCAGCGCCCGACGCTGGGGCGTCGTAGAGGTCCTCAACGAAGTCGAAGCCATGTGGGCCTACTACTAGTCATTGGGCACTCATTGGGGACAGACTTAAATGAGTGGTCGTCGGGGACAGTCTTACGGACGCCGGCCGAGAGCAAACGAAAAGGGCCATCCCGAACTGCTTGGAACTGCCAGCACGGAAAGCGCATCCTGCTTTGGGGCCCAATAGCGGGATGCGCTTTCCGTTAGCGGCCCGTTTGGGAAACTAGGGACCGCTTTTCGACAAAAATCCGGGATGCATTTTCCGATTGAGGGCCTCAAGGGAAACCGCATCCCATGTTGGACGCTCATTCTGGGATGTGCTTTCCGCAGTTGATCGATGCGGCCTTTAAGGACTGTCCCAAGCTGCCGGCAGGAAAGGAACGCCCCCAAGTGCCGGGTTTCCGCAGCCTGCAATGCTCCTCATGAACAGCCGCCTCAATAACAAAAGCCCCTGCGGCCGAAGCGGACCGCGGGGGCAACAGACCTGCAAGAGTTAACTCAAGTCCTCGCCATTTGATGCAATGACCTTTTGGTACCAGCAGAAGCTGTCCTTTCGGTAGCGATCGAACGTGCCTTTGCCCGTATCATCGGCATCAACATAAACAAAGCCATAGCGCTTCTTCATCTGCCCCGTCGAGGCCGACACCAAATCGATACAGCCCCACGGCGTGTATCCCATCAGGTCAACACCGTCCTCGACAATTGCATCGCGCAGCGCAAGAATATGCCTTCGCAGGTAATCAATATGATACGCATCGTGGACTTTGCCGTCTTCCAGCGCATCGAGTCCGCCCACACCGTTCTCGGCGATAAAGAGCGGAAGATGGTAACGATCGTGGTAGCCGGCAAGCGTCACGCGCAAACCCAGCGCATCGATCTGCCACTTCCAGGCAGTCTCTTTATCCTTGAGGTACGGATTGCGCAACGTCGGGAACACGTTGCCCTCCGCCTTCTCGGCGATCACCTGATCATCGGCGCACACCAAGCGCGAGCAATAGTACGAGAACGAGATGAAGTCGACCGTATGCTCTGCCAGATACTCCGTATCGCCCGGCTCAAAGGGCACGTGAACACCCTCTTTCTCGAGTGCACGCAGCTTCCAAGCAGGATAGGCGCCCGCAGCCATCACGTCTGTGTAGAAGTAGCGGCCGCGGTCCTCCTCATACGCAAGCCATACGTCCTCGGGCGCACAACGGTACGGATAGGTCGCACCGGCAGCGACCATGCAACCCACCTTGTTTGCGGGATCGATCTTGTGCAGAATCTCGACAGCGCGAGCGCTCGCCATAAACATATGGTGCGAGAACGCCGCGGTCACGGCTGCACGGTCACGCTCATCCTCGAGCGTGACACCCGCGTTGAGATAGGACAGCGCCACGCTGTTGATCTCGTTGAACGTAAGCCAATAACGCACGAGGCCCTGGTACGCGCGTCCGACGGTCTCGACGTAGTGCGCATACCGCTCGATCATCTCTCGGCTTTGCCAGCCACCATAGCGCTCGACCAGAGCCAACGGATAGTCGTAGTGCGACAGCGTCACAAGCGGCTCGATTCCATGCTCGCGCAGCGCCTCGAATACCTGACGGTAAAACTCCAAGCCCTCGCCGTTGGGCTCGGTCTCCATCCCTGTGGGAAAAATACGGCTCCAGCAAATTGAAAGACGCAGGCACTTAAAGCCCATCTCGGCAAAGAGCTCGACATCCTCGTGCCAATGATGGAAGAAGTCGTTGCCCCAGCGGCATGGATACAGCCTGTCCGGATCGTCCACGGGCTTTTGCCTGCCAAACATTACATCCCAGCGGTCGGAACCCTGTGGGATCAGGTCGGAGTGCGACATGCCGCGGCCGCCCTCGTTCCAGCCCCCTTCGGCCTGGTTGGCGGCGAGGGCACCACCCCACAAAAAGCCCTCGGGCATACCGGCGGCAGACGTTCTGTCAAAGTAACTCATGCTACTCAGCATCCTCGGCAGAAGCTGCCGCGGCGTTCTCCTGCTCCTGAGCCAGGAGCTGGTTATCGTACACCTTAAAGAACGGGTACCAGACCACAGCCATGACCACGATCAAAACGATCGTAAACACCCAGATGCGCGGGTCGAGGCACTGGACAAAGCCCTGAACGAAGATGGGGAACGTGCCGCTCACCAAGATGTAGAAGTTAGAGACAAGACCCAGTGAGACCGCACCCCAATACAGCAGGGCCGAGATCATGCCGCCTAGCACAAACGGAATCATGAGGATCGGGTTGAAGATGATGGGCGCGCCGAAGATCGCGGGCTCGGAGATACGGAAGAAGCTCGGCACGATCGATGCCCTGCCAAATGCCTTGAGCTGCTGCGACTTTGCCCTAAACGCGCAGAGCGCCACAAAAGAGAACGTATTACCCGTGCCGCCGATGAGGTTGATGGCCAACGACATGAGCGCCGGGTGGAACTCAAGCGGCTGCCCGGCAGCATAGAGCGAGGCGTTGGCGGCAAAGGCGGCAAGCGTGACCGGGGCGGTGATGGGCATTACGATCATGTTGCCGTGGACGCCAAAGCACCAAAACAGCAGCGTCATGAAGCAGATAAGCAGTGCGCCGGGCACAGAGTCAACTGCGACGGAAAGCGGGGCAGCGAGCAGCTTCTCGATAACCGAGGGGATGGACAGCGCGGGATCGATCATCTGGATCAGCAGGTTGCCGCCAAAGAAGATGAGGATGTTGGCGAGCATAGGTACGATGGCGCCAAAGGTTTCGGACAAAAACGGCGGCACGCCATCGGGCATCTTGATGGTGATGCCCTTGGTCTGGCAGAAGCGCGTGACCTCGACGGAGACCAAGGCAACGATGATGGCGGTAAACAGGCCCTGCGCACCCAGATAGGTGCAGGGGACCGCCTGGAGCACGGACTCGTCAGCAAGCTGGTAGTAGGACGACGGCGCCGCGGCGATCAGGAACATCACCAGCGAGGTCATACCGGCGTTAAGCTCGGGCATCTTGTAGGTGCCCGCCAGGTTATAGGCGATTGCGAACGTCACGATCACCGACAGTATGCCCATCGTCATGTTGAAGGGAATGAGCAGCGTGAGCTTATTGGCCGTGGCAAAATCGAGCCAAGGGCCAAAGACGGACCAGAACCCGCCCTGCGCCACCAGGTCGGCCGTAACCGGCGGGTTGGCGAGGATCATAAAGACGGCAGATACCAAGATGAAGCTGATCGCGCTCATAAAGCCCTTTTGCATGGAGGCAAAGTGGCGCTCGGTGCCGCAGAAATTGGCGATAGGGGTCAGTTTTTCCTGAAGCAGGGTCATGAACTTCTCCATGGTTGCCTCCTAACCCAACAGCGACTGGGCGAGTGCCAGCACGTTGGCGGCGTTGCCCATGCCGTAGTCCTGTGCGGGGATGACCGCGGTCGGCTTACCGCTCCCCTGCTTGACGGTGTTGAGCTGGTAGGACACCTGCGGCCCCAAGAGCAGCACGTCATAATTGGCGCACGTCTCCTGATACTCGCCGATACCCACCGCATCGATATCGAGCTCGATGCCGTTTTGCTCCGCATATTTCTCGAGTTTCTTCATCAGAATGCTTGTAGACAGACCAGCTGCGCAAACAAGAAGGATCTTCATAAGGGATTCCCTTCGCATTGATTGGTTGGATAGTCACCGCACGCCGCTAGGCGTTCTTGGTTGCAGTGCGCTCATACAGGCAGATCAGCTCCTGCACGAGCTCCTGAGCAAGCATGGAGCACATGAGGTGGTCCTGAGCATGGACCAGCAACACATCCACCGACAGATGCTCGCCCGCTGCCTCAGTCGAAAGCAGCTGCGTTTGGATGTGGTGAGCCTTGATTCCCGCATCCTTTGACTGCTTCATGAGTTTGGCGGCGGCGTCAAAATCCCCCGCCTTTGCCTTTTCAAGGGCTTCGAAGGCAAGGCTGCGTGCCTCTCCCGCTGCAGCGACCAGCTGAAACGAAACCATCTCGGTTCCCTGATCGTCCATAACGGTCTCCTCTCCCGTGATGTTTGGTTTGTACTTGAATATTCGAAACGCCTATCTCCCGCCCGCAATCCTCGAGGTTTATTGCAGGTAGACTGACAGGGTCATCGACAAAAGAAGTCTTAAGCCGTATGCGCTTGCACAAGCGCCATCAGCTCATGCCAGGACCGGCACTCGCGTAGGCGCTCGACCCCCTGGCGGTCCATAAAGATCTCGGCGAGCAGTGAGCTCAAGATCCGCGCCTCATCGCCGCCCGACCGGGCAAACGACACCATAAAGACGATATCGACCTCATGGCCGTATTCGTCCCAAAGAATGGGATGTTCGAGCAGGCCCACGGTAACAAAGGCCTCGGCGCTCAAGGGATGCATCCCATGGGGCATGGCTACCCCATTGCCAAACGAGGTGGCGCTCGCGCTCTCGCGCTCGGCGACCTCTTGGGCAAACTGGGCATCGACACGGCCGCTCTCGACGGCGCGCTCGGAGAGATATCGGAGAACGGCCTGCTTCGACGACGCCTCAACGCGGTTGAAGAACAGGGCACGGCTAAAGAAAGAGCTCACGGAGTCCGATTGCGCAGTGTCGTCGCTCAGCACCTTGCGGATAGCGTTGACATCGCTCGTCTCCAAGAAGAAATCGGCCTCGCGGACGGGCACGGGCAACTTGACGTTGAGCGGCACCGTTGTGAACACGTAGTCGATATGCGAAAAATCGAACGTTCCCACGCGGGCGACATCGCATGTCTCAATCGAATCGA
The DNA here is from genome assembly GCA_900540935.1 of uncultured Collinsella sp. Classification (GTDB taxonomy): domain Bacteria; phylum Actinomycetota; class Coriobacteriia; order Coriobacteriales; family Coriobacteriaceae; genus Collinsella. Next base: position 70,255 of record UQHW01000006.1, on the reverse strand, counting down.
TATACATGCCAAACTGCTTGCGGTACTGGTGCTCGAGCATACGGGCGCTTCCCGCTCCCGAGGCGCACACGATCAGGATGCGTTTGCGACGCGGCTGGTCGGCTTGCTGCTCGAGGGCCAGGGCAAATGCCATGGCGATGTAGCCGAGCTCTTCATCAGAGGGCTGGCTGCCAAAATGACGCTCGAGTACCTGCGAGGTGCCAGCTGCCATCGAATAGGCCAACGGAAACCTCGTCTTGATATCGGGCAGCATGGGGTTATCCATATGCATGTGATATTCAAGGCGATAGCCCAGAGGGCCGATATGCCGAGCAAGGTTCATGCGAAGTTCAAGATCGCCGCTAAAGTCAAACCTAAACTCATCGTTGACCGCACGTACCATCTCGGAAGCAATCTCCCACATCTCGTCCGAGATAACGGCAGAGCCCTTCTCGGGCACGCCCGTGCCCCTGCCGAGCAAATGGATTGCGATAAAGGCAACCTCTTCTCGGGGCATGCTCACGCCCAGGGCATCCTTGATGTTTGCGGCAATCTGGAAAGCCGCGGCGTATTCGCGCGTTCCCTCCAGTTTTTGAACGTCCGATTCTGCAGCTGGGACATAGCAGCCCTGCTCGATGCGGCCAAGAGCAATGTAAAGATGCATGATGAGATTGCGGGATGCCAGCGAGCTCACCGTGACGGGCGAGGCCGTCAGGGCATCGTCCACACATGCGGCGATGGCCCGCAGGCGCTCGGCGAGCTTTGCATCGTCGGTGTCGGGCAACACGGGCCTCACCAGCGAGGCCAGGCACAGGCGCCGTTGCGACTCCCCGCCCGCAACGCGGATTCCGTAGCGTGGGCGCTTTTCGAGCGTTAAGTCAAATTGGGCGAGTTTCTGCTCTACCAGACGCATGTCATTGGACAGAGTTCGCGCCGAAACGTAGAGTAAATCCGCATACTCCTCAATCGTCACCCACTGGGACCGCATGAGGAGGTCGTTAAGAAGGAAGGACACACGGCCGTCGCGCGTATCAGGAATGCCCGGATGGGCCTGAGCCGCACCGTCTAGCAAGCGAGCAAGCTCATCTGCACGTGCAACATCGATACGATACTGCCCCTTGCTGCCAACGATGCGTGCAACCCCTGCAAGGTTGTCGTTTGCGCGATGGATATAGTTTCTCACGGCGCGCTCGCTTACCTCGAGACGCTTGGCAAGTACCGCGATAGCGACAGGCTGAGCGTCCTCGATCATATTTACAAGCTGCTTGACGCGAGCATCCATGTCCTCCTCCTTTCCCTGCGTCTAGTCTAACGCGGTAAAGAATGACACTCCACGTCGCGCTCGTTCCGCCAACTCGGAACAGGTTGCGGGGAGTCCAGCCGAACTTATAGGGAGCACGGAGAAAGGACCCGAAAGCCATGTGCCGGTGTGAGATGCGCTTTCCGCAGTCATTGGGGACAGACTTAAATGAGTAGTCGTTGTGGACGTTCTTGTTTGACTAGTCGTTTAAGAACGTCCCCAATGACTAGGTGAATAGCAAAAGCCCCGCAGTCGGAGCGGACCGCGGGGCTCATGAAGAGAGGCTAGTTTGTGGGCGCTTTGCCTGGCGCCCACGGGAGAGGCAACGGAGTAGGGGCTACTCGTGGATGCGGGTACCGGAGAGGCCGGCCATGGTCTCGGCGGCCTTGTCCAGGGCGCCGATGATGCAGGTGCGGCCCTTGCGGGAGCGGGCGAACTTGATGGCGGCGCGGACCTTGGGCTCCATGGAACCCTTGCCGAACTGACCCTCGTCGGCCAGGCGCTCGGCCTCGTCGGCGGTGAGGTCCTCGAGCTCCTCCTGGTTGGGCTTGCCAAAGTTGATGGCGACGTGCTCGACGGCGGTCAGCAGGAACAGGACGTCGGCGTCGCAGTCCTCGGCCAGCAGCTCGCCGCCCAGGTCCTTGTCGATGACGGCGGGAACGCCCTTGTAGCAGCCCTTGTTCTCGTAGTCGCGGACGACGGGGATGCCGCCGCCACCGCAGGCGATGACGATGAACTCGTTGTCGAGCAGGTTGAGGATGGAGTCGGCCTCGACGATCTTCTTGGGATCGGGGGAGGCGACGACGCGACGCCAGCCGCGGCCGGAATCCTCGACGAAGACCTTGGAGGGATCCTCGGCCATGAACTCCTTGGCCTGCTCCTCGGTGTAGAAGGGGCCGATCGGCTTGGTCGGGTTCTTGAACGCGGGATCGTCGGGATCGCACTCGATCTGGGTGACGACGGTGGCGGCGTGCCAACGCTTGTAGCGCTTGTGCATCTCGCGGCCGATGCCCTGCTGCAGGTGATAGCCGATGTAGCCCTGGGACATGGCGCCGCACTCGGGCAGCGGCATCTCGGGGGTGCCGATGGCGTCGTGGGCGGCGGCGAAGGCGTTCTGGATCATGCCGACCTGCGGGCCGTTGCCGTGGGTGATGATGATCTCGTTGCCCTGCTCGATGAGGCCGAGGAGAGCGTGGGCGGTGTTGCTCACGGCCTCGATCTGCTCGACGGGGTTGTTGCCGAGGGCGTTGCCGCCGAGGGCGACGACAATACGATCGGGCTTGCCAAGAGGCTTAGACATTGCTGGAATCCTTTCTGTAAAAGGCCTACAACCCATTAATAACCCGCGTCCGTGCGATACGCGAGTTTATTAGGGTTTATATTCTCTTTATCGCTCATTTTATTCATTTTGGAAATACCTAAGCGGCGAACGGTCGATTTTACCCGCTCAGCGTAAAGAAGCCCAGTTCAGGTATATCTACGCCATTTACGTGCAACTTTATTTAAATAGAGCAGGGATTAGACCAGATTATGCAAACTATATCTTTGCTAAACACAAAACGGACAGCGCAATATCTTACTCGCACTATACGCGATTCTATACATTAATTTGACGAGTATGCATCCCTGCAAAAACATGGGGCTTTTCATCCAACATAAGGGATAGCCGATCGCGCTTCACCCCGCGGCAAGCGACTGCGAGTTCGCAGTATGGAACTTTACCGTCGGCTTCTGCATGAACGCTGCCGACGCCCTTTCGCTCCTGCGCGCCCAAGCAGCCGAGAACGCTAACGGCGCCACTGCCAACCTGGCCACCCTCAACAACGGCGCTGCCAGCCTTTTCGCAAAGTACCGTGCTGGCTCGCTGGCTTTGAGGCCTAAGCGAGCTTTGCTATTTGCCAATTTTTGTATGATTTGGGTCAAATCTATCTGCCAATTTTTGTATGATTAGGGTCAAATCTATTTGCCAATTTTTGTCATTGAGGGGTTTTAATGCTACGCCGTAAGGTCACTGACAGGCTTTTGAGCTGGAAGAACAAATCCAATAAAGCGTTGCTTGTTACTGGCGCGCGTCAGATTGGCAAGAGCTATGCAATTCGCGCGTTTGGAAAGAGCAACTACGCTTCGTATTATGAGGTCAATCTGCTACTCGATGCCGAGGCAAGAGACGTACTTGTTGGCGCTAAGAACTCCATTGACTTCATCAACCGTGTGGCCCTTCTTGCGGATGCACCGCTTGTTGAAGGAGACACGCTTATCTTCGTCGATGAGATTCAGGAGTATCCGCAGATCGTTACACTTATGAAGGCGCTGGTCGAGAACGGACGCTTTAGCTATGTCTTCTCGGGGTCTATGCTTGGGACTGAGTTTAAGGGGATCTCTTCTTTTCCGGTGGGGTATGTCGAGCACATTGTTATGCGACCGATGGATTTTGAAGAGTTCTGTTGGGCAAACAGCATCAGCGAGAATGTGCTTGCAGACATTCGCAGCTGCCTTGTCGAGAGACGTCCCGTCGAAAACTATATTCATGAGGCGATGCTCAAAAACTTTAGAGCCTATATCGTTTGCGGCGGCATGCCAGAGGTCGTTCAGAACTATATCGATTCGGGCTATTCGCTCGTGAGAACGCGTGTGCTTCAAATTCAGCTAGTCGATCAGTACAAAAGCGATATCTCTAAATATGCATCGACTCGAGCGTTTAACGTTCGCTCCATTTTCGAGCAAATTCCCGTTCAGCTTGAGGCGGAGTCCCATCGCTTTATCGTCTCGTCTCTAGGCGAGGGAGCTCGTCTTCAAAAATACGAGCAGGATTTCCTATGGCTGGTGAACGCAGGCGTTGGATTGATGGTCCCCCAGGTGACGGAGGCCCGGAGTCCTCTTAAGAGGACAGAGAAGGCAGCCGCCTTCAAACTATACGAGTCCGATACAGGAATGCTCGCATCGCGATATCCCGGTAGCACGGCACGCGCTGTATATCTAGATATGAAAACCCCCAACCTCGGCGGTCTCTATGAAAACGTGGTCGCGCAGGAGCTTGTTGCCCTCGGAGCAGATACGTGGTACTACCAAACACGTGAGGTCGGTGAAGTCGACTTTGTAATCGAAGGCGCCCGAGGACATGTTGTCCCAATCGAAGTCAAATCGGGCAAGAAAGTTCGAGCACATGCGGCCCTCGATCGCCTGATGAGTGTGGGCGAGTACAAGATTCCCGAGGCCGTTGTGCTGAGCCACGAAAACCTTAGCGAAGAGGGCAAGATCCTGTACGTTCCAATCTATATGACATTCTGCCTCGATGAGTTTATGGAAAAGGACGACCCCAACAACGATTTCTCATTTGCACCCATATCTCTCTAGATCATCTGAACCAACAACCAAGCCCCCTCCATAACCAAAGTAACGCGTGGTTTCGCGGCCGCGCCGCGAAACAGCGACGGGGACAAAAGGCCCCCACAACCACGTCCCTCATGCAGCCCCACAATCCGAGGACGTAGTCGTAGCAGGATCTGAGGGCTGACCTTCGCGGACATTCCGCACTGATATCTTCTGTATTGAAGACGTCGATGGCGCATCCATATACCATTGGCGTCGACACCATCAGATGCGGACCGCGCGGTGACCCCACATTCCGCTGGCGCCCATGGGGCTGCCCTCGTTTTCTGACATGTCCCGCGCGGCCCGCGGCGAGCCGAGACCGCCGCATGACCTAATAGGAGCATGGAGCGATACCGCGGACCCGAACAACCGCATTCTATCGCGCCCCGTCAGTGTGCCGTCTGCCCGGTCCAGGCGAGCACGGAAAGAACGGAGCGAGACATGAGAACCGAATCGACACCCGGCGCCCGCGGGCCGGTCTTCTGCGGGGTCGACACCCACGCCGACTCGCACTGGCTGTGCGTCCTGGACTGGAGGGGCCGCAAGGTCCTGTCCAGGCAGTTCCCCGCCGACGCGGCGGGCTACGAGGCGCTCGCCGGGGCGATAGCCGCCGCCGGGGAGCCGGCCTGCATCGCGATGGAGGGGACGTCGTCCTACGGGGCGGGCCTCACCAGGCACCTCGCGTCGCTGGGGATGCCCGTGCGCGAGGCGCTCTCCCCGGCGAGGACGCAGAGGAGGCGCCCGGGGCAGGGCAAGTGCGACGAGGCGGACGCGGAGAGGGCCGCCCGCGCGGCGATGTCCGGCTCAAGGCTCGGGACCCCCAAGAGCCAGGACGGGTGGGTCGACGGGGTGCGCTGCATGCTCGCGGCGCGCTCCGGGGCGGTGAAGGCGCGGACCTCGGCGATCAACACCGCGAGGTCGCTGCTCACCACCGCGCCGGAGGGGCTCAGGTCGAGGTTCCGCGGCATGGGAGGGCCGAGGCTGATGGAGGAGCTCCCCTCCGTGCGGTCGGAGGGCGCGCTGGGCGCCGCGCTCGGCGCGCTGGCGGACCTGTGGGCGGCGGCGCGCGACGCGGCGCTCGACATGGAGCGCGCGATCGGGGCGTCCCTGGAGGAGAACTGCCCCGCGCTGCTGGCGATGTACGGGTGCGGGCCCGTGAGCGCCGCCAAGCTCGCGGTTGCGGCCGGGGACAACCCGGGCAGGCTGCGCTCCGAGGCGTCGTTCGCGGCGATATGCGGTGCCTGCCCCATCCCCGCCTCGAGCGGCAAGACCGTGAGGCACAGGCTCAACAGGGGCGGCGACCGGCAGGCGAACAGCGCGCTGTACGAGATCGCGAGGCAGAGGGTCATGCGCGATCCCGAGACAGCCGAGTACGCCGAGAGGGCCAGGGGGCGGGGAAAGAGCGACAGGGAGGTCATGAGGTGCCTCAAGCGCTACGTGGCCAGGGAGGCGTACCGGGCGCTGATGCACCCGCACGAGGTCAGGAGGCCCGAGGACGCGTCGGCGCTCGTGGCGGCCAGGCGCGCGGCGAGGGTCAGCCAGGTGAGGGCGGCGTCCATATTGGGAACCAGCGAGAAGTACATCTCGATGCTGGAGAGGGGCCAAAGGGAGTTCAAGCCCATAAGGAGGGCCTACGAGGCCTGGGTCGAGGCGGGGCTCCCGCTCGATTGGGACAGGCAGGCCTTCGAGGCCGAGCGAAAAATGGATTCTAAAAAAGACCTTGCCATATAGGAGCGTCAGGACGAAGGAACCCCCGCCGCACGTAGTGCGCAGCGGGGGTTCCTTCATGTCCGAGGACGTCCGCGAAGGTCAGCCCTCAGATCCTGCGGTGGGAGACTTAGGCCTCGTTGTACACCGTCTTGAGCTTCAGCAGGTGCTGGTAGCGGTCCATGGCGGCCTGCTCGTTCTCCTTGAAGAGCTCCTCGGCGCGCTCGGGGAAGGAACGCGTCAGCGAAGCGTAACGGGCCTCGTTCATCAGGAACTCCTGATAACCGCCCGCGGGCTCCTTGGAATCGAGCGAGAACTTCTTGCCGGCAGCAGCCTCGGGGTTGAAGCGGAAGAGGTTCCAGTAACCGCACTCGACAGCCTTCTTCATCTCGGCCTGGCAGTTCTGCATGCCGCCCTTCTTGATGGAGTGCATCTCGCAGGGGCTGTAGCCGATGATGAGGGACGGGCCGTCGTAGGCCTCGGCCTCGTGAATGGCCTTGAGGGTCTGAGCCGGGTTGGCGCCCATGGCGACCTGCGCCACGTAGACGTAGCCGTAGCTCATGGCAATCTCGGCCAGAGACTTCTTCTTGGTCACCTTACCGGCAGCGGCGAACTGAGCGACCTGGCCCAGGTTCGAGGCCTTGGAGGCCTGACCACCGGTGTTGGAGTAGACCTCGGTGTCGAAGACGAAGACGTTGACGTTGTGGCCGGAAGCCAGGACGTGGTCCAGGCCACCGAAGCCGATGTCGTAGGCCCAGCCGTCGCCGCCGAAAATCCAGAAGGACTTCTTGGTGAGGTAAGCCTTGTCGGCGAGGATCGCCTTGGAAGCGTCGCAGCCGCACTTCTCGAGCTCGGCAACGTAGGCAGCGGCAGCGGTCTTGGAGGCCTCGGCGTCGTTGATGGAGTCGATCCAAGCCTGGCCGGCGGCCTTGAGCTCATCGGACGGACCATCGGCAGCGATGATGTCCTGGGTAGCGGCGATCAGCTTGTGCTGAACGGCCTCATAGCCAACGGCCATGCCCAGACCGTGCTCGGCATTGTCCTCGAACAGGGAGTTGTTCCACGCCGGGCCGTGACCGTCCTTGTCCTTGCAGTAAGGAGCGGTGGCAGCGGGGTTACCCCAAATGGAGGAGCAGCCGGTGGCGTTGGAAATGAACATGCGGTCGCCGGCGACCTGGGTCACCAGACGTGCATAGGCGGTCTCGGCGCAGCCGGCGCAGGAGCCGGAGAACTCCAGGTAGGGCTGCTTAAACTGGCTGCCCTTGACGTTGGCCGCGATGAGCTCCTTCTTCTCGGAGACGTTCTCGACCATGTAGTCCCAAACGGGCTGCTGGTCCATCTCCTGCTCGGTGGGAACCATCTCGAGGGCGCCCTTGGGGCAAACCTTGACGCAGTTGGTGCAACCCATGCAGTCGAGCGGGGACACAGCCATGGTGAACTTCATGCCCTTGGCCTTGGGGCCCATGGCGTCGAGCGTGCGGGTAGCCTCGGGCGCGGCGGCAGCCTCGTCCTCGGTCATCGCGAACGGACGGATGGTGGCATGCGGGCACACGTAGGCGCACTGGTTGCACTGGATGCACTTGGTCTCGTCCCAGTGGGGAACGACCACGGCGACGCCGCGCTTCTCGTATGCGGAGGCGCCCAGCTCAAACTGGCCGTCGGCGCAATCGACGAAGGCGGAAACGGGCAGGCTGTCGCCGTCCATGCGATCGATGGGCTCGAGCAGGTTCTTGACCTGCTGGGCGATGGCGGACTTGGTCTCCTCGGAGAGCTCGACGGGAGCGGCGTCCTCGGCGGTAGCCCAGTCGGCCGGAACCTCGAACTTACGGAAAGCGGTAGCGCCGGCATCGATGGCCTTGTGGTTGGCGTCGACGATGGCCTGGCCCTTCTTCATGTAGGACTTGGTAGCCGCGTCCTTCATGTACTGCAGGGCGTCCTCGGCGGGCAGGACCTTGGCCAGCGCGAAGAAGGCGGACTGGAGCACCGTGTTGGTGCGCTTGCCCATGCCGACCTTAGCGGCCAGGTCGATAGCGTCGATCAGGTAGACGTTGACGTTGTTGTTCGCGATGTAGCGCTTGGCCACGGCGGGCATGTGCTCGGCGAACTCCTCGTCGCTCCACTGGCAGTTGACCAGGAAGGTGCCGCCCGGCTTGACGTCGCGGACCATCTTGAAGCCCTTAACGATGTAGCTGGGGTTATGGCAGGCGACAAAGTCGGCCTTGGTCACGTAGTACGGCGAACGGATCGGGGAATCACCAAAGCGCAGGTGCGAGACGGTGACGCCGCCAGTCTTCTTGGAGTCGTACTGGAAGTAGGCCTGGACGTACTTGTCGGTGTGGTCGCCGATGATCTTGATCGAGTTCTTGTTGGCACCGACGGTACCGTCGCCACCCAGACCCCAGAACTTGCACTCGATGGTGCCGGGGGCTGCGGTGTTGGGCGCATCCTCGGCCTCGGGCAGGCTCAGGTTGGTCACGTCATCGACAATGCCGATGGTGAACTCGCGCTTGGGCTCGTCCTTCTTGAGCTCCTCGAAGACAGCGAACGCGGACGCGGGAGGCGTGTCCTTGCTGCCCAGGCCATAGCGGCCGCCGACGACCTTGATGCCCGTCTTGCCGGCCTCGTAGAGAGCGGAGACGACGTCCTGGTAGAGCGGCTCGCCGATGGAACCCGGCTCCTTGGTACGGTCCATGACGGCGATCTTCTGGACGGTCTCGGGGAGAACGTCGACAAAGTGCTTGATGGAGAACGGACGGAACAGGCGAACCTTGACCAGGCCGACCTTCTCGCCGTGAGCGTTGAGGTAGTCGATGACTTCCTCGAGCACGTCGCAGAAGGAGCCCATGCACACGACGACGCGGTCGGCATCGGGAGCGCCGTAGTAGTTGAACAGGCCGTAATCGGTGCCGAGCTTCTCGTTGATCTTCTTCATGTAGCCCTCGACGACGGCGGGAAGCTCGTCGTAGACCTTGTTGCAGGCCTCGCGGTTCTGGAAGAAGATGTCGCCGTTCTCGTGGCTACCGCGGGTATGCGGGTGCTCAGGGTTGAGCGCGTGATCGCGGAAAGCCTGGACGGCGTCCATGTCGCACATCTCGGCCAGATCCTTGTAGTCCCACATGGCGACCTTCTGGATCTCGTGGCTGGTGCGGAAGCCGTCGAAGAAGTTAAGGAACGGGGTCTTGCCCTCGATGGCGGCAAGGTGAGCCACCGGCGAGAGGTCCATGACCTCCTGGACGTTGCCCTCGGCGAGCATGGCGAAACCGGTCTGGCGGCAGGCCATGACGTCGGAGTGATCACCAAAGATGTTCAGGGCGTGCGAAGCGACGCAACGCGCGGAGACGTGGAAGACGCCCGGGAGCTGCTCGCCCGCGATCTTGTACATGTTCGGGATCATCAGGAGCAGGCCCTGGGAAGCCGTGTAGGTGGTGGTCAGAGCACCGGCGCCCAGCGAACCGTGAACGGTACCGGCTGCACCTGCCTCGGACTCCATCTCGACGACCTTGACCGGGGTGCCGAAGATGTTCTTGCGACCCTGGGCCGCCCACTGGTCGACATGGTCGGCCATCGGGCTGGACGGCGTAATGGGATAAATTCCCGCTACCTCGGTGTACGCATACGAAACATATGCGGCCGCCTCGTTGCCGTCCATAGACTTAAACTTACGCGCCATATACCCCTCTCCTCTCATATAGGTATACAGGCCCCGGCGATCGCCGGGATGTTGGCGTGATGGGATTTTCGCTGTTGCTTCCAATCATCTGGCAGGCGGACTCAGCAGCAGGTACATGGCGTGGAGAGAAGGCATGCCGAGGCGAGGAGGGCTGCACGCGCTCCACAAGCCCAGCTACCCGTCTTGCACATGACCGAGCGCCGCAAAGGCCGCATGTCGGATGCTCCCGGGCACGCCCCGGCGATGGGAAGCGCCCGCAACGGAAATCCGCATGCGGGTTTATTGTACCCCGCCGTCAAGTGTAATTTCGGCAAATATAGGCGGGCGGTAAAGGTTTACCTTGGGTGACTGCCAAGGGCCAAAATGGCCTCTCCATCCCCGGGCGACTGGCTCTGGCGCGCCGAGGAGTGTCCCCAAGTGCCGGCAGAAAAGAAACGTCCCTATCTGCCGGCTAGAGAGCACCGAAGAGGATGGCGTAGGTAGTGGATTCGCCGAGCTTGAGCTCGTCGCCGGGATTGAGTTGGGCGGAACGGCCGGGCTCGACCTGAATGCAGACGCGCGTGGCCCCGTTTACCACCACGGTTCCGTTGGTGGACGACAAGTCCTCGACGTGCCAGATATTTTGAGCATCGCACCAGATATGAGCATGGCGGGCCGAGACATCGTCGCCGACGTCGGTAATATCGCCCTCACCAGTGGCCAGCGCGCCAATCTCAACACCCTGCTCGCTCGGCTGAATCCAGCGCGGGGCGCTCACGACAAAACTGTTTTGTACGCGCAGCAAGCCCAAGGGGTGCGCCGGGGCGGGTTCGCGTTCGCCCGCGGTCATCGACATGCCAAGCGAACGCGGCGTGGATGTTCCTCCGCCACAGGTCGCGTGCGCGCAGTCGATGGCATAGTTCACCGAGGACCGCACATCCGCCGAACAACCGACGGCGACAAACAGCACCAGCACGGCCTCGGCGCGCTCGGCGGGCATGAGTTCCGCCGCCTGGGACAGGCGATCGAGCGCGTTGCGATAGAGATTCGTGTCCTGGTGGCACTCTTCGAGCGCGCGTACCATCGGTTCACCTGCAGGACCGCACACCATATTGATCACAGCCGTGGAGTCCATGGGATTTCGCTGGCGCAGGGCCAGTTGCGACATAATACGCGCAGCCGAGGTACCGTATTCGGCAAAGTAGCGCTGCTGAAGCGTGCCGACCGGCGCGCGAACGATAAAGCGGGAAACCCAAGAGCGATCGGCGGCTCGGCTCTGCGGGCTGCGGCCGTCGGCGAGCGGACGGGACGAAAGCACCAAGCCGCACAGCTCGATATGGCTCAGATGCGCCGCGCGCTTAAAGATGTCAAACATGGCCCCGCATGGGGTGAGCTCAACTTGAGATGCCATGACCTAGGCCTCCTTGGTCGTAGAAATAGAATCGGACGATACTTCGACAGGTCCGCCAAAAGTACGGGCAGCTGCGGCTCCACCGGCAAGCGGAGTCGCCATCTGGGCTTTTGTGCGTCGTGGTGCCGAAACGGGAAGTTCAAAGGCAAAGCCCATCGCAAGCAAAAACCACGTAAGCGTATAGGTTGCAACCAGAGCGGCAACAAGGCCGCCCATCACGGCGCGTTGGGAAAATACGCTACATGCAGCCACAACCAGCACCGGAACCTCGCAGGCAGAAAGCGCAAGCACACCCTGCAGGAACCCCGAGCGCCGATTGCGCGCAAGTGCCCCCGCGGTAACGCCGGCTATGCCTGGCAGCGCCAACGCCAGTGCGGCAATAATACTCGGTAGCGACCCAGACCACACGAGCGATCCCAAAGTCGCCGTCACGCGGGCGCCCGACGCCAGCAGCGCGGCCGAAACCACGACCACAGCCCAAACCACGCCACAGACGACCGTCGCGCCGACCATCAGCGCGCGACGAACCGCGCGGCCAGACGCATCCATGGGGCACGGCGTGAGCGGCTCGCCGCGAAGCGAACGACCGACATTTTGCGCATAGTGGTCACAAAACGCCGAGAGCGCCGCCTCGACCGCCGCCGGCTCGGGACGATCTTTTTGGTGGCTGGACAGACAGGCCATCACCACGTCGAACAGCTGGGCATCGACAAACGCCAGCGCATCGCGTAGCTCCTCGGAATCCGGCTCAAGCCCCAGCTGCTGGGCCTGCTCGGCCGCGGCGAGCGCCACATCGGGCTCACGACGAAGCAGCTGAGTCAAATCGCAACCGGGCGCATGGGCACCAATGGGATAGTCGGGCCGCGTGTCCATCTTGAGACGGTAGGGGCTGGCGATGTCACGCGTCTTTTTGCGCGAACCCGAGGTGCCCGAAGTGCTCGGCGCGGCTTCGTATGGCGCGACGCCGGCAATGAGCTCGTAAACCGTGCTTGCCGCGGCATAGACGTCAATCGCCGGCGACATACGCAAAGCGCGCAGGTCGGGAATATCGTCGGTGAGCATCTCGGGCGGAGCGTAGGCCACCGTCGCGCGACGCAGCGTGGCATAGCGCTCCGTAAACGACGCCTTGCCGCCGGTACCGGCCACGGCCGACGCAGGCTCAAGCGCCAGCGACGAGCCAAAGTCGATCAGGCACAGGTCAAAGGTGCCCTCGGCAAGCTGCCGGTCAAGCGGTAGACGCGCCGTGCGCACCATAATATTAGCGGGCGAGATATCGCGATGGACAAAGCCCTCGCCCACCAGACTCATACGGCAGAGCAGATCGAACAGGTCGCGACCCAGACGCGCCGCCACAAGCGGCGACAGGCGTCCGGCATCGTCCACGGCAAGTCGCGAACGCAAGCGGGCAAGCGTCTCGCCCTCGACCCATTCCATGACAATTGCAGACACACCGTCGACCTCGCCCCAGCCATAGAGGCGGGGAAAGCCCTTAAGGCCCGAAAGGGCGCGATGGCATTCGTATTCCTCGCGAAACGCCGCCTTGAACTTGGCGACCAGCGCCTCGTGAGCGGCATCGTCGTCAAACTCATCGCGCGTCGGCAAGATGAGCTGCTTGAGTGCCACGGCCTCGCCTTGGGCGTTGACAGCACGCGTCACGCGGCCGATACCGCCACGGCGCATGGTGGCATCGTCGGCAAACAGCATCGTAAAACGACGCAGATAGGCAGGCAGTTCGTCCCGACCGAGCGCAATGGCCGGCTCAAACTCGTCGACACGCGCCAGGCGCAGGCCGACCATGGGATCGCGACCGAGCGATTGTGGTGTGGTGGATGCAAGATCGGTCATCATAGGGCAAGCGCCGCCACGTTATTGTTGAAGTTACCGAGCGCGACGTCATCATCGCCGTAATGGCCGACCCATTGACATAGGTTGGTGTAACAGCCCCACAGATTGGCATACTGCTGATACCACTTTGACCGGGGCGAGAATGTCTGACGACCGAACTCGGCTCGAATGACAAACATCTCCCCGACCAGGCTGTCGCACGGCCTAGGATCTCCCGTAGAGTTATAGGTCGAGACCACGTCATTGGCACGAGAAACATAGCCGTCGAGCATGTTGTACTTGGTCACAAGCCAACTGTGAATGCTCTCTTCCTCAGCAGCGGAAAGGCCACCGGAGTTTGTATCGTTGTCAGTGTTGCCGCCCGTCGAGCCGCCGTTTCCAGACCCTCCGGTAGAGGAACCCGACCCAGAGCCGCCGCCCGAACTCGATGAATCCGAGCCGGAGCCAGAAGTATCCGAGCTACCGGGCTTTCCGGACTGCTGGGCGTCCTGCTCCTTCTGCTGCTCGACCTTATTCACCGTTGCCGCCACGCTATTGTTGGACAACCGATCGATGATCTTGGTGTTGGTGAGCACGATGGTTTTGCCATTGGCAAGCGTGACTTCGTTGTCCGGGGCCTCGGCGCCGTCCGCATCGTCAGTGCCAAACACAATATGCCCGACCACACTTGCCCAAGCATATCCAGTCGTGGTGCCCAGATCACTTTTGACCTCATGCCCCACGCGCGGTTCGCGTGCGGCATGCGCCTGCATCATGGACGGCACGGTCATGCCATAGGCAGAAACGCCAGCTATGACCAGCACCAGCGAGCACGATAGCAGTGCGTACGCCCGCGGCGCCAAGCCCAGTCGGCGTCGTATGCGCACCGCGGCGCCGCGCTTTGTCTGAGTGCCACCGGGCCGCATGCGTTCTCCTCCAACAAAAACACGCCGCTCGGGAGCGGCGCATTCATTCGAATCCATATTTGAGTGTATCAGCGAACCAAAAAGGTTGCGCAACGAATGGACAAATTAAGGATGCGAGCGGAAGCATCCATGCGATAAGCGGATACGAAGCATCTTTGTTGCACAACAAACTCACAGTCGCACGGGGAAATTATGACTACCCCGTGCGTCGCGAGGAAAACATACGGCAGGAGCAGGCTCGCCACCTAAATCGCGCGGCGGGCCTCGATGGCGCGGCCAAGCGTAAGCTCGTCGGCATACTCCAAGTCGCCGCCCACGGGAAGGCCGCTTGCCAGACGCGACACCTCGACGCCCAACGGCTTGATGGTACGGGCCAGATAGCTCGCCGTGGTCTCGCCCTCAATATTGGGGTTGGTGGCGATGATGACCTCGTGGATGTCCTCGTGGCCCAAGCGTGCCAGCAGCTCTCGAATGTGCAGCTGCTCGGGGCCAATCTTGTCCATGGGACTGATCACGCCGCCCAATACGTGGTAGAGGCCGTGGTAGCTGCCCGTGCGCTCGATCGCCTGGACATCGCGCGGCTCGCCCACCACGCAAATGCGAGTGGTATCGCGCATCGGGTCCTGGCAGATGGAGCACTCGTCGGCCGTGGCGTAGTTAAAGCAGCGGCTGCAAAAGTGGACCTCCTGCTTGACCTCCAGGATGGCCTCGGCCAGGCGGCGCGCCTCCTCGGCGTCGGCCTCCAACAGGTAATAGGCGATGCGCTGGGCCGACTTGGGACCAATGCCCGGCAGACGGCCCAGCTCATCGAGCAGTTTTTGCAGACTGTGGTTGGCACTCATATATATGCGTGTCTTAGAACGGCATGCCCGGGATGTTGAGGCCGCCGGTGATGGCGCCCATCTGCTTGTTGGCGAGCTCGTTGACGCCGCGGACGGCCTCGTTGACGGCAGCCATGATCATATCCTGCAGCATATCGACGTCCTCGGGATCGAGCGCATCGGGATCGATGGTGAGGTTGACGAGCTCCATCTCGCCGTTAACGGTCACCTTGACCATGCCGCCGCCGGCAGAGGCGTCGACGGTCTGGGACTTGAGGTTCTCCTGCGCGGCGGCAAGCTGCTCCTGCATCTTGCGAGCCTGCTTCATCATCTGCTGCATGTTCATACCGGCCATGATGGCTCCTTTACGTGCGGCCGCACGCCGAGCTGCAAGGGCAGCCGGAGCACGGCGGGACTTTCAAACTCAAAAATCGTACCACGGCGCGCGGCGAGAGAGCGGGGCGGACGTGTTACCTCAGTCGATATACATGTCCTCCAATACAAACCGCACTCAAAGATTATGCAAGGTCGAATTATGCAAGGTTGCATAATATCGCACACTCAATCTAGTAGAGCCGAATCCGGCATTTCATGTGCGCCACTAAATAGCTAAATGCCGAACCGCTGCTCGAGGCGGCGCACATGGCGGCAGGGTATAATTTGATTGCCATAGATAGTAATTTGGAGGTGCCCCATGAATGCCCCCAACGCGCTCCAAAACATCCGCTCAAAACACCCCGTTGCATATGTGGTTCTCTATCTCTTTGTCGGCTGGGCATTGCTGGTTGTCATCACCCATGCCATAGCTTTTGGAGCAGAACTGCTGATAGCCAGCTCGGACCAGCCCGTCGTCAAATGGGAGACGACCGATGAGTGCACCGACGGAACCCGAACCGTC
Organism: uncultured Collinsella sp.; assembly: GCA_900540935.1. Classification (GTDB taxonomy): domain Bacteria; phylum Actinomycetota; class Coriobacteriia; order Coriobacteriales; family Coriobacteriaceae; genus Collinsella. The sequence goes on along the minus strand of UQHW01000006.1, from coordinate 54,368 downwards.
TACTACAACAGCCCGTCCCTCTATCAAGAGTTCAAGGTCAAGATAAAGGACTTCAAGATTGTCGATGCCGAGCTAGGCGTTTATTTGGCAATCGGAGCAACCATTAACGCCGAGCAAGTCGAGTACACGGACAGCCATGCGACGTATCGTATCGACCTCAGCATCCTAGGCCGACCGTCACGCACCTGTCTGCTCAAATGCGACATACGCGGCACCACACTACACATGTCCGAAATACAGATGCGCCCGGACAAGGGGTCCTCTTCTTGAGCAGTATACCCGCCTGCGCAGCTACTCCACCGGCTTGAAGATGGTGGCCTGGCCAAAGACGCTGCGGATGAGGGCCTTGGCCTCGTCCTCGGTCTGCGGGATGCTCGGGGCTGCGCCCTGATGGCCGAAGGGGCTGCCAGCACCGGGATTGGATTCCCAGGGAGCGGCGGGGACGTCGTCGTTTGCAGAGGCTGCGGGTGCCACAGCAGCGGCCTTGGTCGCGGACGCCGCACCCGGCACGTCGAACGGGGGCAGATCGTCCCCGCCGGCATCGGCAGCAAAACCACCGACCATAGCATCGTCGTAGGGCACCTGCTCGGATTCCCATGGCGCAGCCTGCGCAGGCGGCTGAGCCATGGGGACGGACGCGCGCTCGGGCGCTCGGGGCGCGGGCTCGGTCGGGAGCTTGCCCGTGGCAGGAGCACCGGCAGGGTTGTCGGAGCGCAGCCAAGGGGCCTTGGCCAGGTCGGATGACTTGGGCGCAGGCGCGGCAGCGGACTTGGGCGCGGGGATCGGAGCAGCCGGTTTGGGCGCAGCGGGTTCAGGCGCCGACGGGGTCGGTGCCGCTACCGGCGCCGCTTTTGGCTGCGTCGCGCTGGCGCTCGAGGATGCAGGGGGCACCGAGGACACGGGTTGCGGGTCCGCAGATACCGCAGCCCGTGCAGATGGAGAATGCTCCTCATGTTGAGGAGCCGGCGTGCCACCCCCATCCAGGACATAGTCGACGGTACGACGACCGAAGACCGCGCAGACCGTCGGCAGGACCACCGACTGCGTATCGGCGCGACCGAGCATCTTGATGGCAAAAGTCGAACCCGCGGGGAACGAGACCGTGAGCTTGGAGCCGTCGTCGGCCGTGGCGCGGGCGTTGAGCAAAAGCCCTGCGTAGGAGGCCTGACGAGCCTTGACGCGCTCGACGACCTCGGCCCATTTGCGCTGGAGCTCGCCGGCGTCCTCAACCGCGGGGGTCTCGGCAGCACCGGCGGCGGCAACCTGGGCGGCGTTGTTGGGCTTGGACACCGACACGGTCGATGCAGCAGGCGCGGAAGCCGGAGCCGCAACGGGCTGAGGTGCAGGCGTTACAGGTCTGGGCGCCGGCGCAGGAGCCGCGGACTTGGTCGCAGGCTGGGCAGCCGGAACAGCAGCGCCGCGGTCCCAAGGCATACCGCCCTGGCGCGCGGACGTAGCAGCGGGGGCAGCGGATGCCGCCGGAGCGGCAGCACGAGCGCCCGAAATGAGCGTCGGCTGTTGGGCAGCAGCGGGTACGGATGCTGCAGGCGCGGCGGCCTGAGCAGCAGCCACGCTCGCCGGCACGGCGCCGTTGGCAATCATGGCCTCCAGGCGTGCCACGCGCTCGGCCAATGCCTCAATCGTTAAATCGGCCTCGGGACGTGCCAGACGCGTGCAGGCAATCTCGAGCACCAGGCGCACGTCGCTCGCGCCCCTCATCTCCAGTGCGGCATCGTCGAGCACCGTCAGCACGCGGGCCAGGCGGTCGGCAGGATGCTCGCCAAAGGCAGCGGCCTCGGCAGCAAGCGCCTCGGCCTGCTCGGAGCCGCCCTCAAACAGCTCGGCACGGGCACCGGCAACGCAGGCAACGTACACGTCGCGCACATGCGCCACCAGGTCGCGCGTCAGCTCCAGCAGGTCATTGCCCTCCTCGACCTGCGCACGGATCAGTCCATAGAGCTCGGCAACATCGCGATCGGCAATGGCGCGGGAAAACTCGCCCAGGATCTGGTCCGAAACCTCGCCCAAAAGCGAGCGGGCATCGTCCGCATGCACGGCGCCGTTGCCAAAAACGCTCAGCTGCTCCAGCGTGGAGAGCGCGTCGCGCATGCCGCCCTTGGCATGGCGCGCCACGATGGCGAGCGCCTCGTCGTCGTAATCGAAACCCTCCTGCTCGCACACGTAGGACAGGCGATGCTCGATATCCTCGTTGCCGATGCGGTGGAAATCGAAGCGCTGGCAGCGCGAGAGGATGGTCTCCAGAATCTTTTGCGGGTCGGTGGTGCACAGCACAAAGATCACGTGCGCCGGCGGCTCCTCAAGCGTCTTGAGCAGCGCGTTGAACGCCGCCGTCGTGAGCATGTGGACCTCGTCGATGATATAAATCTTGTACTTGCCGCGCACCGGGGCAAAGTTGACGGAGTTGATGATTTCCTCGCGCACGTTGTCCACGCCGGTACGGCTTGCGGCATCGAGCTCGTAGACATCCGGGTGGTTGCCCTCGGCGATGAGCTCGCACTCCTCGCAAGTACCGTCGGGCATGCAGCCGCTTGCACCCTCGGCGCGCGCCGCCTCGGCATTGCGGCACAGCAGCGCCTTGGCCAGAATGCGCGCCATGGTGGTCTTGCCCGTGCCGCGCGGTCCGCAGAACAGGTAGGCGTGGGACAGGCGTCCCTCGGTGATGGCGTGCTCGAGCGTCGAGACGATATGCTGCTGGCCCACCACGGAGTCGAAGGTGAGCGGGCGATACTTTCGGTACAACGATTCCATGGGTGCTCCCCCGGGTATACTGAGTCTTGTTGCCGCGGCGGCCATGCGGTCGCACGGCATACTGCATTCCATAATACCCGTACGGCGAGCCCGCCGCGATAGGAGTCCAAAGAGCATGGCAGACGCAGAGAGCAACCTCGTCCCCTCCGAAGCAGCCGACCAGGTCGAGGTCGCGCTCGAGAAGCAGGCTGCAGCCGACGACGGCATCCTGTACCTCAACGAGTACCAGTACGAAAACGACCTGGTCACCGACTTCGCCCGTCTGGTCGCCTCGCCCAGGCGTCGCGGCTCGCTGTATGTCGCCGCGGCAATTGCCGCGCTCATCGGCATCGGCATGCTGGTGGCCGGCGGCAACTGGATCAAGTTTGGCGTCGTCCTGATCGTATTCGGCGCCTTTTTGGCCTGGTGGAGCAAAAACCTGCACCACACCCTCGCCCGCGACTTTATCGACGCCGTTGAGGCCGACGAGTCAATGGGTGGCCGCTATCGCCGCGTCGCCGCCAACGAGGACGGCCTGATGGTTTGGGGCAAGAGCGGTAAGTCACAGTTCTTCCCGTTTGACAAGCTCGACCACGTACTCGACGGCGAGCGCATCTTTGTGGCCATGTTCGCCGACCAGGGCGTGACGATCCCCAAGGACACCTTCGTCCGTGGCGATGCCGAGCAGTTCGGCCCCTTCCTCAAGGCCCGCATCAACAAAAAACTCCGCATCGAGACCAAGCGCAAGAAGATGAAGGCAGAAAAGGCCGCTGCCGAAGCCAAACAGGGCGACAAGCCCCAGGAGACCAAGCGCAAGCAGAAGAAGAACAAGAAAAAGCGCTAAGGCCAAGCCAGGCAGGTAGCCTCGCATCCCGCTATCCTCCCCATGCACCCGAGCGTGCTACACTAGCAGCATCTATGCCACCGCGAACGGCTCGGCTCCGCGCCCGCCACTCGCAAACGAACTTTAAACGCACGAGGGTTGGCCATGCCGCTTTTCTCGCAACATACCGCCCGGTTCTCGCCGGACGTTCCTTTGGAGGGCACCAGCTCTCGCGAGCTGCTCAAGCGGTACCAGCCGCTCGAGACACTTGCGACCGGCGGTTTTGGCTCCATCGAGATCTGCCGCGACACGCATCTGCGCCGCCGCGTCGCCATTAAGCGCATCCCCCTTATCAACGGTGCCGGCATGCCCGCCAGCGACATCATGGATGTCCTGCGCGAGGCGCACACTGCCGCTATGCTTCAACATCCCAACATCGTGCAGGTCATCGACTTTACGCACGACACAGCCTATGCCTACCTGGTTATGGAATATGTCGATGGCATGTCGCTGGCCGAGTTTTTGCATCGCGTGGACGGCCACTCACTTACCTTTGACGAGGCCGCGGCCATTGCCGATGCCCTGGGCCAGGCGCTCACCTTCGCCCACAGTAATGGCGTACTCCACCTGGACATTAAGCCCGCCAACGTGCTCATCGACCACTCGGGCAATGTAAAGCTCACCGACTTTGGCATGGCGCGACTGTCGTCCGCCGGTGGCTTTGGCGGTTCGCGCGGCGGCACCATCGGCTACATGCCGCCCGAGCAGCTCGATATCGAGACCGGCACGGTCGACGAACGCGCTGATGTCTTTGCCCTTGCCTGTGTGATCTACGAGGGCCTGTGCGGCAGCGCTCCCTTTATGGCGGCCACGCCCGCCGACTCGCTCGGCCGCATCATCGGCGGCGCCACCTATCCCAGCGAGCTGATACCACACTTTCCCCCGGGAGCCGAGGCCGCGCTCATGAGCGCGCTCTCCCCCATGCCGCAGGACCGCCCCAACAGCATCGAGGCATTTTGCGACCAGCTCCTTGCCAGTCTGGGCAGCGTGCGCGAAGGCCGTCGCAGCCTGGAGCAAATGGTTGGCGAGCTTTCGGATGACGAGCAGGAGCTCGACGATATCGAGCCGTCGCACTACGAGGACGACGCCATCGAGATCGACCCCGCACTCGGCTGGGCGGGCACGCGCTGGAGCCATGCGCGCGACTACACCATGCGCGCTATCTCGGCGCTAACGTGCGGTACCTTTAGCTTTTTGCTGATGCAAACGGCCGGGGTCGCGGCGCTTCCCGGCCTGGTCATTGCGGCCATCGCGATCGGAGCGGCGGCTGGCCTGGCCCCCCAGATTGGCTCGGCCATCTCGGCCGTGGGCTTTTTGGTGCTCATGGCAAACGCCACCATGCAGGCGCAGGGCATCCTGTCGATGTTGCCCGTCGCGGTGATCTTTGCCGCTGCCATGTCCGGTTGGTGGATCACCTGGGGTCGCACCGAGGCTGCCGCGAGCGCCACGCTCACCTGTGCACTCGCGCTTGGCTGTCTGACTGGCAATACCTTCCTGGCAGCTGGGGTCGCCGCCGGCGTCGCGTCATTTTGGCTCGGCCCGGCAAGCGCCGCCGCGGCAACGGGCATGGGCGTGCTTTTTGCCCGTCTGGCCACGGTCGCGCTTTCAGCCGGAGGCGTGCTGGGGCTCGGTAACGTTGCCGCAGCGCTGGAAGACCCGCTCCTTTGGACTGCCTTTGTGCTGGTCGCGACAACTGCCGCGGCGTCATCTGCGCTGCTCAATGCCCATGCCAAGCGTGCCGACCGGGGCTCAAACCTTGCCGCAATCGCCGCCATCGCTGTCACCGGCATCGGCTGCGCAGCGGCGTCCTGTCTTGCACACCATATGGAAATTGCCAGCCTTGCAGCCGCGGTCGCCGCCAAGGCGGCAGTTGCGGGAACCCTATCCTCTATAATCGTTGGGATATGCCTATATTTGCTCGGATACCAAAGAACCTATACGGAGAGTGATCTTTCGTGAACTTCCTGAACATCTTCGAGGACCACGTGGCCGGCATCTTCGGTGCCACCCGTGCCCCGTTCTCCTTTAAGAAGCTTGCCAAGCAGGCCGCTCGCGACATGGAGGATCAGACTCTGGTGATTAACGGCGTCAACACGGCGCCGGCACTCTATACCATCCTTATCGCCGCCGACGACGATCCCATGCTCGCCCCGTTCTACCCCGAGCTTTCGCGCGAGGTCCGCGAGTTTGTGAAGGCGCAGGCCGAAAAGCGCCGCTATGTCTTTGTCGGCGAGCCCCTCGTGCGCTTTATGATCGATCCGCAGCTGCGCGCCGGCAAGTTCTCGGTCTTTGCCGAGAACGTCGATGCGCCCACGCTCGGCCGCCTGTACGAGGAAGAGCGCGCCTACCAAAACGGCCTGGGACAGAATAACTCGGCCGCAAGCCGCGCCGCCAGCGCGCCGCGCGCCGGCCAGCAGCAGTTTGCTGCCCCGCAGCAGCAGCGCCCCGCCGCCATGCCCCAGCAGCAGCCGACGCCTCGCGCCGCCGCTCCCGACCCGCTTGCCGTGGCAGACCCCTTCGCGCCTAGCGTCCCCGACCCCGCCGCCGCACCCATCCCGGTGCCGCAGACCGTCTCGCGCGACGCGCTTGCCGGCATGGGCGGAGCCGCCGCGACCGGTGCCGCCGTGGGCCTTGGCGCCGCGGCCGGCATCGCCTCCAACATGGCGAGCACCCGTGCCCCGCAGCGCCCGCTCGCCCAACTCGTCGACGTCGTGAGCGGCGAGAGCCGCAGCATCACCTCCGCGCAGGTGACCATCGGCCGCGAGCGTTCGGTTTCCGATATCGCCCTGCGCGACCCCAACGTGTCGCGCCGTCACGCCCAGCTCACCTTTACCGGCTCGGACTGGTCGATCGAGGACCTCAATTCCACCAACGGCACGCTCGTCAACAACCGCCGCATCACGCGCTGCCCACTGCGCAACGGCGATCTGCTGACGTTTGGCCTGAGCACCTTTGAATTTAGGGGATAGTCGCTTATGAACATCGATATCGTCCTTTTTGCAGGCCGCATCGTCCTGGTCGCCCTGCTCTATATCTTCCTGTTCGCCGTCATGAAGACCGGCGTGGGGCTTGTGCGCGGACAGCGCCGCGACTCGGCTATCTGGACGATCGATGTGGACAAGGGTCCGCGCGGTATCCGCGGCATCCACGTAGACATGCTCGGCCCCGTCATCGTCGGTCGCTCGCCATCTTCGGACATCTGCATCAACGAACCGTTCGTCTCGGCCTCACATGCGCGCTTTTCGCTGCAGGGCCCGGCGCTCATCATCGAGGACCTCAACTCGCTTAACGGCACGCTCGTCAACGGCCGCCAGCTTGTGGAGCCCGCAACGCTGCGCGAGGGCGACGAAGTCCAGATTGGCGACGTGGTCATGAAGGTGAACCGTCGATGATCGACGAGGAGAACAAGTCCGCAACCATGACCGAGGCACCGGCTGCCGCCGCGGCTGCACCGGCCCACGCCGCTCCGGCGGACTCCGCGCCCGTGGAGCCCGAGGACACCGTGTTCTCCCTGCCTCTTTCGCATGTAACGCATGATTATTCGGCCCTCGCCGATGACGAGGGCGCAGAGGATGCCGCGGCAGCACCCATCGGTGCGCATGCCGCCGAGCAGTCCGCAGCACCCGAGACAACGCCGGCGCCGGCCCACTTTGCCGAGCCTGTCGCCACGGCAATCAACGAGAGCGCCGCAGTGTTTGAGACGCCCGAGCCCGCCGCTCCGGTGTTTCCCGTAGCCTCGGCGTCCGAGGTCGTGCCCGCATCCACGCCGGCGCCCGAGGCAGTGCCCTCCCCCGAGGACGCCCCCGCACCCGAGGCCCCGCAGTCTGCACCCGCAAGCGAGCCCATCGTCGCTGCCGAACCCGCTGCTCAGCCCCAAAGCACGCCCGCTCCGTCGCACTTTGCGACGCCCGAGCCCATGATTCTCGAACCGCAAGACGACCAACCGGCCGTCCACACGTCCGAGGAGCTCGACTCCCCGGACGACAACGACGCCGCCCCAAGTGCCGAGGCCGATACCGTCTCCCCCGGTGACACGGCAGAAATCGACGTTGCCGCCGTAGAAGCCAAGCTCAAGGACCCCGGCTCGACCATGAGCTTTGAGCCCCTGGCCGAGGAGCGCATCGAAACCGACTCGACCTATGATGCCGGCACCACCACGCAGCTCATGTGGGGCGCCCGCTCCGACGTTGGCTGCGTGCGCCCGCACAATGAGGATTCCTACCTGGTGCAGTCGCCGCTCTTTTGCGTGTGCGATGGCATGGGCGGCCACGCCGCCGGTGAGGTGGCATCCTCCATCGCCGTCGAGACCATCGCCAAGACAGCCCCGCAGTCTGCCGATGCGGCACGCCTGGCTGCAGCTGTCGAGGCCGCCAACGCCGCTGTGATCGAGGCCGCCTTGAATGGCCTGGGCAAGCCCGGCATGGGTTGCACGGCCACCTGCGCCTATATCGAAAACGACACGCTCGCCATCGCCCACGTGGGCGACTCGCGCGCCTACCTGCTCCACGAGGGCACGCTGATTCGCGTGACCCGCGACCACTCCTATGTGGAAGAGCTCGTGGACGCCGGCGAGATTACGGCCGACGAGGCCCGCGTCCATCCCAACCGCTCGGTCATCACCCGCGCGCTGGGCTCGGACCCTGCCATGTACGCCGACCACTTTACCCTGCATATCGAGGAGGGCGACCGCCTGATCCTGTGCTCCGACGGCCTTTCGAGCATGATTCCCGATAGCGATATCGAGAACATTGCCACGCAGTCCTCGACCGCGCAGATCTGCGTCGACAACCTGGTGGACGCCGCGCTTGCCGCCGGTGGCCACGACAACGTGACCGTAGTAGTAGTCGACCTGGTCGACGATGGCGTCATGCGCGAGGCGCAACGCGTGCGTCGCCGCAATATCACCATCGGCGTGGTCCTGGGCATCGTCTTTGTGCTGGCAGCGGCAATTTGGGCCTACGCGGGCATCACCGGCTCGTACTACCTGGGAACCTACCAGGGCAATGTCGCAGTTTGGCGCGGCGTGCCCGGCAAGCCACTCGGCCTTAAGCTCCACTGGCTCGAGAGCGAAACGAGCATCAAGCTGTCCGACCTGCCCGAAGACACGCAAAACCGCCTCAAAGCGGGCATTACGCAAACAAGTGTCGACGATGCGCAGGACACCATTTCCAAATACCGTCATCAGATTGACGAGGAGCAGACCCGCCAGGTGATTGACGCACAAACGATCCGCGACAACACCGACCAGGGATCGACCTCCGAATCAGATTCCGAGAAAACCGCCGAACAGTCCGCCGAGGCCGAAGCCTCCGACAAGAACTAGAAAGGGAGTGCCGCTTATGAGTCGCCGCAACACCGAACTGCTCTTACTCATCGCCTCGGCGTTCCCCGTCATCCTGCTGTATGCGATGTACGTACTCACCGCGGGCGCCGCTATCTCATTTGAGACGCTCGCCGTGCCGATCGGACTTTTTGCCGCCTTCGCCGCGGCGCACATCGCCGTGCGCATCTTGGCGCCCGGCGCCGATCCGGCAATCCTGCCCATCGTCTTTGTTCTGTCGGGCATCGGCATCACGTTTGTGACGCGCCTGGCGCCCGACCTCGCCATCTCACAGCTCGTCATCCTGTTTATCTCGGTAGCGTTGATGGTGGGAACGCTCGCGCTGGTCAAAAACCTCGACGTGGTCATGCGCTACAAATACACCTTTGGCATCGTCGGCATCATTTTGCTGATGCTGCCGATCTTTATCGGTACCACGATCTCGGGCTCCAAGCTGTGGATTCGCATCGCCGGCTTTACCATCCAGCCCGGCGAGTTCGCCAAGGTCTTTATCGTGCTGTTCCTGGCCGGCTACCTGGCCGAGAACCGCGAGCTGCTCTCCATTTCCAACCGAAAGATCCTGGGCTTTAAAGTTCCGCGCCTGCGCCTGCTGCTTCCGCTCTTTGCGGTATGGGGCGTATGCCTGCTCGTCGTCGTCTTCGAACGCGATCTGGGCTCGGCCGTGCTGTTCTACACCATCTTCTTGCTGATGCTCTACGTTGCCACGGGACGATTCTCGTATGTCGTTATCGGTCTTGCGCTCTTGGCCGTTGGAGCCGTGGGCGCCTACAAGTTCCTGTCGCACGTTCAGGTGCGTTTCCAGGTTTGGGTCGATCCGTTTAAGGACGCCCAGGGCCAGGGCTACCAGATCGTCCAGTCGCTCTTCTCGCTTGCCGATGGCGGTCTGGTCGGTGTTGGCATCGGCAACGGCATGGCCAACAACATCCCTGTCGTCGAGTCCGACTTTATCTTCTCGGCTATCGGCGAGGAGATGGGCCTTTTGGGCGGCGGCGCCGTGCTCATCCTGTTTATGCTCTTTGCCGTGCGTGGCCTCACCACGGCTGCCCGCGCTAAATCCGACCTCGCTGCCTTTAGCGCCACGGGCCTTACGGCCGCCATCAGCTTCCAGGCCTTCTTGATCGTTGGCGGCGTAACCCGCCTGATTCCGCTGACCGGCGTCACCCTGCCCTTTATGAGCCAGGGCGGCTCCTCGCTGCTGGCGAGCTTTATCATCGTCGCGCTCCTGCTGCGCGCCGGTGACGAGGCGACCGGACGCGAGGCCGAGCTTACCGGCACCGGCACCATGGCCGCCATCACCGATGATCAGGTCGCATCTGCCGCCGCCCCGACGGGCACGCGCTTTGCCACCTCGTCTTCCTACGGCAGCGGCAGCCATTCCGTCGGCTCGCGCATGCGCCGTCGCCTGCTCGACACGCCTGAATCCGGTGTGCTCGGCCGCGTTGCGCTCGCCAACCGTCTAACCCGCGCGGTGCTCGCCTTTACGGCGCTGTTCGCCATCCTTATCGGCAACCTCACCTATGTCCAGGTCATTAAGGCCAAGGACTATCAGGACATGCCGACCAACAACCACACCATCGCCCGCTCCAAGTACATCCAGCGCGGCTCCATCATCACGTCCGACGGCGTGACGCTGGCCGAGTCGCTGCAGCAGGAGGACGGCACCTACGTACGCTCCTACCCCAACGGTAACCTGGCAGCGCACGTGGTTGGCTACGTGAGCCAGCAGTATGGCACCACCGCCATCGAGAGCGTCATGAACGACACGCTCACCGGTTCTAAGGACTACTCCAGCTGGAACAACGCCATCGCGTCGCTCGCGGGCCAGACCCAGCCGGGCAACACCGCCAAGCTCACCATCGACTCGCGCATCCAGACGGCGGCCGAGCAGGCACTCAAGGGCTTTAAGGGCGCTGTAGTGGTCATCGACCCGCGTACCGGCGCGGTGCTCGCATGTGCCAGCTCGCCCACCTACGACAACACCAACATCGATGCCCTGCTGCAGACGGGCGGCGGCGAGGACGGCTCCATGTACAATCGCGCCATGGACGCGCTGTACACGCCGGGCTCAACGTTTAAGGTCGTTACGCTTTCCGCGGCACTCGAGACCGGTACCGCCAGCCTTACCAGCACCTACCAGGCGCCCGGCTCCATGGACATCGGCAACGCACCAGTCACCAACTATGCCAACGAGAGCTACGGCACCATCAGCCTGCAGCAGGCCTTTGCCGTGTCCTCCAACGTCGTCTTTGGCCAGGTGGCAAACGAAGTTGGCGCAAACACGCTCGTGCAGTTTGCCAACGCCTTTGGCTACGGCCAAAAGCTCGGCCAGGACCTGACCTCCGCGGCCTCCATCATGGCCGACCCGTCGCTCATGACCGAGTGGGAGACCGCCTGGGCCGGCGCCGGCCAGCCTGTCGGCATGGACCATACGCCCGGCCCGCAGACCACCGTCATGCAAAACGCCGTGATTGCCGCCGCCATCGCTAACAGTGGCGTGGTCATGGACCCGTACTTTGTAGCCCAGGTACTTGCCCCGGACGGAACCGTGGTCAAGACCACGCAGTCCCGCTCGCTTGGTCAGGCCGTCAGCTCCGCCACGGCCGACCAGGTCAAGCAGGCTATGCTCGCGGTTGTCCAGTCCGGTACCGGTACCGATGCCCAGATTCCGGGCGTCAAGGTCGCCGGCAAAACCGGTTCGGCCGAGACCGGCGGCACCAACGTCAACTCGATGTTCGTTGGCTTTGCACCTTACGATTCACCCACGGTCGCTATCTCGGTGGCCTTGGAGGATTTCGACAAGCATGACGTCAAGGCCGCCAAGATCGCCGGTATCGTCCTGACCGCGGCGCTTGCCGCACAGGGAGCGTGATGCCCATGATCGAATCGGACACCCGAGGCGCGCCGCGGCCGAAGAGTTAGCGGCAACGCGCCACACGGCCCCAGCGGCCACATCGTAGGTACTACACACATCGTTGAGCGAATAGTTATGTTAGGAGCAGGAATGGAACAGAGGGTCCTCGGGGGAAGATACCTCCTCAAGGATAAGGTGGGAACAGGCGGCATGGCGACCGTCTACCGTGCACAGGACCAGGTCCTCGACCGCACGGTAGCCGTCAAGATCATGCTGCCGCAGTATGCTGGCGACGCAACCTTCGCCGCACGCTTTAAGCAGGAGGCCCAGGCAGCAGCCGGTCTCTCCTCCCCCTATATCGTGGGCGTCTACGATTGGGGCAAGGACGGCGACACCTATTACATCGTCATGGAGTACCTGCGCGGCACCGACCTTAAGAGCGGCATCAAGAGCCACGGCGCCCTCGACCCCAAGAAGGTCGCCCAGATCGGCTCGCAGATCAGCTCTGCGCTTTCGGTCGCCCACAAGCACGAGATCATCCACCGCGACATTAAGCCGCAGAACATCATGGTACTGCCCGACGGCAACATCAAGGTGATGGACTTTGGCATCGCGCGCGCCAAGAACAGCCACCTCACGCAAGACAACAACGTGCTCGGAACTGCCCACTACGTCAGCCCCGAGCAGACCCGTGGTCAGGACCTCGGCCCCACCTCGGATATCTACTCGCTGGGCGTCGTGATGTATGAATGCGCCACCGGCCGCGTTCCCTTTGACGGTGACGACGCTATCTCGGTCGCACTCAAGCAGGTCAACGAGCTGCCTATTCCGCCGAGCCAGATCAACTCCGGTGTCGACGCCGACCTTGAACGCATCATCCTCAAGTGCATGGAGAAGGACCCCGCAAACCGCTTCCAGACGGCCGACGAGCTGCGTCAGGTGCTCAACAGCTACCTGTCGGGCCGTGCCGTCAACGTCTCGGAGCCCACGAGCATCATCGGTGCCCCCGGTGAACTGGGCGCCACCAAGACTCGCGAGCTTTCCGATCAGACGCGCGCCATGGTGCGTCCCGTCTCGGGCGTGAGCGGCCAGAATACCGCCCGTAGCTCGGTTTCGGGCTCCACCGGCTCCTACGAGGTCGAAGAGCCCAAATCCAACAAGAACAAGATCATCGCCGCCGTGGTGGCAGCGGTTGCCGTCATCGGCATCGTGGTGGCCTTTGCCACAGGACTCTTTGGCGGCGAGCAGGTCACCGTGCCCGACGTGCTGGGCAAGGACCAGCAGACTGCCGTCGAGCTGATCAAGGAGGCCGGCCTCGAGGTTGGCACCGTCGATCAGAGCTACAACGACGACGTCGACGAGGGCAAGGTCGCCGAGCAGACGCCCAACGGTAACACCAAGAAGGCCAAGGGCACTAAGGTGAACCTAGTAATCTCCAAGGGCCCCAAGCCCTCCGAGAAGGTTGAGGTTCCCCTGCTTGTCGGCCTGACCAAGGACCAGGCCGAGGCCGCGTTGGCAAGCGTTGGCCTGAAGGGCAACGCCTCCGAGCAGGCCAACGAGGCCGATGAGGGCCAGGTCTTTGAGCAGGGCACCGAAGCCGGTAAGGAAGTCGCGAAGGGCACGACCATCTCGTACAAGGTCTCGAGCGGCCCGGATACCACGTCCGTCCCCGATCTGACCGACATGACCGAGGCCCAGGCGCGCAACGCCCTCGATATGGCAGGCTTTGGCGTCGACGTGAGCTACCAGGAGAACGACTCGGTTACCGAGGGCACCGTGATCAGCTGGAACCCCAGCGGCAAGCAGAAGCCCGGCGCCACGATTACCGTCGTCATTGCCAAGAAGTCCGGCAAGGCCGCCGTCCCGGGCAACTTGTACGGCAAGAGCATTTCCGCCGCCGTTACCGCGCTCAACAACGCCGGTTTCTATAACATTGGCTTCTGTGACCAGAACGGCAATCCCGTGAGCGGCAACGAAGATGCCACCGTTACGGGTGTTTCCCCCACCGGCAAACAGTCCACCGACAGCACGATTACACTGACGGTCGCACTTTCTGGTTCGGGCTCGGGCTCGGGCACGAGCACGGGCGACGATTCCGGTACGACCAACTAGTCGCCACCCCACCGCTCATCGCGGCTTTCGCCGCAAACATATTCGCTCACAGGCGCCCGCTTGCTCCCCCAGCAAGCGGGCGCTTCGTTTTTGACATGGCATTGAACCAGAAGAACCCGGCACCGTAGCGGTACCGGGCTCGATATTCCTCTGGTGCCCCCGGGCGGATTCGAAAACTCCCCCCGCGGGGAAATGAGTGACGCGGGTGTCGACGGTTCGAATCCGCCGGCAGCTCCCACAAACCAGAAACGGCGCCGCTCTCGCGACGCCGTCATAATCTTCTGGTGCCCCCGGGCGGATTCGAACCGTCGACACCCGCTTTAGGAGAGCGGTGCTCTATCCCCTGAGCTACGGAGGCATGTTGTACTAGTGTAGCAGATTTACTGCATCGCAATACGTCGCATGACTAGACTTCGAAGTTGCGGTGGAATAGTTCCTGTCTGAAGCATCTAAAGCCGTATTTAGGAACTATTTCACCGCAACTTGTGAAGAGCTAGTTGCCTTTGTGGAAGAGGTTTTTGATAACGGAGGGGATGCTCTTGGCGCCCTTGGCCGTCACATCGATAAAATCAGGCGAACGCACGAGCTTATCCTCGTCAACGTACTTGCGGACCGCACGAAGCGTCTCTTTGTCGTCGCGCGTCGAAAACGTAAAGTGACCATTGTCCTTGGTGAAGATAGCAAAACGCGTAATCTTCTTGGTGCCGCGCAAGACCTCGGCGGCAATATAGTCGACCTCGTCCCACGGGATTTGAATATAATCCTCGGGATTGCGCTCGTTGTAATACTCGAACGCCTTATTGCCCACCATCACGTTACCGTGGCTGGTAAGCCCCATCAGGCAGGTTGCCGGCGTTGCCAGATCGACCGTGCTGTTCTGAGGTTGCGCCATGCGCGCCTCGCCCTCCAAATAAAATAATCGGACCGCATCCAGTGTACCCACCGGGTGCGGTCCGTTTCAATGGCTCAAAAGCCCTTGCCTAGCAATTCTCGGTCTTAAGCCGAAACGTGCTTACATGAAGCCGCAGACGCGACCGATGATGCCGATGGCGAAGAGAGCCAGGATGATGACGATCGGGCTGACCTTCTTCTTGAGGAGCTTGCAGACCAGCAGGGTCAGGCACACGGCGGCAAGGCCGGGGATGAGCTGATCGAGGTTGGCCTGAAGCGTGGTGACCTTCACCTGATCAAGGGCGTTAGCACCGATGGAGTTATACATCGTCAGTGCTTCCTTGACACCCTCAGAACCGGAGGGCAGGTTAGCCCAGTCGATAAAGGCGCCAGCAGACTGCGTGACCTTGGAGACGACCGGGGTGAAGGAGATGGACACCCAGCGCTCGACCAGGGCGCCGATGATGAACATACCCAGGATGGATGCACCCTCGGTGACCTTGCCCATCAGACCGCCGGAGAGGTCCTTGGCGATGGAGGAGCCGACCTTGTAGCCAAACTCCTGCGTGTACCACAGGAAGGCGTAACGGATGATGTTCCACGCGAAGAAGAACAGCAGCGGACCGGCGATGCTACCGGACAGGGCCAGGGAAGCGCCCAGAGCGCCCAGAATCGGGCGAAGGGTGAACCAGAAGGCGGGGTCGCCGACGCCGGCGAGCGGGCCCATCATACCGACCTTGACGCCCTGAATGGCGACGTCGTCAATCGGAGCACCGTTGGCGCGCTCCTCCTCGAGAGCGAGGGTAACGCCAATGACGGGGGCGGAAACATAGGGGTGGGTGTTATAGAACTCCAGGTGGCGCTTAAGAGCGGCAATCTGGTCATCCTTGCTGGTGTAGAGCTTCTTGATCGCAGGGATCATTGCGAAGCACCAGCCGCCGTTCTGCATACGCTCGTAGTTCCACGAGCCCTGAAGGAACTGATGACGGAAGCAAACCTTCTTGCGGTCAGCCTTGGTGAGCTGAATCTTGTTCTCTGCCATATGTATCACTCCCCTCCTACTCGTAATCGTTCAGAATGTCGCCGAGCGGGTCACCGGAGCCGCCGCCCATGCCGCCACCCTGCTTGGCCAGATCCTTAAGGCCAAGGTAGATGAGGGCAAGGGAGATGCCGATGAGACCAAGGGCGATCAGCGTGAGCTGAGGGATGGCAGCAAGGACAAAGCCGAGGATGAAGAACGGCCAGGTCTCCTTGGTGGCCATCATGTTGATGACCATGGCGTAACCGACGGAAGCGACCATGCCGCCGCCGACAGCCATGCCGCCGGACAGCCAGTCGGGCATAGCGTTAAGCGCGTTGGTAACAGCCTCAGCCGGGATGATGCACAGAAGTACTGCCGGGATGGCGATACGAAGGCCCTGCATGAGGATGGCAGCGTACTGCCAGCGCTCGATGCCGGAGAAGTCGCCCTTCTCGGCGCAACCGTCCATGGCGTGAGCGATAGCGGTGGCCAGGGTACGGCAGATCATGGTCAGGAACAGACCAGCGACCGACAGCGGGACGGCGACGGCGATGGCGGCGGTAACGGCCTTGGCCGAATCGGTGGCGCCACCGTTGAGGGCGAGCACCATGATGATCGAAGAAGCGACCGAGGCCAGAGCGGCGTCAGGCGCGACAGCGGCGCCGACGTTAGCCCAGCCAAGGGCCATCATCTGGAGCGAACCGCCCAGGAGGATGCCCTCCTGAAGGTGACCGGTTACGAGACCGATAAGCGTGCATGCCACGAGCGGCTGATGGAACTGGAACTCATCCAGGATGCCTTCCATACCGGCAAGCAACGCGACAATCGCAACAAGCAGAATAGTAATTGCAGACATGTATCGGACCCTCCTTTACTATGCTTGAGCGGCCAGTTCGGCCTTAGCTTTCTTCAACATGGCGTCGAGATCCTCGGAGGAATCCGAAGGAACCTTGCGGACCTCGAACTTGACGCCCTTGGCCTTGAGGGCCTCGAGAGTCTTGACGTCGTCATCGCCCATAGCGACGGCGTTGGTGACGACGACCTTGCCCTTGGAGTGAGCCATGGAACCGATGTTGACTTCCTTGATGTCGACGCCGGCCTCGATGGCCTTGAGCAGATCCTGCGGGTTCTCGAAGAGCAGCATGGCCTTGGTGTCACCAAAGCGCGTGTCCTTGACGACCTCGGCCATCTTCTTGATGGGCACGACGTTGGCATGGACTCCCGGAGGGGCAGCCTGCTCGATCATGGTCTTGCGGAGCTCGTCGTGAGCAACGCCGTCGGAAACCACGATGATGCGGTTGGGGTTGATCTGCTTGGTCCACGTGGTTGCCACCTGGCCATGAAGCAGACGGGTGTCGATACGGACGTGGGCGATCTTGATGTGCCCGTCGCCGATAACCGTTCCCGGAGGGATGGCGCCTGCAGGAGCAGCGGCGGCCGCAGCCGGCTTCTTCTCCTCGGGCTCCAGAGACTCGGGCTTGACGCGCACGCCAGCCTTAGCCTCAGTCACGAGATGTTTTGCGATCGCATGTGCAGTGTTCTTTGCGTCAAAGCGCTGCGAATATGCCTCGATGAGCATAGGCAGGTTGACACCGGTGACGATAGCCCAGGAATCGTGGCCCTCGATGAGCCCGCTGATCTGGTTGAACGGCGTGCCGCCCCACAGATCAACGAGGAAGAGCACCTGCTCCTGGTCCTCGAAGGAAGCGACTGCTTCCTCGACCTTGGCACGGAAATCGTCGGGGCCCATGCTCGGCTCGAGCGAGACCACGGCAACAGACGGCTGATCGCCAAAGACCATCGAGCCCGTCTGCTTGATTCCAGCTGCCAAGTCCCCGTGGCTAGCAAGAACAATACTTACCATCACGTAACCTCCTTTTTGTCTACGTATTTCCTACACGACATGAAAGGAGTATACCTGTTTGGATTGTGGAATTATAGCTAAATTCGCAAAAGGTTGGATTATTTGTTTAAATGTCTAAGTTTGTTACAAATTGATTACGTTGCCGGTTTACAGCTTATTGCCTGCTAAAACGTGATTTGCTGATTGCTTTCAAAGACATATAAAGGTGCACTGTTCGTTAAGACCTCTTTTAGGTGGATCCCGATGCGTTTGCGTGCCGCCATTTTGTTTAAACAGACATGACTTGACTAACCGAAGCAAATATGTTTAGAACTCTAGCCCATGTAGTCATTGGATGTTAGGCGATATGGAGAGGGTTGGCGGCGTCGACGGCATCGGGGGCGTCGGAGAGGCCGTCAGGAGCAGCGTCTGCCGGGTCCTCGTCGGGGGTCTCGATCTGTTTGATCATTACCTCTTGACCCTGCAGCAAATAGGTCTCGCCGCTACCGCACTGGGGACAGGTCTTGCCGTGCTCGACCGTCGCGTAGTCGCAGCCGCACGCCTCGCAATGTGTCACGGCCTCGACGGGCTCCACGATAAGCTCCGCGCCCTCGGTGATAGGCTTTTTATCTGCTGCCCAGCGCCAAGCGTCGAGCAGCAAGTCGGGAACGACGCCCGAGACCTCGCCCAGTAGCAACGTCACGCTCGAAACGCGACGCACGCCATGAGCGCGCGCCACATTCTCGACATCGCGAATGATGTGGTAAACGATTCCCAATTCATGCAAGGTAGAAACCTTTCAACAACGGTTGATGCGATGTCAGCCAAACGTCAGCGAGCGGCGATCCAGGTGCCCCAGGTTGCCCCGAAACAAGGCGTCCGCTGGGCTTTTGCCCGCGGCGCCGAAGTTGAGGGGCAAGATGGGGTGCTTGGGCGCCGCGCAGCGTCGGCAGTGCCGCCGTTCGTTCGAACGGCGGAACCTCATTACTTGCGACCGAACTTAATCTTGATGGCACGCTTCAAAGCATACTTGCCGAGGCTTGGGAGCTTTTGCTCGTATTTGACCATCGTTGAGCAATCGGGGCGGTCGCGATCCAGATGGATGGCGTCGAACGCGCACTTGGTGGTGCACAGGCCGCAGCCGATGCACTTGTTGGGGTCGACGATCGAGGCACCGCAGCCCAGGCAACGGGCGGTCTCGGCGCGCACCTGCTCTTCGGTAAAGGTCTCGACGTACTCGCTAAACGGCGCGGCCTTCTCGCGCTCGCGGTCAACGTGGGCAACCTCGCGGCTCGCGTTGTCGTAGCCCTCGAGCACAACGTCGTCGCGGTCGAGCGCGGTGTAGCGGCGCTGGTTGCGGCCGATGGTGAGCGTGGAGCCCGGCTGCACAAAGCGGTGGATGGACACGGCGGCCTCGTGACCGGCAGCGATGGCGTCGATGGCAAAGCTCGGACCGGTGTAGACGTCTCCGCCCACAAAGATGTCGGGCTCGGCGGTCTGATAGGTCTGAGGATCGGCAAGGGCGCCCTGACCGCGGCCAAGCTCCACCTTGGAGCCTGCCAGCAGATCGCCCCACACAATGGACTGGCCAATCGACATGACGACACGGTCGGCATCGACACGGCGCAGATCGTTCTCGTCGTACTCGGGCGCAAACCGGCCCTCGTCGTCAAAGACACGCGTGCAGCGCTTGAAGGTGATACCGCACACACGACCGGCCTCGGCCAGGTGAACTTCCTTGGGGCCCCAACCGCAGCTGATGTGCGCGCCGTCCTCGATGGCCTCGCGACGCTCTTCCTCGCTGGCGGGCATCTGGGCCTCGCTCTCCAGGCAGAACATCTCAACGTGCTCGGAGCCCAGGCGGCAGGCGTTGCGCGCGACATCGATAGCCACGTTGCCGCCACCCACCACGATGGTGCGGCCGGGCAGCGCGTCAATCTTGCCGCTGTTGACCTCGCGCAAGAAGTCGACGGCCACGGTCACGTCCTCGGCGTCCTCGCCCGGAATACCGGCGAGGCGACCGCCCTGGCAGCCAATGGCCACGTAGAAGGCCTTAAAACCCTGTTCGCGCAGCTCGTCAAGCGTCACATCGCGACCGACCTCCACGCCATAGCGGAACTCGGCACCCATCAGGCGAATGATCTCGACCTCTGCCTCGATAACGTCCTTCTCCAGCTTAAAGCTGGGAATGCCATAGGTGAGCATGCCGCCCGGGCGCTCGTTCTTCTCGAACACGACGGGCTTGTAGCCCTTCTCGGCCAGATAGAAGGCACAGGACAGACCGGCCGGGCCGGCACCGATGATGGCGATCTTCTGATCGAAGCCGCCAGCACGCGTCGGCGTCACCACGGGCGGGACATAGCGAGTCGCGGCATCAAGATCGCGCTGGGCGATGAACTTCTTGATCTCGTCGATGGCCACGGCGGCGTCCACGCGGCCACGGGTGCAGGCATCCTCGCAGCGGCGATTGCACACGCGGCCGCAGATGGCGGGCAGCGGGTTCTCGCGCTTGATGAGCGCCAGCGCCTCGTCGTAGCGACCCTGGGCAGCAAACTTAAGGTAGCCCTGAACGGCAACGTGCGCGGGACAGGCCGTCTTGCAGGGTGCGGTGCCGGACTCATACGTCTCGATGCGGTTGTCGTTGCGATAGTTGGGCGACCACTTGGTGTGGTCCCACTTGGTGGCGTCGGGCAGCTCCTGGCGCGGATACTCGGGCACCTGTCCGCCGGCCTTTTTGCTGCAGAGCTTCTGACCCAGTTTGGCGGCGCCGGCCGGGCACACCTCTACGCAGCGACCGCAGGCCACGCACTTGTCCTTCTCGACCTTGGCGACATAGGCCGAGCGCGACAGGTTGGGCGTGTTGAACAGCTGGGAGGTGCGCAGGGCATAGCACACGTTGACGTTGCAGTTGCAGATGGCGAAGATCTTGTTCTCGCCGTCGATATTGGTGATCTGGTGCACAAAGCCGTTGTCCTCGGCCTGGCGCAAGATGTCGTAGACCTCGTCGCGCGTCACATAGTGGCCGCGGTCGGTCTCGACCACGTAGTCGGCCATATCGCCCACGGCGATGCACCAATCGGCCGGGTCGTCGGCGCAGCCCTCACCCATCACGCGACGGCTCGCGCGGCAGCTGCAGGTGCTGGCGGCATACTTACCCTCGTATTTGTCGAGCCAGTGCTCGATATGCTCGATCGGCACCGAGGTGCTCGCGGCGTCGATGGCCTTCTCGACCGGAATGACGTGCATGCCGATGCCGGCGCCTCCGGGCGGCACCATCGGCGTGGCCTTGGACAGCGGTCCCTTGGACGCCTGCTCAAAGAACTTGGCATAGACCGGGTGCTCCTCGAGCTGGCTCACGCGCATGTTGAGGAACTCGGCGGAACCCGGCACCAGCATGGGCAGCACCCACTGCTTGGCGCGCTCGGGGTTTTCCCAGTTGTACTCGAGCAGACCCGTGTAGCTCATGTCGTCGAGCATCTTCTCGATATCGGCTTCGGGCATGCCGGTGAGCTTGACCATCTCGGGCAGCGTATAGGGACGGCGCATCTTCATCTTGCAGAGCACTTCGGCCTGCTCGTCAGTCGCGGCCTCGGCAAACGACCAGTACTCGTAGCCCAGCAGCTCATCGCGATGCAGCAGACGGTTGGTGCAGTGCTCGCACAGCTTGACGATGGCCTCGCGCGGATGCTCCGGCAGCGGCGCCACGAACTCCGAACCGATGTCGGGCTCGGTGTAGCTAATCCCCGGTCCGTTGAGAATCATGGTTGTCCCTTCTCTTGCCACAGCCCGGCGGGACCGCGGCGCCCCTCTTTTTTGCAGGCCGGGCATGCCCCCATGCCGTTCACCCGCCATTGTTGACATTGTGTCAAAAATAGTATTGACGAACCGTCAACAATATTCAAGACTGTTAGGCGAACGGTCAGGCAAAAGAGGATGAAAGGCGGCAAAACATGGGCAACAACACAGCAGGTACCTCTGTGGTCGATGCCGTCCCCGCATCCGATAGCGCGGCAAAGCGCCTGACGGGCGACGAACGCCGTCGCGAGATCCTCGATGCCGTGCGCACCGTAAGCTCCGAGCTGGGCGTGTCCCACCTATCGGTATCGGCCGTGACCAAGCGAGCCGGCTGCACGCGTTCATTGTTCTACCACTACTTCGCCGACATGGACGCCGCCGTCACCGCCGTCATGGACGAGACAATCGACGGTTTTATCTCCGAGCTCGAGCAGTGGAATGCCAACCGCACCGTCGGTGATATCGAGGGCGCGCTCGACACCGTCGCCCCGCTCTTTAAGCGCCTGGTCGCCAGCGGCCACGAGCTGCCGCACACTCTGACCTCCAACAGCGGCGCGCTCTACGGCGGCTTTTTGCACAACGTGGTCCAGCGCGTGGCGCAGTATATCTGCGACACCACCGTGGTGGATTTTGTCGCCCACCACGAGCTGCGCATCGACCATGTCTACGAAACGTTCTACACCCTCATCATGGGTCTTTTGATGTATATCCGCACGCACCCCGATGTGCCCGACGAGACGGTCAAGGAAATCATCGCCTCGACACTCCACATCGAGGGCTATACCGCCAAGTATCCGGAGCGCAAGCCCCAGAACTGACGACATTTGGCCAAACTGCCCGCGATCAGAAGAGGGGCCGCGGGCGTGTGAAAGGAGAGCAGCATGCTGTTCGATGTTTGGGGTAGCGATACCCTTATCCACTGGGCCGGATGGGCCATGGTCTTTATCGGCCTGATCGTGCTCAACGAGGTCGGCCGCCGCACCAAGCTGGGCGCGGCAATCATCTTTGGCGTGGCTCCGCTGGCCATGACCATCTACTGCGTCGCCATCGCCATCGGCGTCTCGCAGGGTGCCGAGTGGGCGCTCACCAACCCCACCCATGTGTACCAGAACAGCTGGTTCCACTACGCCAAGGTATACGCGGCGCTGGCTGGTTGCTGGGGCTTCATTGCCATTAAGTACCAGTGGGGAAAGATCGGCAAGGCGCATTGGTTCCGCGCGTGGCCGTTTGTGATCGTCGCCATCAACATCATGATCGCCGTCGTGTCCGACTTCGAGAGCGCCTATCACTTCTTTGTCCTGGGTGAGTCCACCTGGGTCACCTCCGAAGGTGCTACGCAGCTGGCCGGCTGGAACAACGTGTTCAACGGCATCGCCGGTATCATCAACATCTTCTGCATGACCGGTTGGTGGAGCGTCTACGCCTCCGAGGATCAGACCGACATGCTGTGGCCCGATATGACCTGGGTCTATATTATCGCCTACGATATCTGGAACTTTTGCTACACCTACAACTGCCTGCCCACCCACTCCTGGTTCTGCGGCTTTGCGCTGCTGCTGGCACCCACCGTCGCCGCCTTTATCTGGAACAAGGGCGGCTGGATCCAGAACCGCGCCTTTACGCTGGCTATTTGGTGCATGTTTGCCCAGGTATTCCCGTATTTCCAGGAGGAGTCCATCTTTGTGACCCACTCCACGCTCGACCCCGGCGCCGCTACCGCGGTCTCGATCGCCGCACTGGTCGCCAACGTCGCCGCGATCATCTACATCGCCTACCGCGCCAAAAAGCTCGGCCGCAATCCCTACAAGCAGGATGTCTTTGAGGGCACCAGCGATTGGGAGAAGGCTACCGCTCGCCGCGCCAAGGTTGATTACGCGCACGCCGAGTAACATGCCCGGTGCAAACGCCGCTTGAATGTGAAGCCGCCTGGCCGACTCCGCGCAATGCAACGTATTGCAGAGCCCCCGGAATGTGATTCGTTCGCGTTCCGGGGGCCTTTTGCTGCCGCGAGGATGCGGCCGAACGATGTGCTCAGGTTAAATCGGATCTTATATTTCGTATGCGCTTTATATGGCTCCATTTTTGGGTACAGTGTTGAGCCGATATTGCATTGGGGGATATATGAGCGATGAGACGTATGGCCGCGAGGATGCGGCCCAGGATGCGGAAGCATGTGCCGAAGCCCTGGAGAGCCTTGACCGGATCGCGCTAGACGAGCTCTCGTTTAGCGATTCGGCCGTCGACGCGCAGGACGAGGTGTACGAAGACACTGAGGACGAAGGCAGCGACGCCAAAGACGCTCCTGACGAAGCCGAAGAGGACGATAGCGAGGCCGACGACCAGCCCGAATCCGACACGAGCGAGGAAACCATCTTGCTCGACAGCTTGCCGGCCGAAGATTCGCTGACCCGCGAGCTTCCCGGCCTGGGCTCTGCGCCTGCCGTGGACGAGACCATCGCCATGGGCGATATCCCCCTACCGTCCGTTCCCTCAGCACGCGAGGCCGAGGTTCGCCATCGCAAGATGTCGCCCAAGCGCCGCAATCTGATGGTCGCCGGTGTCGTGGCCGTCGCGCTCGTCGCCGGCGGCGCAGGCTATGCCGCCTGGAACGGATACCGGCAAGAGCAGGCTGCCATCACCGCCGCCAATGCCCACACGATGATGTCGGTGCAGATTGGCGTACACGCCGCGGGGCTCGACTGTTCCGCCGGCTCCAAGATTCCCGTGCAGGTGAGTGGGCAGGATTCCGACGGTTCTTCCGTGAGCGAAACACTCTATGTTGACGAGCACGGCCGTGGCATCAAACTGCTGCCCGGCGATTACACGCTCTCCATTGCTGGATCCCCCATCGCGGAAGACGGCACCATCTACACTGTCCCGACCACCAAGGCGCAGGTCACCATTAAGAGCGATGGGCAGGATTTGAGTGCCCAGGCCACCTTTAAGCTCAAGGTGCCTTCGGCCGACACGGTGACTGACGACCAGATCGATGCCGCCGCCAAGTATGCCGAGGAAGGCGGGGTGAACTCCGCCGCGGTCGCAAAGGTGCTCCAGCAGGCGGCAACCGCGCGCCGTGACGCCGCCGTCAACGCCGTGAGCTCCCGCGAGGCACAGGCGGCCCGCGACGCCGATGCTCGACATAAGGCAACGGACCTGTATCAGCTCGATATTCCCGTTGAGTGGTACGGCAAAGTCGCGACTTGGCAAAACGGCAGCACGCTGTGCATTTATCTGGACGGCGACACCAACACACCGCTCGTGACGCTCGTCGCGGTGCGCGAGGGCGAGAGCTTTACGCCCGATGAGGGCGACGCGGTTTTGGGTGCGGCAAACCTCGGCAACGGTTATACCGTCTACGCTAGCGGTCCTGTCTATCCGTATGTAATCCCGCAAACCATCAACGGGCGCACGCAGAACCCCGTGTCAACCTACCCCATGGACACGGCCATTGAGCTTGTCGAGCTTACGACCGGCAACCGCTACACCTATAGCCAGATCAAGAACGTACTGGTCGGCAAAGACGGCAAAGCCGACGCCGCGACCAAACTCGAGACCGACTACCTCGCGCAGATCCTGCTGCCGAGCATCAAAGCCCAGGACTAGCCGGGCGCAGCAAGGTGCTCCCCAACCATGATGAAGGGGCCAGGAGGTCCTGGCCCCACGATCCGTAGATGATTAGGCAAGGAGCCACTTCCATGCGGGCACAACGTGTACCACACCGTGTTCGCATGGAATATCGGCCTGCTCATCCATGGTAACGATTGCCGACTCGCCAAGATCGAACTGGGCCATCGAGGCATCAAGCGCGGCAATTTCGCGCTCGCGCGTTTTCTCACTTGCCATATCCACACTCACCTGAATCAGGCTATAAGCCCGCATGAGAAGTGCGTCCCCAGCCACAAAGTCCACCTCATGGCTTTTGCTCTTCTCTTTGATCAGCAGGCGGCAGACCGAGCCGGTCCTCACCGCGGGAGTCCTTCTTCTTAGCGCATTGAACACTGCGGTCTCGAGCCTCTGGCCCTGGTCCAATGCTGATGCGGGAGAGAATGCTCCAAACATCGCAGGGTCGACAGCGTAGACCTTAGACGCAGACCGCATGTTATTTGCCAATGAACGCGTGAACTCCGGCACAGAAAATAACAGGTAGGCATCCTCATAATACTCAAGTAAATCGCTGAGCGAATTACGACTGACGGGTATCTGTCTGCTCTTGAACTCGTTGTACACTTTGTTCACTGACAGCTCTCGTCCCGAAGATGCCATACACCGCGTCAAGAACAGCGATGCCAGGCGAGGGTTCTTGACGTCGTAACGCTCAATGACGTCCATAGCGACCGTTCGCGAAGCATATTCCTGTAGCAGCTGAATCGCGTCTGCGGGCGTCTGCTCAAGCGTCGCGATGAATCCCCCTCGTTCAAGATATCCGATCAGATGATGTCGAAGCAGCGCCGCATCGCTTGGGGAAAAGGTCGCATCTGGCTCGAAAACGCTCCCCGTCTTATACCGAACGTATTCCGAAAAACTCAACGGAAAAAGCTCCCGTATAAGAGAACGACCCCTGAACTCGCTCTTAAGCTCTGAGGACAGCATCTTAGAAGAAGATCCCGTCACATAGACGGTCGCTTTCTCCGTATCGACTACACGCCGCAGAAACGCACCCCATTCGGGAATTTCCTGGATCTCGTCAAAGAAAATGTAAGCGCCCTCGGTTCGAGCAGCAGGATACAGCGCATAGAACGTGTCGAGCACGTCCGCCAGCAGCGATGACTCATACGGGCGCAAGCGCTCGTCCTCAAAATTAAAGTAAAGCATCCGGTCAAGCTCGACGCCCCGGCCCTGAAGCCGCTGCATCTCCTGATACAGGCGATACGTCTTTCCACAACGGCGGGCCCCCACAACCACATTTACGATGTTGTCGCGCTTTGGCTCCTGTGGGTTTTCCAGATCAAGATCTCGCTCAAAGACCTGCGGAACCCCCTGCTGTTCAAAGTCCTTTATTTTCTGGGCGATCAAGTCGTTGAATGCCATGATTCTCCAATCTTGCTCTCTAGCTAATCAAAATTATACTGATTCTTGATTAATTAGAGAGCAAGATTGTGTGTAGCTTGATTAACACTTAAGCAAGTTTTTTCACTATTATTGCTCCGAAGGATATCGAGTGGCTAAGAGGACAACCGAGCTCGAATGCGACTCCCCGGGCAGTCAATTTGGGACGGGGCTTTTTTGACTACCCTCCCCTGCAGAAAAATCCCTAACGCAGTTGCGGTGAAATAGGGACTGTTTTTGCTGGTCAAACTGCAAAACAGTCCCTATTTCACCGCAACTTATTGGTGGCCTTTTGGGTGGCACTCAGCGCCACGGATCGGCTTCGAACATCGGCTCACGCTCGGGGCGGCGATCGCTGTAGGGATCGTAGCCGTCATCGTCCTCGTTCTCGGCGCGAATGTAGGGATCGCGCGGCTTGGGCGCCGGCTTAGGTGCAGGCTTGGGTGCGGCGGGTGCAGCATCGGTCGCCGACGTGTTCGTCTTGTTCTTGTCTATCATCTGCATATCTCCTTGCCATGCAATCGTGCTCGACATCATCGATTGTCGCACGAAAAAGGGCGGCGGACCCAATTGGATCCGCCGCCCTTGGCGTTTAGAAACGGCTGGCAGATTTTAAGGCATGTCCCAAAAATCTACTCGGCATCGGGGACCTCGTAGGTGGCCGCCGGCGTGTTATCGCACACGACGGTAAAGCCGCCGTCCTTATCGACATCGACCGTCACCTGATCGCCCTCGCGCACCGTGCCGTCGATGATGGCGGCGGCGATGGCGTCCACGACCTCGCGCTGGACCAGACGCTTGAGCGGACGGGCGCCAAAGACCGGGTCCAGGCCGCCCACGGCGAGCATCTGCTTGGCCGCCGGGGTGATGGCAAGCGTCATGCGCTCCTTGGCCAGACGCGCGCGGACGTCGGCAAGCTGGATGTCGACGATCTTCTCGATCTGCGCCATGCCGAGCGGATGGAACACCACGATGTCGTCGATACGGTTGAGGAACTCGGGGCGGAAGGTCTGAGCCATGGCAGCGTCGACCTGATGGCGCATCTCCTCCTCGTCCTTACCGGACAGATCGGCGATGGCTTTGGAGCCCACGTTGGACGTCATGATGATAATCGTGTTCTTGAAGGACACCTGGCGACCCTGGCCATCGGTCAGACGGCCGTCGTCGAGCACCTGCAGCAGCACGTTGAAGACATCTGGATGGGCCTTCTCCATCTCGTCGAGCAAGATCACGGAGTACGGACGACGGCGCACGGCCTCAGTGAGCTGGCCGCCCTCGTCGTAACCCACGTATCCCGGGGGCGCACCGATCAGACGCTGGACGCTGAACTTCTCCATGTACTCGGACATGTCGATACGCACGAGCGCGCGCTCGTCGTCGAACAGGCACTCGGCAAGTGCCT
Source organism: uncultured Collinsella sp. (assembly GCA_900540935.1). Taxonomy (GTDB): domain Bacteria; phylum Actinomycetota; class Coriobacteriia; order Coriobacteriales; family Coriobacteriaceae; genus Collinsella. The sequence goes on along the minus strand of UQHW01000006.1, from coordinate 26,435 downwards.
TGGCGAGCTCGGTCTTGCCCACGCCGGTGGGGCCCAGGAAGAAGAAGCTGCCGATGGGCTTGTCCGGATCGGAGAGGCCCGCACGGCTGCGGCGCACAGCCGCGGCGACGGCGGAGACGGCCTCGTCCTGGCCGATGACGCGCTTATGCAGCTCACCCTCCAGGCCCTTCAGCTTGTCGAGCTCGCCCTGCATCATCTTGGACACGGGCACGCCGGTCCAGGCACTCACGACCTCGGCGATCTCATCGGAGGTCACCTGCTCGTTGAGGCCCTCGCCGTCCTGCTGCTTTTGCGCCTCGAGCGCAGCCTCGGAATCCTGAATCTGCTGCTGCAGACCCGGAATCACGGAGTAGCGCAGCTCGGACGCACGACCCAAATCGCCGTTGCGCGTCGCACGCTCCTCCTCGCTCTTTGCCTCATCGAGCTTGCCCTTGAGCTCCTGCACGTGGTCGATGGCGTTCTTTTGGTTGAGCCAGCCAGCCTTTTGCACGTTGAGCTTTTCCTGGACCTCGGCAATCTCCTGGCGCAGGGCCTCCAGACGCTCCTTGGAGGCGTCATCGGTCTCTTTCATGAGCGCCTGTTCCTCGATCTGCAGCTGAGTGAGCTGACGCGTGGTGGCGTCGATCTCGACCGGCATGCTGTCGAGTTCCATGCGCAGGCGGCTTGCCGCCTCATCGACCAAATCGATGGCCTTGTCGGGCAGGAAGCGGTCGGCGATGTAGCGATCGGAAAGGTCGGCAGCTGCCACGAGCGCGCTATCGGTGATATGCACGCCGTGGAAGATCTCGTACTTCTCCTTCAGACCACGCAGGATCGAAATGGTGTCCTCGACGGTAGGCTCACTCACCATAACGGTCTGGAAACGACGGGCGAGCGCCGCGTCCTTCTCGATGTACTTGCGGTATTCGTCGAGCGTGGTCGCGCCGATCGCATGCAGGTCGCCACGGGCGAGCGCCGGCTTGAGGATGTTGCCGGCGTCCATGGAGCCCTCGGTGGCACCCGCGCCCACGATGGTATGGAGCTCATCGATGAACAGGATGACCTTGCCCTCGGACTTTTGCACTTCCTTGAGCACGGCCTTCAAGCGGTCCTCGAACTCGCCGCGGTACTTGGCGCCGGCGACCAGCGCGCTCATGTCGAGCTCGATAAGGTCGCGGTCGCGCAGGGTGCTCGGCACGTCGCCGGCCACGATACGCTGGGCGATGCCCTCGACGATGGCCGTCTTGCCGACGCCCGGCTCACCGATGAGCACGGGGTTGTTCTTGGTGCGACGGGACAGGACCTGGATGGTGCGGCGAATCTCATCGGTACGACCGATGACCGGGTCGAGCTTGCCGGCGCGGGCCAGGTCGCAGATGTTGCGACCGTACTGCTCCAGTGCCTCAAACTGAGTCTTGTCCTCGGCAGACGTCACGCGGTCATCGCCACGCAGCTCCTCGTAGACTTGCTCGATGCGCTCCTTGGTGACGCCGGCGTCGCGCAACACGCGGCCCGCCTCGCCCTTGTCCTCGGCAAGCGCCATCAGCAGATGCTCAGTCACTACAAAGCTGTCGCCCATCTTGGTGGCCTTCTTCTCGGCCTTCTCGATGACGCGGACAAGCTCGTTGGACAGGCCCATCTGCTGGCCCTCGCCCGAAACCTTGGGCGCGTGGTCGATGGCATCCTGCGTGGAGCGTGCGAGCTGAGCCGGGTCGGCACCGATGCGCTCGATAATCACGGAGATGTTGCGCTCACCGGCACCAAGCAGGGCAGACAGCAGGTGAATCGGCTCCACCGCGCCGGCCTGCGCGTCGGCAGCCGTACTCATGGCGGTCTGCAGCGCCTCGCGCGACGTCATTGCTAGCTTATCGATTCTCATGGAATCACCTCTCTTGGGGTGGCCGCCCTACGGGGCGGCTTCACGTTGTTCGAGAAGTATTGTTGCCAGCTTTGCACGATCTTATACACAAATCTAAGTCTCTATATATAAGATTTTCTGAGTGATTGAAAGATAGGGGTAAAGATGTCGGCCCGCCGCCGCACAGGTGCGCTACCGTCTCAATCTGTAACATCTATCGACCGTTTCTGGCTCCAGATGTTACAAATCGAGACGAATTGTTCAGCGGCACCCGTTTGTCTCAATCTGTAACATCTACTCGGCAAATAGAGCTCTATCTGTTACAAATCGAGACGAACAGAAGACACCCGAATCGAAAACCTAAATCTGTAACACCAGGCCCACTTTTAACGGACCAGATGTTACAGATCGAGACAGACCAAAAACCACCACAAAAGGGACAGGCACCTTTGTGGTGGTCGCGGTCTCTACTCTTTTGCCGAGCCCATGCTTCCCGATTCGGCGGTCCAGGGCATCTCATCCTCGAACAGCCATGTACGGGCAGACCCACTATCGCGCGCAGTCTGCGGGTCGGGCAGGCAGGTCTGGTCGTACGCGTCCATCACGCAACGATCCAAAAAATCGATCACCTGCTGCTGGTCGCCTTCAAGAATGTAGGTCACGCCGCCATCTTGGATATAGACGCCGTCCCCACCTCCGGCTTTTGCGTATTCCGGATTGTAGTTAACGGTGCGCATCAGTTTGCCATCAGATGAATACAACTTCAGCGTTGTATAGTAGCCACCGTTCACAAAACCACGTCGGCGCTCACAGGCATCCCAACCGTCCCAGCGTTTGAACGAACGCCCGTTTAGCAAGTCCAGCGCCTGTCGGGACAACTTCTCGTCCTTGGTATAGCGAGACGAGCCAAGTTCAATCATGGGGTAGTTGCTTATGCTTAGAATGCCCGGCGTTTCCTCGATATCGAGCGTTATCTCATCGGGCTTTGTAACGTCCGAAATCATTTGCCCGGGCATCGATGCAACAAGGGACGCCATCTCGACCGTCTGCTCAACCCCACTCGGCCCATAGAAGATAAGCGAGCCAAATAGGACCACGCCCGCAGCAGCGACGACGCAAGCCACCAACAGCAACAAAACAGAAGTGCAACGCTTCATCTTCAACTCCACAAACGAGAGTGTTTTGAGCTCACTTTAAAGCGCAAACTTCATACTGTCAATTCTAGATAGCATATGAACAAAGGCACACTCCCCCATAGAGGAGAGTTGCAACCTCGATTTTAGCGTCCCTCAAGATCCAACGAGAACGCAGAAATGTAGCCCGGGGCTTACCCTTTCCCGAACGCGACCCTCGCGAAGCGCGTGAGCGGGCGGGAAAGGGTAAGCCCCGGGCGGACAATTAAGTGCGTTACTCGGCAGCGGCCTTGAACTTGTTGTAGTTGATCAGGCAGCCGGCCTTGACGATGGCACGCTCCTCTGCCGTCATATCGGCAATGTAGAGCTCGATCTGCTCAACCGCACCGTCGGCACGCACCACGTAGGCGGCGATGTCCTTTAGGTCGTCATCGAGCGCAGCGCGAATCCCCGGCACGAAGACATAGTCGCCCACCTCGAAGTTGGGCTCGGCCTCCATCTGGAAGGGCACCATGCCCCAGTTCATCACGTTGGAGCGATAGCGCTTGGTGGCGTACTCGTGGACGATGTTGGCCAGGCCACCAATTACGCGCTGGCAGCTCGCGGCCTGCTCGCGGGCAGAACCGTCACCGGGCTTCTTGGCATAGAGCATCGAGCCGTACTCGGTCGCCTTGGCGTCGGCCGCGACACCCGCGCCGGCCAGCGCCTCAAACACACCGGCAAGCTCGGCATCGAGCGCCGCCAGGTCGCCCGCGGCCTCGCCGGCAACGCGACGCTTCTCCACGGCATCGACCTCCTTGGAACGACCCACGTAGGCCGGGTCGCGGCGGCTCAGCGTAAACTCGGCCAGACCCAGCGGGTTGGAGCGGAAGGAGCTCGTCTCGCCCGAAGGAATGAGCTCGTCGGTCGTGGTGACCGGGTCCATGATCTTGGAGCACACCTTGAGCAGAATATCGTCGCCGAGGGGCTCCATCGCGGGCCACGGCTTGATGTTGGGGCCTTCGACCAGCTCGTCGGCAGGCTCCGCCTTGCCAAAGCCCCAGTACACGCGCTTTTTGTACGGTGCGTCGTCAAAGGTGTACTCGCAGGCCTCGTCCCAAGTCTCCTCGGGCAGGTCGGTCGCCGGCGTCAGGACGCCGCCGTTGGCAGCCGTCGCCGCAATGGAGCGGGCATCCATCAGGGCCACGGCGCTCAGCTGGCCATTACCCGGCTTGGAGCCCTCGCGGTTGGGGAAGTTGCGCGTAGTGTGGCGGATCGAAAGGCCGTTGTTGGCGGGCGTGTCGCCGGCGCCAAAGCACGGACCGCAGAATGCCGTACGCACGATTGCGCCGGCCTCCATAAGGTCATAGATATAGCCGCGGCGTGTAAGCTCGAGTGCCACGGGCTGGCTCGTGGGATAGACCGACAGCGAAAACTCGCCGCAGCCGGTGTTGGCGCCCTTGAGCACGCGGGCGGCCTGGACCACGGAGTCGTAGTTGCCGCCCGAGCAGCCGGCGATAACGCCCTGCTGCACGTGCAGCTTGCCGTCGACGATCTTGTCGAGCAGGCTAAAGTGCGTCTTGCCCTCGCCGATCTTGGCGGCCTCGAGCTCCACCTCGTGCAGGATGTCCTCGAGATTCTCGTTGAGTTCGTCGATCTCAAAGCCGTTGGAAGGATGGAACGGCAGGGCGATCATGGGCTTGATGCTCGACAGATCGACCTCGACGCAGCCGTCGTAGTAGGCGACATCGGCGGGCTTGAGCTCGCGGTAGTCGTCGCCGCGGCCATGCATGGCCAAAAACGCGTGCGTGTCCTCGTCGGTGGCCCAGATGCTCGACAGGCAGGTGGTCTCGGTGGTCATGACGTCGACGCCGTTGCGGTAGTCGGTCGTCATGCTCGCGATGCCGGGGCCCACGAACTCCATGACCTTGTTCTTGACGTAGCCCTTGGCAAAGACGGCGCGGATGATGGCGAGTGCTACATCGTGCGGGCCGACGCCGGGGCGCGGGGCGCCCGTGAGGTAGATGGCAACGACGCCGGGATAGGCGACATCGTAGGTGTCGCGCAGCAGCTGCTTTGCCAGCTCGCCACCGCCCTCGCCCACGGCCATGGTGCCCAGGGCGCCATAGCGGGTGTGCGAGTCGGAGCCCAGGATCATCTTGCCGCAGCCGGCGAAGTTCTCACGCATAAAGGAGTGGATGACGGCGATGTGCGGCGGGACGAAAATGCCGCCGTATTTTTTGGCCGCGGAAAGGCCAAAGACATGGTCGTCCTCGTTGATGGTGCCGCCCACGGCGCACAGCGAGTTGTGGCAGTTGGTGAGCACGTAAGGCAGCGGGAACTGCTCCATGCCCGAGGCGCGCGCCGTCTGGATGATGCCGACAAAGGTGATGTCGTGGCTCGCCATGGCATCGAAGCGAATCTTGAGCGCCTCGGGATCTCCGGACGTATTGTGTGCCTGGAGGATCGAATACGCGATGGTGCCACGCTTGGCGTCCTCGGGCGTCTGCGTAATACCACGCTCGGCAGCCTCGGCTGCAGGCACAACCTCGCTGCCGCCGCGCAGGTAGATGCCGTCCTCGTACAGCTTGACCATACTGTCTCCCACTCTGCCCAAAAATTTGAGCGCATAGCATACATTCGTTCAATATCGTGCCATAGAACGGTTGCAAGTGGGTTACGAATCTACACGTTCACTTTATCTCGGTAAAGTAAAGGATGAACCCGGCGAGGGCCGGCAGATTTAGTGCAAGAGTGTCCCTTTCGACTAGTCATTTAAGAACGTCCCCAATGACTACCCCAGCAACGTCGATGTTTTGGCAACGCCAGCGAAAGCCCGCCAGAGCGAGCAAGGTGCCTTGAAACAAGGCGGCATTGATCTTTTGATCATGCCGCCGAAGTTGAAAGGCAGATTGTCGCTCTGGGCGGCGCGCAGCGTCGACCGGTCCGCCGTTCGTTAGAACGGCGGAACCTACAGATCCCCTCCGGCGCCCAGCAGTTTGCGCATGACTTGCTCGGGGTTAACCGAGCCATCGCGCGGGGCCAGGGCGGTGATCTTCTTCTGCATCTTGTACTCGTGCAGCTCGTCCTCGAGCTGGCGCACGCGGGCACGGAGTTTTTCGTTCTCGCGCTCGCGCTCCTCGGCACGCTCCTTCATATCGAGGATGCGCACCACGCCGGCAAGGTTGATACCCTCGTCGGTGAGCTGGTTGATGAGCTCCAGGCGCTCGATATCGGCACGCGAATACAGGCGCGTGTTGCCGCCCGAGCGCTGAGGGTTCACCAGGCCCTTGGACTCGTAGACGCGCAGAGTCTGCGGATGCATGCCGGTCAGCTCGGCCGCCACGCTGATCATGTACAGCGGTTTGTTCCTATTGTCCTCGGCCATGCTACCTGACCCCTTTCCGTCTCGTTATCGTCCATCATAAGCCTGTGGACAGGCGCGTGCGCCACGACCGCCCTAGTACGTCGCCTTGTAACGGTTGACCTTCTCGCGATAGTCGCGCGTGTCGGCCTCGCGCAGCTTGGTCATGGCATCGCGCTCGTCATCGGACAGGCTCGTGGGAACCTGTACCTTGATCTCGACAAGCAGTGCACCGGTGCGCCCGCGATGCTTAACGTCAGGCGCCCCCATTTCCTTAAAGCGGAACTTCTTGCCCGTCTGGGTACCCGCGGGCACCTTCAGACGAACTGTCGCACCGCCGGGCGTCGGCACGTCCACCGTGCAGCCGAGCGCCGCCTCGTAGACCGAGACCGGTACCTCCATGGTCACGTCGGCGCCTTTGCGCTTAAACAGCGGGTGCTCCTCCACGTGCGTGGTCACGACCAGGTCGCCGCGCTCGCCGCCGGCAACGCCATACTCGCCGCGACGCTTGTAGCGCAGTTTGCCTCCGTCGACCGCGCCCGCAGGCACCGAGACCGTAATGGTCTGCTGCTCGCCTGTCGAGGGAATGCGATACGTGACCTTGTGCGTCACGCCGCGAAACGCGTCCTCAGCCGTCACATCAACGGTCAGCGACAGGTCGCCGCCCTTGCGAGCACGGCTGCGGCCCGCGCCGGCATTACCCGCAGCCCCGGCAAAGCCCGAGCTCCAATCGCTGCCCCAGGCGCCGTTGCCGCTAAAGATGCTGTCGAAGATATCGCCCCAGCCGCTGGCGCCCGCGCCAGCACCGTAGCCGCCGCCATACGCGCCGCCCGCGCCCGGCATGCCGCCAAACATGAGCATCTGGTCGTACTCTTTGCGCTTCTTCTCGTCCGAAAGCGTTTCGTAGGCCTCGCTGATCTCCTTGAACTTGGCCTCGTCGCCGCCGGCATCGGGGTGATATTTTTGCGCGAGCTTGCGAAACGCGCTCTTGATCTCTTTGTCGGAGGCGCTCTTGGATACGCCCAGGATGTCATAGAAGGTTTTGCCTGCAGCCATCGTAGCTCCTCTCCTGTTTCATCCGCCGCCCAGCGGGCGGCGGCTCATGCTTTCATATGGCACTAGGCCAGAAAGGGCCCCGGGTGTTGCCCCGGGGCCCTTCTCAATTACTCCTCGGTGCTCTCGGCCGTATCGGCCGCAGCATCCTCGGGCGCCGCTTCGGGCTCCGGTGCGGGGCGCTTCTCGCCACCGTAGGTCACCGTCACCATCGCGGAACGCAGGATGCGATCCGCCATGCGGTAGCCCTTCTGGTACACATCGTTGACGGTCTCGTCGTACTGCGATGCGTCCTCGACGCGACCCACAGCCTGGTGCTCGAGCGGATCGAACGCCTCGCCCTTGGGGTCGATGGGCTCAACGCCCTCGTGCGCAAACACATCGAGCAGCTTGGCATGTACCGCGTCAACGCCATCGACGAACTGCTTAAAGTCGTCGGAAAGCTCTTGGCTGCGGGCATGGTCGATCGCGCGCTCGATATCGTCGATCACCGGCAACAGCGCGGTGACAAGCTTCTCGGTCGCGCGCTCGCGCTCGGCGATACGCTCATTGGCGGTGCGGCGACGGAAGTTCTCCCAGTCGGCCTGCAGACGGGCGGTGCGCTCGGTGGCGTCCTTTGCCTTGTCCTCGGCGGCCTTCTGAGCCTCTGCCGCAGCATCGAGCTCGTTGCGCACGTCGGCAAGCTCTTTCTGAGCCTGCTCGAACTTGAGCTTAAAGTCGTTGTCGGCGGCTTCCTCACCGGCGCGGATAGCGGCTTCCACCATCTCGTCCTCGGTCATCGTCGCCTCCTTGTTGGAATCCTCTACTTGGTTCTCGGCAGCCTCGGCGGCCGGGGCCTCGTTGGCCTCGGTAACGTCTGCGGCCTCTACGGGAATCTTCACGTCCTTCTCCTCAGAGTCAACGGGGGCGGCACCAACGGCGGCCGCCTCCGTGCGAGCTTTACGGGCGGACATGATTACTTGTCCTCGTCGTCCACAACCTCGTAGTCGGCGTCGACGACGTCATCGTCGGCAGGCTGGGCGCCGGCGGCACCGTCGGTCTGCTGCTGAGCGTCGGCGTAGACAACCTGGGCCAGCTCGTAGGCCACGGACTGCAGGGACTCGCCGGCGGCCTTGATGGCCTCGACGTCAGAGCCCTCGAGCGCCTTCTTGGCGTCGGCGATAGCGGCCTCGGCCTTGGACTTCACGTCGGCGGAAACCTTGTCGCCCAGCTCGTTGAGGGTCTGCTCGGTGGAGTAGCACAGGCTGTCGGTCTGGTTGCGGACCTCGACCTCTTCCTTCTGCTTCTTGTCCTCCTCGGCATGAGCCTCGGCGTCCTTGACCATACGATCGACTTCGTCGTCGGACAGAGCGGTGGAGCCGGAAATGGTGATCTGCTGCTCCTTGCCGGTGCCCTTGTCCTTAGCGGAGACCTTGACGATGCCGTTGGCGTCGATGTCGAAAGTGACCTCGATCTGCGGCACGCCGCGGCGGGCAGCCGGGATGCCGGTCAGCTGGAACTTACCGAGCGACTTGTTGTCGCGGGCAAGCTCGCGCTCGCCCTGGAGCACGTTGATCTCGACGCTGGTCTGGTTGTCGGCAGCGGTGGAGTAGACCTCGGTCTTGGAGGTCGGGATCGTGGTGTTGCGGTCGATCATCTTGGTCATGATGCCGCCCATGGTCTCGACACCCAGCGACAGCGGGGTAACGTCGAGCAGCAGGATGCCCTCGACGTCGCCGGTGAGCACGCCGCCCTGGACGGCAGCGCCGTCGGCAACGACCTCGTCGGGGTTCACGGACATGTTGGGCTGCTTGCCGGTCATGGTCTTGACGAGCTCCTGGACGGCGGGCATACGGGTGGAGCCGCCGACGAGGATGACCTCGGTCAGATCGGAGAGCTTAAGCTTGGCGTCGCGCAGGGCGTTGGTGACAGGCTGCTTGCAGCGCTCGAGCAGGTCGCGGGTGATCTTCTCGAACTCGGCGCGGGTCAGCGTGTAGTTGAGGTGCAGCGGGCCGGACTGGTTCATGGTAATGAACGGCAGGTTGATGGTGGTCTGCTGGGCGGCGGAGAGCTCCTTCTTGGCGTTCTCGGCAGCCTCCTTCAGACGCTGCAGGGCCATGGGGTCCTGACGCAGGTCGACACCGTTCTCCTGCTGGAACTTATCGGCCATCCAGTCGATGACGCGCTGATCCCAGTCGTCGCCGCCCAGGTGGTTGTCGCCCGAGGTGGACAGAACCTCAAACACGCCGTCAGCGAGGTCGAGGATGGAGACATCGAAGGTGCCGCCGCCCAGATCGAAGACCAGGATGCGCTGGTCGGTGCCCTGCTTGTCCAGGCCATAGGCAAGAGCAGCAGCGGTCGGCTCGTTGACGATACGCTTGACGTTGAGGCCGGCGATCTTACCGGCGTCCTTGGTGGCCTGACGCTGGGCGTCGTTGAAGTAGGCCGGGACGGTGATGACGGCGTCGGTGACGGTCTCGCCCAGATACTTCTCGGCGTCGGCCTTCATCTTTGCGAGCGTCATGGCGCTCACCTGCTCGGCGGTGTAATCCTTGCCCTCGATATCGACGACGGCACGGCCACCCTGGCCCTCCTTGACCTCGTACGGCACGGTCTTGATCTCAGAGGTGCACTCGGAGTACTTGCGGCCCATGAAGCGCTTGATGGAGAACACGGTGTTCTTGGGGTTGGTGACAGCCTGGTTCTTAGCGGCCTTACCCACGACGCGGTCGCCGTCGGCACGGAAGCCCACGACGGACGGGGTGGTGCGGTCGCCCTCGGCGTTCACGATAATGGTCGGAGAACCGCCCTCGAGAACGGCCATAGCGGAGTTAGTAGTACCAAGGTCGATACCAAGAATCTTACTCATTAGAAATTCCCTCTCTCTTGTGCGTTTGCACCGACTCGGCGGTCTGCCAAGCGGTGTTTCGGCTTGTCTTTCAGGATGTAGTGTATCCCCTTATGGGCCGGAATATACAAAATCTAAGTCAATTCATATAAGATTTCTTATTGCTGAGAGTTTAGGTCCTTAAATGCGCAGGTAGATGCGCTGATTGAGTTCTCGGCAAATCTATCGAGATCTATGTAGAGATGGCTGAGGTTTGCGTCCGGGGGTGCCTGGGGCCGTCTTGCGGAAAGCTCATCCCGGTTTGAGCGTGGATTCCGGGTCGCAGTTTCCGTCTGAAGGCTCAACCGGAAACCGTATCCCGTTTTGAGAGCTGATACCGGCTCGCATTTTCCGCTAGCGGGCCTAACCGGAAACTGCAACCCGTTTTTCGACAAAATAATGGGATGCGGTTTCCGCAAGCACGCTCAATCGCCCCATATTTCAAGTCACCTTTAGCTAACATTTACGCAGCTCAACGGCCCCACCTGCGTGTTTTTTAGTAAACCTTGGCATACTCGGCGAACGGTATGAAGATGCCGGTCAGAGGGTATTGCAAACGGTCGCTCCCGTGGTATGTTTTTGCCCGAATCAAACCGGCGCGCATCGCCTGTAGCGTCGGTCAACAGAGAGGAAACTACCATGGCTCATCCCGTAATTGATGCCGACGAGTGCATCGCTTGTGGCGTTTGCGTCGACTCCTGCCCCGCTGGCGTTCTGGAGCTCCAGGACGTCGCTACCGTCGCTGACGAGGACTCCTGCGTCGCCTGTGGCGCTTGCCAGGACGCTTGCCCCGCCGGCGCGATCACCGAGATCGTCGAGGAGTAACAACTCCCCCACTTGCACACTCAAAAGTACACCGTGCACAAAAAAGGAGGCCTCCGCATCGCCGCGGAGGCCTCCTTTTGCATATGTGGGCAGCTAATTTGGAGCGGGACCCTTGGCAGTTGCGGTGGAATAGTTCCTGGCTCATTGCTTAGATGCCGATTGTAGGAACTATTTCACCGCAACTTATAAAGACGGTGTCGGGCTAGGACAAATCATCCTCGTAGGGCATCAGGTCTGCCAGATAGCCCTTCTCCTTGAGTATGGCCTCGATCTCGTCGAGGGTCTGTTCGTCCTCCGCCGCAATGCGATGGAAGTGATAGCCGCTCGTCACCGTAAGCAGCGGAAAGCTCTTGCCGCTCTCGATATCGCGCAGATAGCGCTCGACATCGCGGCGGTTGCGGATGTCCAGGTCGGCCGTGATCTTGCCGTACACGCGGTGATTGACGATCACGTTGAGCACGGCGCCTCCGGCGTCGACGATACTCGTGAGCTCATCGCCTGCCTGCTCCACGCTGTGGCGAACCTTGACCAAGCGCGTGGGCACGGCGGGGCTGCTGGGGGCCTCCTGCAGCACGTAGCCGCGGTTGGTCGCCACGATATCGTGCCCATCGGCGCGCAGCAGGGCGATGTCCTGCACCACGACCTGGCGGCTCACACCCACCTCGCGGGCAAGCGCGCTGCCCGATACGGGCCCCTTGGCCCCCTCGAGCACGGCCATGATGGCACGGCGACGCTCGCGGGCGTCCATTATTTACCGTCCAGCAGACGCAGGTGCTTAAGCGAGAGGTCGAGGATCGGCGCGGAGTGCGTCAGGGCGCCCGAGCTAATAAAGTCAACGCCTAGGTCGGCAAGCGCGCGGATATTGCTGGCATCCACGTTGCCCGAGCACTCGGTCTTGGCGCGGCCGGCGATAAGCTCAATCGCGTCAGCCATGTCGTCGTGGGTCATGTTGTCGAACATGATGATATCGGCACCGGCCTCCACGGCCTCGCGCACCATGTCCAGATTCTCGCACTCGATCTCGACCGTCGTGGTAAACGATGCATGGGCGCGCGCCATCTCGATCGCACGCGTCACGCCACCGGCGGCATCGATGTGGTTGTCCTTGAGCATGACGGCCGTCGACAGGTTGTAGCGGTGGTTGCTACCGCCGCCGATCTCAACCGCCGCCTTTTCAAACACACGCATACCCGGCGTGGTCTTGCGCGTGTCGACGAGCACGGTCTTGGTGCCCTCGAGCGCCGCGGCCATGCTGTGCGTGTAGGTAGCGATGCCGCTCATGCGCTGCAGGTAGTTGAGTGCCACGCGCTCACCCGAAAGCAGCACGCGCGCATCGCCGCGCACCTGACCCACATGGTCGCCGGCGTGCACCTCGTCGCCATCGGCAACGTCAAGCAGCACCGTGCTCTGCGAATCCAGCAGCTCAAAGGTGCGAGCAAACACATCCAGGCCCGCGATGATGCCATCGGCCTTGGCGATAAGCTCCACCGTGGCGGGACGCGCCGTGGGGCACACGCTCGCCGTGCTCACGTCCTCAAACGTAATGTCCTCGCGCAGAGCCTGCAGAATCAGATCATCGACGACGAGCTTCATGGTAATGGGATTCATGGTCTACTCCTCCACGGCCTGCGTGCCGGCGGCACGGGCCAAATCATCGATTGCCAGGGCATCGGCGCTCAGGGCGCGATGACGGCCATCGAGCGCGGGATCGCCCGCCTGCTCCACGGCCAGCGACTCGCCGGTACGCATGTACCACGCGGCGCGACGACCCCAGACTAGGGACTCGAGCAGACTGTTGGAAGCCAGGCGGTTCTTGCCGTGCACGCCATTGCAGGCCGTCTCGCCCGCAGCGTAGAGCTCGGGCATCGAGGTGCGGCCGTCCTTGTCGACCCACACGCCGCCCATAAAGTAGTGCTGCGTGGGCGTAACGGGAATGGGCTCGTCCAAGATGTCGCGGCCGTCCTCCAGGCAGCGTGCGCGAATGTTGGCAAAGTGTCCGGTCACCACGTCGCGCTCGACGGGGGCAAAGCTCAGCCACTCGTGCTCGGTGCCGTCCTGCTTCATCTGCTCGCGAATGGCGGCGGCGACCACATCGCGCGGCTGAAGCTCGTCGGTAAAGCGCTCGCCGGCGGCGTTGAGCAAAATCGCGCCCTCGCCGCGGCAGCTCTCGCTGATCAGGAAGGTGCGGCCCGGCTGCGGCGAGAACAGACCCGTGGGGTGAATCTGCACATAGTCCAGGTGCTCCATCGTAATGCCGTGCTCCTGGGCGATGTAGCAGGCATCGCCCGTGAGCTGCGGGTAGTTGGTCGAATGGTCGTATACGCCGCCGATACCGCCCGTCGCCCACAGCGTGTGGCGGGCATGGATCTTAAACGGCTCGCCGGCATGCACGCCCTCGGCGGTATTTGCCAGCTCGTCGGCGGGACGAACCGAGTTGTCCTCGTCCACGGGAACGGCGACGACGCCGGTGCACACTGTGGCGCCGTCACGCTCGCCCGTCAGGATGTCGGTCATGGCCACGTGCTCCAAAATCTGCACGTTATCAAGCTTGCGAACGGCCTGGAGCAGCTTGGTCGTGATCTCCTTGCCCGTAATGTCGGCATGGAAGGCAATGCGGGGGCGGCTGTGCGCACCCTCGCGGGTAAAGTTGAGGCTGCCGTCGGCCTTGCGCTCAAAATCCACGCCCATCGCTAGTAGGTCGTTGATGACCGAACGGCTCGAGCGAATCATGATGTCGACGCTCTCGCGGCGGTTCTCGTAATGGCCGGCGTGCATGGTGTCCTCAAAGAAGGCATCGTAGTCAGAGCCTTCGGGCAGTACGCAGATGCCGCCCTGCGCGAGCATCGAATCGCACTCATCGACGGCGCCCTTGGAGAGCATGATCACGCGCGTGCTCGTCGGCAGATTGAGGGCCGCGTACAGACCCGCTACGCCGCAACCGGCAATGACGACGTCACACTCCATATCAGGGTATTGTTTGGTTTCCACAGGAATCCTCTCCCTTGTAATGTGGCATAAGGGATGGTCCCTCATGTCACATTGGCTTAGCGTGCTGCGTACTCGAGCATACGGTCGAGCGTGAGCTTGGCCTGGTCTGCTGCCTCGTCCGAGACGCCGATCTGCACCTCGCCCTCACCCGTCTCCAGGCAGCGCACGAGCTTCTCGAGCGTGATGAGGTCCATGTTGACGCAGGCGGGCTGCACCGCGGGGAAGTAGAACTTCTTGCCAGTGCCCTGGCAGCGGCGCTCGAGCTCGTAGAGCACGCCGCGGACCGTCACGATAATGAACTCGCTCGCGTCGGACTCCTCGGCATACTTGATGATGCCGGCGGTGGAGCCGATGTAGTCGGCCTCGGCCAGGACGTCGGCCTTGCACTCGGGGTGCGCCAGCACGAGCGCGTCGGGGTGGGCCTCCGTCGCGTCGACGATCTGCTCGACGGTGATGATGTGATGGCGCGGGCAGTAGCCGTTGTTGAGAATGACGTGCTTTTGCGGCACCTGCTCGGCTACGAAGCGTCCCAGGTTTTGGTCGGGAATGAACAGAATATGCTGCTGCGGCAGCTCGGACACGATCTTAACGGCGTTGGAACTGGTGACGCACACGTCGCTCCAGCTCTTGATCTCGACCGTGGAGTTGACGTAGCACACCACGGCCAGGTCGTCGCCGTACTCGGCGCGCGCCGCGTCGACCGTCTCGCGCTTGACCATGTGCGCCATGGGACAGTCCGCGCCCGGCTCGGGCAGCAGCACGGTCTTAGTGGGATTGAGCAGCTTGGCGCTCTCGCCCATAAACTCCACGCCGCACAACACGATGGTCTGCTGCGGCAGGCTTTTGGCGAGCTTTGCCAGGTAGAAGCTATCGCCGACGTAATCGGCAACGGCTTGGACCTCGGGCGCCACGTAATAGTGCGCCAGGATCACCGCGTCACGTTGGGTTTTTAGTTGCTGAATGGCCTCGACGAGCTCTGCGGGCACCAGTGCCGCACGCTCCGTTGCCGTCGTTGCCGATGCCAGGCCGGCCGCGATATCGCGTGCAAGCTCCGACGCATCCATGTTCGCGCTCTGTGCCATCAAGGCCCCTCTCTTTTGGCGAATCTTGGGGCTTTAGTATGACACCTAGGTTTACAGCTGACAAGACAGCTGTAAACCTAGGTGTAAAGTTGAAATAAAGATTCAATCATGTGGCAGGTCCATTTTCGAACTGGCAAGCTATGGATAGCCGAGTTCTCGATAGCGCAGGAGGCATCTTTCGCCACCGCAATACCGCTCGGCGCGAGTTGCACGACGTGGGGCGCAAATGGGACACGCCTCCGCGAGCGGTCCGCACCCAATGTGGCAAAATCGAACTACTAAGGGGGCCGAATGCTCAAGATTATTGCCTGCGACGATGATGTCGCTTTTCTAGATAGACTGCACCGGATGATCGACCGTTGGTCGACCGAGACGGGCACGGCGGTCGATGTTGCGCTCGTCACGCGCGGCGAGGACCTGCTGGCCCGCCATGCCGCATCGCGCGCCGACATCATCTTGCTCGATATGATCATGCCGCTCGTCAACGGCATGGACACCGCACGCGAACTGCGCCAGGCCGACACCGCCGTGCGCCTGGTGTTCCTCACCTCGTCGCCCGAGTTCGCGCTGGAATCCTACGAGGTCCGCGCCTTCGACTACCTGCTCAAGCCCGTGACTTACGAACGCCTGGCGCAGTTACTCGACGAGCTTTCGAGCATGCGCCCGGCGGCAACCGACGAGCTCGTGATCAAAACTTCCTTTGGCTACCACGCCCTGCGCCTGTCCGACATCGAATATGCCGAAGCGCGCAACAAGCACGTGGTCTTCCACCTGCGCGACGGACGCGATATCGAGGCACTCGAGTCATTCCGCAGCGTCGAGGACCGTTTGGTGCAAAATGCCACCTTCTTTAAATGCCACCGCAGCTACCGGGTCAACCTGCGCAATATCGATCACTTTGACCGCACGGACATCGTCATGCGCTCGGGCGCGTGCATCCCGCTTTCGCGCAGCTGCAAGCAGGGATTCCAAGACGCCTACTTTGCGGCGCGCTTTGAGGGTGGGAGACACTGATGGTCTCCTCGGTCGAAATGATCCTTTGGGCAATCCACCACGCCACGACGTTGCTCTTTGGCGTCTTTGCCTCGGCGGCGCTGTGCGGTATCGAAATCAATCGACGCCATGCACTCGAGTTGGTGGGGGTCGGAGTCGCAACCGGCGCTGCCTTTTCGATCGCCAATGCCGTCGGCGGCGAGCTTTTCGCCCGCCAGGTATATCCGCTCGTCGTGCATCTGCCGCTCGTCATCTATTTGTGCGCGCGCTACCGCCTGAGCCCGCTGCTTGCCGTGCTCGGCATTACGAGTGCCTATCTGAGCTGCCAGTTCAGCAATTGGATGGGCATCGCCGCATTTGCCGCAACCGATTCTCAGATCGCGTACTATCTGGCGCGCATCGCGACCACACTCGCCGTCTTTGCCGTCCTGTTGCATTGGGCCGGCGACATCGGTCCACGCTTGGCGATTAAAAGCACCACCGAGCTGGGCATCCTTTTAATCCTGTCGCTCGTCTATTACGTCTTTGACTATGCCACCAACGTCTACACCACGCTGTTCCACTCGGGCTCGGTGGTGACGGTTGAGTTTTTGGCATTTGCGCTCTGTGCCTTCTATCTTATGTTTCTTGCCGTTTACCTGCGCGAATACGAAGAAAAGGAAACCGCCGAGCGAGAGCGCTGGATGCTCGAAAACCGCGACAGCGCCGCCATCAAAGAGCTCGAGGCTTGGCGTCAATCTGGGCGCGAGCTGTCGATTCTGCGCCACGACATGCGCCACTTCCTACGCGGCCTGGCCGCTTTAATTGAGGAGGGTCACACCGACGAGGCGCTCGATCGCATCGACGAACTCTGCGAAGCCGGCGACCGCACCGCCGTACGCCGCTTCTGCGCCAACGAGACCGTAAACATCGCGCTTTCGTCATTTAACTCGGATATCAATAGAAACGGCATTACCGCCAACCTGCGCGCCGCCGTACCCGAAACCATCCACGTAGGTGACGCCGACCTGTTTAGCGTGCTCTCAAATGCCTTGGAAAACGCTATCACCGCCGCAAGCGCCGCACCCCAAGGAAAGCGATTCGTCGACTTTGACCTGCGATTAGAGGACGGCCAGCTGCTGCTGTTAGTTTCCAATACGTTTGACCGCGCGCCGCGCATGGTCGACGGCATGCCCGTGACCCGGCATGCGGGCCACGGCTTTGGCACCAGGAGCATCAAACTTGCCGTGGAGCGCATGAACGGCAACTGCCAGTTCCGCATTAACGGCGATCGGTTTGAGCTGCGCGCTGTGATGTAGGAGCTGCCGCCAGCCTCGCTACAGCGGAGCGGCTGCCGGGGTCAGCTGCTTGATGTATGCCCACATGCGCTGCTTGGCGGCTTTGTCAGTGAGTGCCGCCTCAAAGCCGTCGAGCGCGAGCACGCGGCGGCCCTGCACATGGGCGACCAAGCCGGGCTTGAGCATAGCGGTATCGAAGTCGTCGATTGCCACAAGCATGTCGGCATAGGTCTCGCGCATGGTATCGGCCGCGCGATCGTCCAGCAGCAAGACCGCCTCGGGGTCCAAGGCCTCGAGCGCCTCGCGGAACAGCTCGCACGGTAGGCCCTCGCCTGTCGCGACCGCCCCGTCACCCACGCCGGCGACGCTTGACAGCACGCAAAAATCCTCGGGCGCGTAGCCGATGGCCCCAAGCGCCTTGCGCAACGCCGCGCCATCCGGGCCGGCGGCAAGCTCGCCACCCGAACGCTCGGCCTTGTCCAAATCGCCTTTGACCAGCACGATCGGCGAGCACGCGTTGCCCGCGATACGCACGCCGCGACCCGCGAGCGATGCGAGCTCCTGCTCGGCCGCCTGGGCGATGGCTTCTTTTTTCTGGCTTTGTGACGTGGACATGCGCTCTCCAATCGTTTGCGTGCCCACCATTATATAAAAGAGCTGCCCGCGAGTGGTTGCTTTGCGGGCGGCTGGGTATAAGCACGGTCGTACTGAGTTTTACGCGGCCGAGCCGCGTCGCATTATGGAGGTCACCATGGCTGACATTAATCAGATTACCCCCGAGAACTTCGATTCCATCGTTAACGACAGTCTGCCCGTGCTGGTCGATTTTTGGGCACCGTGGTGCGGGCCCTGTCGATCCCTCTCGCCCATCGTTGACGAGGTTGCCGATGAGCTGGCGGGCAAGCTTGCCGTTGCCAAATGCAACGTCGACGACAACCAGGACCTGGCCATGAAGTATGGCGTCATGAGCATCCCCACGCTGATTGTGTTTAAGAACGGCGAGGAGATTGACCGCTCAGTTGGCGCTCTGCCCAAGGCGAGGCTGCAGGCGCTGCTGGAAAAGCATCTGTAATACGCTTGTTACTTACCCACCGTCTATGAGCGCTTTTGCACCGCTCGCCGGACTTCTGGATGCACCGAGTGCAACCACGGATAGTATGGTAGTCACAAACAGCCCCCAGTGAACGGGTGCGGGTCGCACAGACTCGTACCCGTTTTCTTATGCAGCTGTGCGCAGAGCGGGCGTAGTAAAATCTGAACCACTGAACTGCCCCATACAAAAGGAGATTTCCCATGCATGATGTTGGAATGAACATGAGCCAGCTTGCCATGAGCGTCAAACAGGTCGACGACACTATCGAGCTCGCTCATGAGTGGAGCCATCAGTTGCTGCATGCGACCGAGAATTTTGACATGGAGCGCATCGGCGCCAAGCTCGAGGCCGCCATGGCCGCGCTGCACGAGGCGCATGACGCGCTCGAGGGCTACGAGGAAGCCATCGAGGCCGACCACAACTCCGTCGGCTCCGTGAAGCTGGTGTAAGGTGGCCGAACACGAGCACGGCTGCGGGTACGAGCACGAGCATCCGCACGGGGCGGACGGTGACGCGGGCTGCCACTGTAGTGGTTCCGGCTCCGAGCTGGTCCGTTTTTCGGTTACCGCACCGGACGACCTGCTGCGCCGTTTTGACGAACAGATCGCGCGCCGCGGCGACGTGGCCAACCGCTCCGAGGCCGTGCGCGACCTGATTCGCGCCTCGATCGCCAAGGAGCAGATGCGCACGCCCGATGAGCATGTTATCGGGTCGCTCACCATGATCTACGACCACCATACCGGCGACCTGACGCGCCGTCTGGACGAAGTGCAGCACGACTACACCGACGAGATCGTATCGACCATGCACGTGCATCTGGATCACCACAACTGCTTGGAGATTCTGGCGCTCAAGGGTCGCGGCGAGCGCGTCTACGAACTAGCCGACCGTCTGCTGGGCCTGCGCGGCGTTAAGCACGGCGAGCTCACGTGCGCCGCCACCAAGCAGAGCCTGGGGCTGTAGCGCACCTGTCCCTATTTGGTCGGTTTTGATGAGGGGTGTCGCATGCGGCATGTGCATATTCATGTAACGGGCATTGTGCAGGGCGTTGGCATGCGGCCGTTTGTGTATCGCGAGGCCATGGCGCATGGCATTTGCGGATGGGTGCTCAACGCGGGCGACGGCGTGCATATCGAAGCGCATGCTCTGGCCGGTGCGCTCGATGCTTTTGTTGCCGCGCTTTCTGAGCATGCGCCTGCGGCAGCCCGCGTAGAGCATGTCGAGGTTGTGGACCTGGCAGCCAACGGTTGGGATGCCGCCAATGAAGAGGGTTTTCGCATCGTAGCATCGCAGGACCAGACCGCGCACACGACGCTCGTCTCGCCCGATATCGCCACCTGCGACGATTGCCTGCGCGAGCTGTTCGATCCCGCCGACCGACGCTATCACTACCCCTTTATCAACTGCACTAACTGCGGCCCACGCTTTACCATCATCCGATCGCTGCCTTATGACCGAGCGGCTACCTCGATGGACCGTTTTCCCATGTGCCCTGAGTGTGCCGCGGAGTATGCCAATCCGCTCGACCGTCGCTTTCACGCGCAGCCCGATGCCTGCTTTAATTGCGGGCCGCATATCATGTGGCGCGAAGCGAGCGTGGGCGATGAGCCGGGCGAAGCCGCCGCGCCGCTGGCCGTCGGCACCACGCGCGAGACCAGCGACGCCATTATCGACCGCTGCGTTGAGCTGCTGGCCCTTGGTGGCATCGTCGCCATCAAGGGCCTGGGCGGATTCCATCTATCCTGTGACGCCTCCAACGAGCAGGCGGTAGCCGAGCTTCGCCGCCGTAAACGCCGCAGCAACAAGCCACTTGCCGTTATGGTGCGCAGCCTTGCCGACGCTGAACGCCTGTGCCATATCAGCGACGCTGAGCGCGGCTTGCTGGCCGGCAGCATTCGCCCCATTGTGCTGCTGCGCCGACGTGCTGTTTGCGAGAGCGGTGATTCTCCCGACGCCCTCGCGCTCGCACCGTCCGTCGCGCGCGACCTGCCCGAGCTCGGCGTTATGCTCCCCTACACCCCGCTTCAGCATCTGCTGCTTGCCGCGGCAGAAACGCATGGCATGCACGCGCTTGTCATGACTAGCGGAAACCTGAGCGAAGAGCCCATCGAGACCGACGACGATCTTGCCTGGGAACACCTCGTTGCCGCCGGCATCGCCGATGCGTTGCTCGGCAACGACCGCGCGATCCTCTCGCGCTACGACGACTCTGTAGTGCGCGTGGTCGACGGCGCCGTTATGCCCGTGCGCCGCGCTCGCGGATATGCACCCCAGCCGCTGCCGTTGCCGGCGCTCGACGGCACTCCGTCCTGCGTGCTCGCCTGTGGGCCACAACAAAAGGCCACGATTGCGCTCACGCGTGAAGGGGCGAACGGCGAGGCAACCTGTTTTGTGTCGCAGCATATCGGCGATGTTGAAAACGGCGGGACCTTCGATGCCTGGAACGCCGCGCGCGCACGCTTGGAAGATCTCTTTGACTTGGCGCCCGCCGCCTTAGCCTGCGATGTACATCCCAGCTATCTATCGAGCCAGTGGGCGCGCGAGCAGGCGCGAAAATGCAATCTGCCGCTCGTCGAGGTGCAGCACCATCATGCGCATATCGCGAGCGTAATGGCCGAGGCTATCGCCGCGGGCCAGCTTACAACCGACGAGCGCGTCCTTGGCATCGCCTTTGACGGCACCGGCGCCGGTACCGATGGGACCATTTGGGGCGGCGAGTTTCTTGTTGCCAGCCTTGGCGGCTTTGAGCGCGCCGCGCATTTGCGCACCTGGGCGCTCCCCGGCGGGGCGGCCTCCGTGCGCGACGCCCGCCGCAACGCCTTTGCCCTGCTCAGTGAGCTCGGCCTGCTCGAGCACCCAGGCGCCGCTCGGCTTTTGGACAGCCTCGACGAGCAAACGCGCAGCGTGACAGCCACCATGATCGAGCGCGGCATCAACAGCCCGCGTACCAGCAGCATGGGGCGTCTCTTTGATGCCGCGGCAGCAATTCTGGGCATCTGCGACAAGGCAACCTACGAGGGCGAACCCGCCATAGAATTCGAAGCCGCCGCCTGGCGCGCGCTCAGCAGTGAAAGTGCCTGCCCCACCGGCAATATGGCCAGCTTTTCCGTAACCGAATCATCCCGTCCGGACGACTGCCATGTTCTGAACTCCAGACCGCTTATTGAGGCGCTTTTGGAGGGAATCAGGACCGGCGTGCCCGCCGGCAAGATCGCGCTCGACTTCCATGTCACCATCGCACGCGCGTCGACCCGCATCGCAAGCGAGATCTGCGTCCGTGAAGGCATCGACACCGTCGTGCTCTCGGGCGGCGTGTTCATGAACCGACTCCTGCTTCAGTTCCTCACCCGCGAGCTCAAAAGCGCAGGCCTTACTGTCCTTGTCCCCCACACCGCACCCGTCAATGACGGCTGCATCGCCTACGGTCAGACGGCGGTCGCAAGCGCTCGCCTCGCGCAGACAGCATCGCGATAGACTGTTTTGCCAGCCTGCGCGTCGCCGTCTCACAGGTGTAACGCGTTTGCTCGTGACTCCCGCGAGCGCTACCATCAACTGATGGGTAATTAGGCGCCTATCCAGCGCAAAACGTATAAAAGGGGAACATTATGTGCCTTGCCGTTCCCGGTAAAGTGGTCAAACGCGACGACGACCTTAAGGCGACCGTCGACATGATGGGCATCGAGCGCCCCGTTTCGCTGCGCCTCGTGCCGACGGCACAGGTAGGCGACTATATTCTCGTGCACGCCGGCTTTGGCATTCAGATTGTCGACGAGCAGGAGGCGCAGGAGACGCTCGACCTGGTCAGCACCATGACCGAGCTGGCCAAAGAGGACCAGCTGGCCACCAACCCGGCAGAGGCTTACTAGTGGCGGCCGGACAGCCGGTTCGCTCCGGTATCGACTTTTCGGCATTCCGCGACCCCAAGCTGGCTCGCGAGCTCATCGATCGTATTCACGAGCTTGTCGGCAACCGCAGCATCAACCTTATGGAAGTCTGCGGTACGCATACCGTGAGCATCGGTCGCTATGGCTTTCGCTCCATTATGCCTGCCGGGCTCAAACTGCTGAGCGGTCCGGGTTGCCCCGTCTGTGTTACCGCCAACCGCGATATCGACCATGCAATCGCGCTCGCCAAGATGGACGGCGCCATCATCACCACCTTTGGCGACATGATGCGCGTGCCCGGGTCGTCTACCTCGCTTGCCGCGCAAAAGGCAGCCGGACGCGACATCCGCATCGTCTACTCGCCACTCGACGCGCTCGATATTGCCGAGCACAACCCCGACCGCCCGGTCATCTTTATGGGCGTGGGCTTTGAGACCACGACGCCCACCATCGCCGCCGCCATCCTAGAGGCAGATGCGCGCGGGCTCCAGAACTTCTCGGTCTATTGCGCCCACAAGACCACGCCACCGGCGCTGCGCGCGATTGCCAACGACCCCGAGACGACCATCGACGGCTTTATCCTGCCGGGCCATGTCGCCACCATCACAGGGCTTGCACCCTTTGGCTTTTTGGCCGACGAGTTTAAGACCCCGGGCGTGGTTACCGGATTTGAGCCGGTCGATATTCTGCAGGGCATCTGCATGCTAGTGCAGATGGTCGTTGAGGGGAGGCCCGCGATCGACAACGCGTACCGTCGCGGCGTCAATGCGGACGGTAATCCCGTAGCGCGCCAGCTGGTCGAGCAGGTGTTTGAGCCGTGCGATACCACGTGGCGCGGGCTGGGACCGATTGCCGCCTCGGGCCTTTCCATCCGCCCCGAGTTCTCGCGCTTTGACGCCGGCGTTCGCCATGACGTTCCGATCGAGCCGACGGTCGAGCCGCGCGGATGCCGTTGCGGCGACGTGCTGCGCGGGGCAATCGCGCCGAGCGACTGCCCGTTGTTCGGCCACGCCTGCACGCCCGAGCATCCTGTTGGCCCGTGCATGGTGAGCTCGGAAGGCAGCTGCGCGGCACATTATCGTTATCATGACTAGCCCAAACACCCTCGATTGGAGTTTTCGATATGTCCCATAGCGTCACCGATAGCACTGTCCTGCTGGGCCACGGCTCCGGCGGGCAGATGATGAAGCGCATTATCGACGAGGTCTTTCTGGATGCCTTTGGGTCGCCCGAGCTGCTCGAAGGCAACGATGCCGGTGTCGCCGCCCTGCCCGCGAGCGGGCACATCGCCATGTCGACCGACAGCTTTGTGGTGACGCCGCAGTTCTTTCCCGGCGGCAATATCGGCAGGCTCGCCGTGTGCGGAACCGTCAACGATGTTGCGACCTCGGGTGCCAACGTGCGCTTCCTTTCGTGCGGCTTTATCCTCGAAGAGGGCTATCCTATGGATAAGCTGCGCCAGATTGTGCAGACCATGGCCGAGACGGCGCGCGAGGCGGGCGTCAAAATCATCACCGGCGACACCAAGGTGGTCGAGCGCGGCGGAGCTGACGGCGTCTACATCAACACCGCCGGCGTGGGCGAGGTTCCCGCGGGCGTGACGCTCAGCGGCGCCAGCTGCCAGCCCGGCGACGTCGTCCTGGTCTCGGGCACGCTGGGCGACCACGGCATCGCCATCATGAGCCAGCGCGAGGGCCTGGCGTTCTCGAGCAGCATCGAGAGCGACGCCGCGCCCCTCAACCACCTGATTGCCGACGTGCTGGCCGCCGCCCCCGACACGCGTTGCTTCCGCGACCCCACGCGCGGTGGCCTGGCATCCACGCTCAACGAGTTTGCCCAGGCCAGCGGCGTTGCCATGGAGATTGACGAGGACGCCGTACCCGTGCGCCCCGACGTGCAGGCCGCCTGCGAGATGCTCGGCTACGACGTGCTGCAGGTTGCCAACGAGGGCAAGATGGTCGCCGTGGTGCCAGCCGAGCAGGCCGACGCGGCGCTAGCAGCCATGCGTGCCGCCCGCTACGGCGAGAACGCCGCCATCATCGGTCGCGTGCTGCCGGTCGCCGAAGGTGCTCGTCCCGCCGTTCGCGTGCGCACCGGCTGGGGCTCGACGCGTATCCTCGACATGCTCGTGGGAGAGCAGCTGCCGAGGATTTGCTAGCGGACATGGCGCGCAGCCGCCGCAGTGCAACTCAAGGTTGTTACAGATATTCAGATTCCAGGCACGCCCGACGTGCAGGGCCAGTATCATGGGGTGCGCTTTACAACTCAAACGGCAGGAGCACCCATGGCAGCAGCGTTTTCCCATGTGATTTTTGATTTGGACGGCACCATCCTCAACACGCTCGAGGATCTGGCGGCCGCCGGCAACCATACCTGCGAGATGCACGGCTGGCCCACGTTTGCCGTGGACGAGTACCGCTACAAGGTGGGAAACGGCATGCTCAAACTGGTCGAGCGCTTTATGCCCGCCGAGTACGCGGGCGACGGCCGCGTGTTTGAGCAGACGCTTGCCGAGTTTAGGGCCTATTACGGCGAGCACAAGGAGGACCACACTGCCCCCTATGCCGGTACTATCGAGATGCTCGACCGCCTGCGCGCCGCGGGCGTTGAGCTTGCCGTGCTCACCAACAAGGACCACGTCTCGGCGGTTCCGCTTATCGAGAAATACTTTGGTTCCGAGCGCTTTGCGCTGGTGCAGGGCCGAGTCGATGCGTTTCCTCCCAAGCCCGAGGCGCCCGTCACGCTGCATGTAATGAAGGAGCTGGGCGCCGACCCGGCGACCACGCTCTACGTAGGCGATTCGAATGTCGATGTTCTGACCGGCCACAACGCCAGCCTTAAGAGCGCCGGCGTCACCTGGGGCTTCCGCGGCCGAGCAGAACTTGAGGCCGCCGGCGCCGACTACGTGGTGGACACCCAGGACGAACTCGCTGTACTGATCTTGGGCAAGTAGCGAGCCGCCCACCAATAAGTTGCGGTGAAATAGGGACTGATTGCCGGCCTACTGCCCCCAAACAGTCCCTATTTCACCGCAACTTAGATGGGCACGGGGCAGCTAAAAGAGCCCCGTCCCAAATTAGCTACCCCTCAACAATGGCGACACCACAGGTAGAGGACGGACAGCGAGCGACGTCCAAGCCGAACAAGTTGGCATGAAAAAGGCGAGGCATAGACCTTCTGGTCATGCCTCGCCTTTTGAATGACAAATTGTCGGCTTGGGCGGCGCGCAGCGTCAACTGGTTACGCGGTTCGTAGAACCGCGTAACTCCCCTAGCTCAGCATCGCATCCATCATCTCGGAGTTGACGGAGTCGTCGGCAGACCACTCGCCGTCATCGTTGCAGGTGTACTTGAAGATAACCGTGGTCTTCCTGGGCTCGGTGGCCTTGGTCACATCGACCATCACCTGGCCGGCCATCTTGTACAGCTCGTCATCGGAAGAAACCGTGTCGAGTGCAGCGACCTTCTCCTGATACTGGGTGGAGAAGTCCTCGACGATCTTGTTCATGGACTTGCAGGTGATGGAGACCTCGGCGGTTGCAACGCCCTTGTCCTCGTCGACCGTCACGTCGCCGATCTCGTAGTCAAAGCCCTCGAGGTAGGTCTTGGCATACTCCTTGGGATCGATACCCAGCTGCTCGAACTCGTCGCCCGAAGCCTCCTCCAGGCCAGAGAGGAAATCGTCACCACCGTTTTTGACCTCATCGAACTGAGTCGTAAGGTCCTCGGTGATGAGCTCTTCGATCGAAGGGCCTCCGCAGCCGGAGAGCACGACCACGCACGCAACCAAGACGGCCATGAGGGGCGCAAGCAGCAGCTTCTTTTTCATGTTGTTCCTCCCAATAAGCGGCACCGCGCTTCCCAGACACGGCGCACGTTGTAATAAGTAAGCCCATACTATCCACTTATGAACACCCTCGACGGCACGAAGGCGCGGTCGGTTCGTTTTAGCGTCCGAACGGTTTGCAAGCCCGCCCAACGTGCAATAAAACACATCCGTACCGTGCAATCAGAACCACCCTTAAAAAGGGTGGTTTGCTCTTAGGGTATAACCCACGGGCC